>QXYA01000048.1 GCA_009887135.1 Candidatus Poseidoniales archaeon
GATTTCAACACGGTTGAGCAACTTGTTTTCTGTACGACTTACAATTTCCATTGTTATTCTCTCCTTAACGGATATTCACCTTCAAAGCATATCGGCCAGATTGGTCGATGTTCAATCGTTCAGCAATTTCTGAACGAGAAGGGTGAATGATAATGACATAGCCTTGCCAGTCAGTTGTTGTTTGAGCAGATGGGTGACGAGGACATTGGTCGACATCATCTTGCAGGATTAATCCGCAATCACCGCATGCATAGGGTTTCTTTGCCATATTCACTCACCTGGTGCATGGAGCCATTCAAGGGAGCCCAATCCTGGTTGCTTACAAGTCAATCCAATCTTTGAACGACGAGGATCACTTGTATCAGGGGAGAGAGAAACAATTCTCGCACGCACTGCAGTACCGATTCCTAAGCGCTTGTCATCATCGCGGCCAGAAATAGTTCCTGCTCCAACGTTAACTTCAACTTGAGTTTCGAGAATCTGAGACTTGTGGAGTAGGGCTTCCATTGGTCCAATACGGACGAAGGCTCCGAATTCGTTTACTTCAGAAATAGCTCCTTCAACAACTTCGTAGTCATCCATGCAGAAAAGAAGTGCATCGAAGCGAACACGTTGGTAAATTGCACCATCGCCGTGAATAATTCGGCCACGTCCAAGTGGTGTGTGGTTGCTTGTTACTAGGATGAAACGGTTTTGTTCATCAAAGCGACCTTCAAATGCAGTCATAGCCAATCGGTCGATATGTTGATCGAGAGATTGTCCTTTCTTCATGTACTCTGCCGGAATACGAATAGTATCCTCTTTTGTTACGATTTTGTACATCTTTATTCCTCTCCCCGGGCTTCTCTCAGCGTAGCAATGAAGCGGAAGGGGGTGAGCCTCTTCCGTCCTTCACCGGCGCCGCCTCGGGAGAGAAGGTGACCGAAGTCATTTTGCCCAGTAACGACCCCTATATGAAGCACACCCCTCATTCATGCTACTGCGGATGTAGTAAAACACTCCCGAATAGAGAATAATTCCTTGAAATCAGTCTTCTTTCTGCACCTTTCGCCCAAAGCAATAACAACCCCTTGATGCACAATATAGACAATGAGTAGCGTAAGCCATTCCAGAACGGAACAATTCTTGCCAGCACTTGGCATGGTTCTACTCATGCTTCTTACCTCTCTTAGCCAAATGGCCATAGAGACTTTACAGGCCGAAGAGCGTGTTGTAAATAGTTCAGAGGATCAATGGAATCCAGTCAACCAACCATGGGGCCAGTATGGAGGAGTGCCTACGAGAAATGGTTCAATGCCAGTTCACTCAGCAGATGGAGGTCCAGGAACAGGCTCAGTCGATTTAGTGACTTCACTTGCGAGCATCAATGACCCCGTCATTAACTGGGTCGGTCTAGAAGACGGAATCGGATCAGATGCATATGGATCCATTATTGGAAACTTTTCAGCCAATTTAGACGTTACGCCAGCAGCAAAGGACCGATGCACACCACTTGGCCTCTTTGCCGTAGTCCTCCACGATAGTACAGGAACATCCTCGACAAAACTATCACTCATTGCAGGTGATGACGCAAGCATAGCTTGGGAAGTCGACTTGGGGTCGACAAAATCAGCCCGCTCCACACCAGTATTGGTTGATGTTGACCTCGATGGAACAACAGAAATTGTTGTTGTTTATGACACGGAAAGTGCGCTAAACGTAGACGTATGGTCTCCTGAACTAACCTGTGATGAATCTGGGTGGCAAACTGGTGGGCATTCGAATGAAGTTGCATGGTCTTGGTCCGATGCTGATCTGCGAATTGGAATCACAAGCCCCCACGCACCAACAAGGGAAAGCAATCACCTTTCTGTCACACAACCTCTACTTGCAGATTTAGAACTTGATGGGCAACCTGAACTGGTTATTTCCGCAGTGGATATCAACTCCGAAGACCCTCAAATAATGACAATACCCTTGGGTTCTTCGACACCGACTGCTCCATCATGGGAAGTTATTCTTGACAGAGGCACGCATCCAAGTGACCCAGCATGGGCTCAACTTGATGATTCCAACACTGCAGTCGTCGCAACTACAATTGATGAAAATTCAGGGAATATGTGGATTTGGCGCTTAGATGGCGCAACAGGTTCTAATTCATGGGGTCGTGTAGCAATCACTGGAACTGATTTTGATGACGATTCGCCAAGGTTGAGACTACCTAGCCCTGTAGTTACGCAACTTGACAGTGATTCAGCTCCTGAGATGATACTGACAGTCCCCACTGATTCAAACGGCGGGACCACAGGATATGGTGCTCGATTTGTTGGGATGGAACTCACATCAACGCAGGAGATTTTCTCATTCCGTTCACAAAATGGCTTTGCCGACGCCCCCCCTCTGCCAATTGACACAGACGCCGATGGTATAGATGATCGACTTTGCTGGGTCACATGGTACTCTACATCTTCCTTCTCATTCGATCGTGAGGGAATGGTTGGCTGCCACGATTTAAGCAACGACCCTCCAACAAAAGAATGGTCAAAAGTCATGAATAGAGGAGGCTCTGGAAATTCGAATGACGAAATTGCAGTTTCCCCCCCTTCCCTAATGGATATTAATGGAGAAGATGGTGATGATATTATTGTTGCTTTTGGAAGAAGAGTGTTTGCATTTGAAGGAGACACAGGCTTTACTGATGAAGTATCTGAGGGATGGGATGAACCTTTGGCCATGCCCCATAGAGTTTGGTCTGCACCTGCATTTGCCGACATGGATGGCGATGGATCATTGGACATGTTACTCGGAGACAC
>QXYA01000049.1 GCA_009887135.1 Candidatus Poseidoniales archaeon
GGTGAACATCAGGTCCACGAAGAATCATCTGTCGCATCTGTTCTCGGTTACGAAGGGTAACACGGATAGGTACAGTCAATTCCTTTGCAACCTTCTTAGGAACACCAACTTCGTTGATTCCAAGATATGGATCAGGAGAGATAACTGAACGAGCACAGAAGTTAACACGCTTACCGGATAGGTTAGAACGGAATCGTCCTTCCTTACCCTTGAGTCGTTGTGTCAGAGTCTTCAATGTACGGCCAGATCGATGACGTGCTGGAGGAATTCCAGATGTTTGGTTATCGAAGTAGGTTGTAACGTGGTACTGGAGAAGTTCCCAAAGATCTTCAACAATCAGTTGAGGTGCACCAGAGTCACGATTCTCTTGCAGACGTTGATTGATACGTAGAACGTCAACCAACTTGTGTGTCAAGTCATCTTCTGAACGATCTCCACTATCAAGAGTAATCGATGGACGAACAGTGATAGGAGGCACAGGTAGTACCTTCAAAACAGTCCATTCTGGACGATTTTGCTTGTCCATTCCAATGAAAATCAAGTGTTCTGGTGGAATACTTGCAAGCCACTCACGAACGTCACGAGGATTCATCTTTCGCTCGGTCTCTTTTCCACCAGTTGTTGCATTCTCGGTCTTCTCCTTGAATGTGGTTGGTTTGTCAAGACGGATTTCGCCTTGAAGAGATCCACAGTGCATACATGTGCGTCGGTTCTTTGCAGATGCAATCTTCTCGACTTCCTTGATGATGCTTGAAAATTCTGTTGATCCAACACCGTGCTTTGTGATGATATCACGGATACGAGATCGGTAGTAATCCTGTTCAGAAAGCTCTGGGTTGGAAGGGTGTGTTTCCTTTGCAGAGTGAAGTAGAACGTTGCTGCAAGAGTTACATGTCGACTTCAAAGCTGTCTTGATGAGGTTTACGAAACCGATGTGAATGACCGGAAGTTCAAGTTGGATGTGACCAAAGTGACCAGGTGATTCGTCATACTTACAGTTGTCAGTTGGACAAACTAAACCAGGTTCGATAACACCCATGTGGGAGTCCATCAATCCTTGATTGTATGGGCGTCCATCATCCTTGTAGGTGTCAGGAGTCTTAACTTCGACAGATGACATCTTACGGATTTCACTCGGGTCCATCAGGCTGAAACGAATCTGTGCGATTCGCTTTGGGATTAGTGTCGTTCTTCGGCTCATCTTCGGTCCTCCAGTTCTAGTCGCATAGCAACCCCGAGACTCTTCATCTCATCCAGCAAGAGCTTGAATGCATAGGAAGTCTGTACCTTGTAGACTTCTGCACCATCTCCATGAACTGGACTGACGTAGGTTCGGCGTTTTGGATCGTACCATGCAATGTGCCCAGATTGAGCACATACAAACATGTCAATTCCGTCAGACTCATCGAGCAGACGGTCCTTGATGACCATCGAAGCACCGTGTGCAATCAGACAGTCACGTTCCATCTCACCAAATCGAAGACCACCTTGACGGGCACGACCTTCTGTTGGTTGACGGGTAAGAATTTGAACACGTCCACGGGAACGGGCGTGAATCTTGGAACTGACAAGATGGTGGAGTCTCTGATAGTAGATACATCCAACGAAAATCTCGGCAGGGTATGATTCTCCAGTTTCACCGTTAACCATGATTTCACGGCCAGTGTGAGCGAGTCCGTTGCGGACAAGTCCATCACGTAGGCTGCTTTCCTTTTCTCCACGGAATGCAGTACCGTCAATACGACGTCCTTCCATAGCACCGACTTTACCACCGATCATTTCCAGAACGTGGGCTACAGTCATACGAGATGGAATAGCGTGAGGGTTGATAATCAAATCAGGAACTACACCGTCTTGTGTGAATGGCATATCTTCAGGCTCTACGAGTCTTCCGATAACACCCTTCTGTCCGTGACGTGAAGCGAATTTGTCTCCAACTTCAGGAATCTTGTGACTTCGAACCATAACACGAACGAGACGACCTGAGTTGTCTGATTCTGTGACGTATACGTTGTCAACCCATCCCTTCTCACCGTGACGAACAAGCATTGAGGATTCTCGACGTTCTTGAGCCATTAGGAAAGCTCCACTGTTCGATTCTTCGAGGAATCGAGGTGGACTTGTCTTTCCAACGAGGACGTTTCCGCCTTCGAGGTATGTTTCAGGGAGAGGCAATCCGTCATCTTCGAGATGAGAGTATGCTTCAGCAGGCTTCAGTCCCTTGACTTCAGTAAGCTTGTTTCCAGGCTTTTCGATCTCCTCAACTTGGCCGCCTGGGAATCTGCGGCGTTCTGCGTTGTAGGTTCGGTTGAAGGTTGAACGTCCGAGTCCACGATCGACTGATGCACGGTTCATGATGACAGCGTCTTGCATGTTGTAGCCGTGCAGAGACATGATTGCAACGATGAAGTTCTGACCACCAGGTCGCTCATCGAAGTTTGTGGTCTTCATAGCGGCGGTACGGACGATTGAGCGGTGGGAGTAGTGCAAGATGTGAGCACGTGTGTCTGGGCGCAGACGGTAGTTTGCGCTTGGCAGACCAAGTGATTGCTTGACCATTGCAGTTCCACCAGTAACACGAGGTGTTGAGTTGTGTTCTGGGTATGGGATAAGAGCTGCACAAACACCGAGAACCAATTGTGGATCGATTTCAACGTGCGTATGTTCTGCTCCGAAGAGGAGTGGAACTTCCAACTTAGCAACTTCAATTGTTCCATTTGGCATACGAACTTCTGCTTCGAGGCTAGCATGTGATTCACCAGGCTCACCAAGGTTAGCCCATCGAATCTTTTCGTGTGTCACTGGACGGCCAGAGAATTTGCCTTCTGGTACAGTTTCAGGAAGAACGAATGGTCGTGGAGCGATATAGAGGTCTTCTTCTTCCTCAGCATCTACCCACTCGACAATACCATCATTGACGAGATCCTTGAAGGTAATGTTACCAGCAGCGAGATCAACGAGATGATGGTTTTCAAGACGAGGTGTTCCGTCATACAATACGAGCAATGGACGTAGAATTCGTCCTTTGTCTGTGTTGATGAAGATATCACGGTTTTCAATGTCGTGACGGATGGAAACTTCCGAAGGAATGGTTCCACGTCGTCGAGCGTTCTTGAAGTGGTTAACGAGATTCTTACCCTTCTTGTGCATACCATAGATGTCACCGTTGACGTGAACTCTGTCACCGTCAGTCCAGTCATCTGGCTGGTAAACATCCAGTTCATCAAGGCGCTCACGAACTTCGTGAGGATCAACTTCTTCAGAGACGTCAACCATCTGAGCTGCGTTCTTTACTAGACCACAGTTCTGCCCTTCAGGCGTCTCGTTAGGACAAAGACGTCCCCATTGTGTAGGGTGAAGGTCACGGGCTTCGAAGTGAGGTTGGCTTCGAACAAGAGGAGAGGTAACTCTTCTCATGTGTGAAAGGGAAGCGAGATATGTTGTGCGGTCCAGAAGTTGGCTCACACCAGATCGTCCTCCAACCCAGTTTCCAGTTGCTAGTGCATGGAGAATCTTGGAAGACAAAACATCCGGTCGTAGACAGGATGTAATCTTGAGTTCTCTCTTACGGTTGTGATGACGCTCGAGTTGGTACTTCAGGTCACGAGCGAGTTGTCCAGATGAAACACGGAACAAGTCCTCGATAAGGTCACCTGCAAGGCGAACACGCTTGTTTGCGTAGTGGTCCTTATCGTTCGGTTCTGAGTCGTTAAGTGCCATTTCAAGAACTTGACGAACAATTCTTCCTAGGAAGATTGCCTTCTTCTTACGGTCCTCAGTTTGGTCACCAAGGTGGGGAAGAAGTTCTCTGTCAAGAAGTTGGTTTACTCGTGCTTCACGGTATTCCTTTTGTTGTCCAGCAGCGAATTTCTTTTGTAGCCATTCGTATGCTTCGTTGGTACTCTTAACGTCGTAATCCCCTTCTTGCTTCTCATCACCGTTCACTTCGTTGATGTTTGCGACGATGTACTTGAACGTCTCTTGAGGACCTGAGATAGCAGTGAATACTTCTTGGTCATTTTCAATTCCAAGTGCTCTCATGAGAAGAACGACTGGGATCGGAGTTGTACCTGCAGTACTCACTTTGACCATGAGCATACCATCACGTCGCTTTTCGACGGTGAGAGGCTTACGCATACCGTTTTTCTGTGAGAAAATCTTAGCGACTTCCGTACGCTTTGCAGTACGCTTGTTGATTTCAACTGTTACTCTGTTTGGTGCGAGATCTTCCATAGAGATGAGGACACGCTCCGTACCGTTGATGATGAAGTAGCCACCTGGGTCAAGTGGATCTTCGCCACGAGAACGAAGAAGTTCTGCAAGAAGGGCAGCATCTTCGCTTGACTTACTCGGTTCGAGTGTGCGGCCATCAGCGATGTGACTTGGGTGAAGGTGACAGCGTTGGGAACGGACCATGATCGGAATTGAACCGACTTGTACACCTTCTTCAGGGAAGGAGGCGACACCGTTTCGATAGATTGTGAAATCGATGCTGACCGGGGATTGATAGGTCAACTTTCGAAGTCTGCATTCCATAGGAGAAGCGTGGTGGTAAGAACCGTTGGCTTCACGAATGTTAGGGGCGCCGAGTTTGATGTCCTTCAATCGAATGACAATCTCTTGGTCAGCAACGTCGAGTTTGATGTAGCCGCCGAGGTCATCGATGATTTCTTCGTCAGTTCCGACACGGATGTTACGAATGATTTTCTCCATTCGAGAGAGTTGGTTGACCGTGGATGGGATACAGTCGTTGTAGGAAGCAAGTTGGTGGTTTACTAGGCTTCGTTCTTTGAAAAATGATTCAATAATTTCTTGCATAATATCAACTCCAGCCTCAGCTGCCCTCCACAATAAGCCGGTAAGCCACAGCTGTACCAGCAGATTTGGAATGTCTCTTTACTTTCAAAACACGGTCTGCAATCCAACCCGCTGCGAGTGGGCGGTGGTCTGGATCTGCGGCAAGTGTTGCATTGTCAAGAATTTCACAAGCCTCTTTGATGGCTTGAACAACAGGGTCTGAAATCAGAACTTTCGGGAGAAGTTCCTTTGCAAGACGTGGTTTTCCATCTTCATCGAGTTCTTCAAGACCCCATGGAAGGAGTTCTTCTTTCTCCAAATCGTATTGTTCTTTTTCACTGATGTTCGCTTCGCCGAGAAGTTCTTGGTGAGGGACCAGTTCGTGATTCAGGGGGTTGAAACGAATGGTTGCCTCAGGACGATCGAACTCATCGATTGCTTTGGAGGAAATGGTGATTTTCTTGCTTCGCTTGTTCCGGGAACGTCGGTTCCCTTGCTCAGCAATAATTTGCATAACTTTGGTGAAGGATTCGCTGTCTTTTGCGATTCCGAGAATCTTTGCGACGTCGTCAGCAGGCATGGCCTTAATGTCGGCCATATTCCTGTCCGTAGCCAATTTGTGGGCGAATTCATCGGAGACTCCGAGTTCAATTAACCGCTTTTTTGTTGCGCTCTTTACTACCATCCAAATCAACCCCGCTTCGCCCCAACGTTGTGCTGCAGCGCAGCAGGCGGGCCCGACGGGGTTCGAACCCGCGACCATCGGATTAAAAGTCCGACGCTCTACCTGACTG
>QXYA01000005.1 GCA_009887135.1 Candidatus Poseidoniales archaeon
GAAGTGAACACCGAAGGTTTTGTTGAGCAAGGTTGTCAAGTTTCTTTTCGATAATGAGCGCTTCATTCCAAACGGGTAAGAGAACGGTGACCTGTGGTAATTCCGACGATGAGATTGGATAGTCTATTCCTTGTTTTCTCCATCTTCCTACAGAGATACGATGAACAAGAAAAGGAGCAAAAGCAGCAAACCCCAAACCGACTTCAACCAAGGCTGGAATCCACACCATGACCGTTTCACCGCTGTTCCCCCCTTGATATCTCCCCTCAAAACCGACTTCATCAGGTCACTTTCTGTGCGGAACTTCTTCATCCAATGGCTCAGAGGGTGTAACATGCCAAAGGTACTTCACATCGGCCCGTGTGAGACGCCAGGCGGCATGGCCAACGTGATGCGTATTCTTGCAGAGCATCCACCAGAAGGCTGGGAAGCAGAACTTCTCTCGTCTCATGTCACAGGTTCACCGTGGGCGAAATGGCGAGCATACAGGCGGGCTCGGCAAACCCTCATCCAGATGCTGAAAGATCCAGCACAGCGTCCTGACATTGTTCATCTTCATACTGCTGCAGACTGGTCATGGTGGAGGAAACGCCGCTTTGCTCAAATGGCACACAAGGCAGGAGTTCCGAACATTGTCCATATTCATTCTGGGCAATTTGATACATGGCTCAAAGCCTCGTCACCCCGCGTATCCAATTTTAGAAAGGATATACTTGTATCACAATCGACTGTTGTCGTTTTAAGCACTTCATGGCAAGAAAAGTTATCGCAATTAATAGGCGATACAAACGTGATTCAAAATCCTCTCGACCCTGCACTTACTCTCAACTCTAAAGGGTCGAGAGACCCCCATAAAATATTATTTCTTGCACGCAATGATCCGATCAAAGGTGGCGAATTTGCACAAAAGTTGGTCAGTGAATTGCGTCAAAAACAACCTTCCCTTTTCCTCGCTATGAGCGGTATTGAAACAAGTGAACATTCTTGGGTTCAGCCTCTTGGTTGGATGACTGAAGAGCAAAAAAGAGTACAACTTTCGACCGCTTCGATTTTAATCATACCGTCAAAATTCGAAGGACAACCAATGGTTGCCCTTGAAGCACTGGCAATGGGGACACCAGTCTTGTTGAGCGATCGAATCCATTCACTTCCAAAAGAAATTCCACGAGCTATATTTGAAGATCTAGAGGATTGGAAAAAGAACCTGCTTCACCTTTTATCTTCAGAGAACACTATGTTTGATGAAACATTATTACTCGATTACTCTCTTCCAATTCTTCAAGAAAAATGGAAGACGTGCTATGAAACACTTCTCATGTAAGACATGAGGTACATGCTTGCTCAAGTGCTTCAATACTTCCTGACCAGTTTAATTCATCCACAGCATACTTTCTTGAATTCTGTGAGAGTGAATTGATTTTTTTCTGGGTCAAGGACTGTATCCATTCGACGCCATCGAAATGAAAGTCTTCCTGCTTGACCAGATGAATCCACTCAGGCTGATTTTTTCCTTTGAGCCGATGGCCTAAATGATCAATTCCGAAGATCAGTAATCCACTTGCTGCATATTCACTACGTTTGAGTGGGCTGGCAAGTGACCATACCTTTGTCTCGGGCATGGGTAACAATCCAATATGTGATTGAGATAATTTCTCCGCTAACTCTTCCTGGGGAAGAGTTGAGAGAACCTCGATATCATCCCGGCCCCCAGCCATTCTTTCTAAGCCTTCAAACGCATCTCCTTCTCCAATCAAAATAAGTTTAGAATGAACATTGTTTTGGCGAAGCTTTTCGTGGAGCATAGGAAGGGACAAGACACCTCTATGCCCGTCAAGTCGACCGTGATAGATGAGTGACAATATCCCCTTATTTGTTCCAGGTTTGAATAACGATACATCGACACCAGCTGGGATTTCAATCATATTTGTTTCAGGAACACCAACGCGGGAATGAACAAATTGACCATGTGATGGAGATACGACGCAGCCTGAATGAGCCTGTCTGCTTTTGACCAATGACCAAGCCTTTTTCCAAACAGGCCACTGTAATTTAGCAAGTATTCCTCGGTCAGCAGGAGGGCTTCTATCCATCAGAACCCAAGGGACGGCTTTTCTTTTGAGAATTGGGGAAAGTGATGAGGCAATTCTCCAATCAACGATAGCGACCGTCTCGCGATGCGGTTCCAAATCATTGAGCCATCGACCCATTTTCTTTCCGAGAACATGACCCTTTCGGCCTCGAATCGCTTGCGCATCGAGAGAGGCATGTATCCAAGAGAAGTTTGAATGGCTGCCTTCTTCATCCGAATTGATGATGGTTACTTGGTGACCTAGAGAAACCAAACCTTCTCCCAATGCTGTGAGAGTGGTCGAACAGAGATCGACCAAGTTACGGGTAGTGAACCACAATATATTCACTCACGCACACCATCCTGTTGGAGCAATGTTCGAATGCCTTGATGGAAATCAATCGTAGGACTCCATTCGATTTGTTCCATGATTTTTTCGATATTAGCCACAGAGTGCTTGATATCACCGATTCGTGGATTTTCAAAAAGGGGTTGCACAGGTGCCTCCAAAATCCCCAGTTCTACACAATTCAGATTCACAGTCTCAATTAATTCGAGAATTGAGATTTGTTGTTGAGTTGCGACATTATAGACATGAGAGTGAACTTTGTTCCAATCAATACCGAGAAGTTTGAAAATACCCATCGCAACATCTTGGACATGAACAAAATCTCGAGTTTGCTGACCATTACCAAAAATAACAGGTCGCTGACCAGAGGTTATGGTTTCAATCACTTTTGGTATGACAGCAGCATACGCGCCTTGGACTGATTGGTTCGGACCATAGACATTGAAAAACCGTAATGCAACCGCTTCAAGCCCTCTTTCTCTTGCCAAAACCACTTGATGTTCGTTATCATACTTTGAGGTCGCATAAGGCGATAACAGGGTGCCAATTGTTTCTTCTTTCAATGGAATCGCCGTAGCATCCCCATACACTGCTGCGCTTGAAGCAAGAAGTACTCGTCGAATACCCATTTTCTCTGCACATGCAATGACATTCTGAGTTCCAGTGA
>QXYA01000050.1 GCA_009887135.1 Candidatus Poseidoniales archaeon
GTAATGATTTGTGACACTTGGTCAGCCTTACGAATATCATTGAGAACAAGCCATTCCATAATTCGCTTACGTGTTCTCAATTCACGACGCATCTCGTCTTGTGAATAGTTGATTTTTACCATAATTTTCTCAAGAACATACGACTTGCCACTGAAGATGAAATCGTCAGATGATACGTCCCAACGGAATACTTCGTTGGTAATGACTTCCATCGAGTTTGGATCGATACCAACAATCTCAACAATTTGTTTTGTTCTTCGAACACGTCGTCCATTGATACGGGTTTGAATCTGAATAACACAGCCTTCGAGTGCAGGCAATAAAACTCGAGGAATATCAATCGGTTTGTTCTCAAGTCGGTGGACGAGAGAAGGTACGGAGTCAGCGTGAACTGTTGAATACGCACAGTGACCGGTAGCCATTGCTTGGAACAGAACGTATGCTTCAGCACCACGAATCTCACCGACAATAATGTATTCTGGCCGTTCACGAAGAGCTGCTTTGAGCAACTCGAACTCCCCAATCTCTCCCTCGCTTGATTCTCCACCAAACCCTTGCCGAGTAAGACCAGGGACCCAGTTTGGCTGAGGAATGTTTACTTCACGAGTGGATTCGATTGAAACGATTTTCATTTGCCATGGAATAAAGATACACATGGCGTTGAGTGTCGTGGTCTTACCGGAAGCGGTACCGCCGACGAACAGCATTGGAACTTCATTTTGGAACGCAACCCAAAGATAAGCCACCATCAGAGATGACATGGTTCGGAATGCAACAATATCAGCAGGGGAGAACGGGTCGTCCTTGAATCGTCGAATACAGAAACAAGAACCGCGAGTTGAAACTTCACGCCCTAATTTCATAACGATACGAGAACCATCCATCAGAGTTGCGTCAAGCAATGGATCGGCAACTGAAATGTGCTTCCCACATCGTTGTGCGAGTTTGATGACATACGATTCAAGTTCATCGTCAGTATCCCAAACAACTGTTGTTTCCACCGATTCGAATTTACGGTGATAAGCGAAAATTGGGACGCCAGTACCGTCGAGAGAAATATCCTCAACGTTGGCATCGTTCATCAGCACGTCCATCTGGCCGTATCCGATAAGATCGCGGCGGATGTAATAGAACAATTTTGATTTGGATTTCTTGGTGATTTTCATACCGTATGCTTTGATGACCTTGTCCATCGCAGTTCGAAGGTATGCTTCTGGATTAGCGTCAATTTCTTCGATATTAGCGGTCAAAGAGCGGATGAAAATATCCATAATTTCCTCTCTTTGTTCTTGCTCTTTTTTTGTCATCGGCGGTTCGATGATTTGGTAAATGATGTTCAGTGTACGCTTGTCACGTACAATTCTTGCAAAGGCATGCGGAGGCATGACCGGGTACTTGTCTAACTCGTCATATTGAGCTCGTTGTTGAGCTTTTTGACGACCTCGACCGCCTTCCCCCTTCTTCCTTGCCATAAACCAAACACCCCAAGCATTCCTTGACAGGCTGCGCCCGACTATAACCTTTGGTCGCGAAACGATGCTAAAGGCGTTACATCAGAGCGTTCAACCATGTTCGAATTTCATCTTGAAAATGAACAAGATCTTGATTGTTTTCGAGTTGGACATCAGCAGATTCAATCAAGGATTCAAGGCCCCACCCTTTTTCTCGCTTATCTCGAGCTTCAAACGTTGCAGTACCACCGTCTTCGCTACGGCCTCTTGCTGCCATTCTTGCGAATCGGATTTCCTTTCCAGTGACGATAGCAACAGATTGGAATCCATCGCCCCAAGTTGATTTGAAAACATCGTATTCCGCAGTCCCACGAAGTCCATCGATCAGGACGATTGGATTGTCTTTGAGTAATTCATCAACTGCTGCAGTCAGGCGGACTGCCAGAACATCATCTCCGAACTCTCGACGTAAATCTGCTGCGACAAGTCCAAACACTTCTGGTGCAACCTCGAGTTCTCTTCGAGCAACTTCTTCTCGAACCATGTCACCCATGGAACGAACGGGAATCTCATTATTCGAAAGGACTTGAGCGAACTCTCCCTTTCCTGAGCCGGGCATGCCACATACTGCGAAGACACGACCCATGATTGAAAGGCGATGGTGAGGACTCATCAATGTTGTTAGTTATCAAAGGCTGATTTGCCCCATCGTCGGTCCATAAGTTTCCAAAGAAGACCAGATGCTCCAATAAGTCCAAGAGAGACAGTAAGCATTCCCCAGAATCCTTGTCGCATTTGTTCACTATCAAACGAAACAGATTGTGCATCAAGCCCATCTTCTTGGACTTGAGTGAGCCAACTCTGGTAGAATTCAGTATCGCCTTGAGTGAAAGAGAGAAGGAACAAAGCGAGCAATGGTAGAACAGTTCCAATCCAGAACCAAATCATGATCGCTCCATCGAAAATTGCTTTGTTTGGACGCAATCCCATCAAGAAAGCGGTCAGTGCTACGATGTAAATGGAGTTTGCAAACATGACGATAAGGCCGATTGGGAGCGCTCCCCATTCATCGAGTCGCCAAGCCATGATGACCAGGAAAAGGAAGGAAATCCATGAAGTTGCAATGAAATAAACGACCACTTTTGCTCGAATCAATTGAGGGACACTCAAGGGTAATCCATTCATGAAATCAGGACTATCAAGAGCAGTTAGCCATGAATAGAAATTGAATCCAAAGAATCCAAGGAATGGAGCATATGAAAGTAAATTGATTGGAATTGGAGCATCTGCGAAATCGACAAGCCAGGCCATTCCTAGAAGGACGAGGAGAGGAATGGAATAGGAAACGGTCATCTTCTTGAGTGCACCTGAACGACGTAAATCTACGAATTCTTTTGCAACCAATAATCGAACATCGCTCTTACCGAGGAATTTCAATCGAGCATACATTGGCTCAAACATATCTTCATGTTCAATGACCTTGGCTTCAAAGTCATCAAGAATAAGAACAGAAGAAACAAGACCGATCATTGCACATCCAAACAAAGAAGCAAGAACAATCCACACCGCTTGTTCTCGCTGGATTGCAAGACCCCATAATCCAAAATCGATGTCGAAGAGTCCAATTCCAGCCATAATGCCCAATGCCACGACAAGAACTGGTCCAACGATGGTATACGGTCTGCCTCTCATCCACAGTGAAGAGGCGAGGAAAGAGAGAGCAAGACCTTGAGCAATGGTTGTAAACATGGCAATCCATGTCCAAGGAAGCGAAGACCACTGAAGTGGCGTAGAAACACTGTTATCGAACTGACCGAGGAATATCCCGACAGCCATTCCCAGAGTAATTGGTGTAAGAATCAGCATTGCATAATACATCAGTTCCTTGGCAAAAAATGCATAGTGCGCCATTGAATTTGGCAGCGGTTGAATCGCTGGTGCAGCGATAAGGTGATTTTTGTTACCATCTCGTTGTGAAATTGCTTCTCGTCCGCGAAAAGCAAATGTTCCCATTCCAAGGCTAAACATCAACAAAGGAAGATGTAAGGCAAATCGTAATTGATCCCATGTGAAGGACTTTTCATCCATCTCGGAAGACTGTGCTGCAGAATCTCCAACGAGGAATTGAAGTCCAATTGTTGTGATGGTAGTGACCAAAGCCAAGAGAAGTGGGAACAAGACAACTTGACGCTTCTTTGCGAAATCAATGTTCTCTCTCCATTCCTCTTTGAACATATAACGAAACGTTGTTGAAAAGGCTGCGAATCCTCGTTGAGGCTCAAGAAGAACCACATCAGCAGATGTTGTGCCAAGAGAAGTTTTGGTAGTCTCTGACGTTCGAGCAACCACTTCATCCCAGTCTTGAGAGACGATTGTGGTTGTCGTCATGGTCATTCCTCCTCGTTGGAGACTCCCTCGTCGCTCTTTCGCTCAGCTTCTTCAATCGAATGACCGACGAGGCGAATGAAGACATCTTCGAGTGTTTCGCTTTCGTTTTCTTTCAAACCGGTAACTGTGCCTGCTGCCAGAACCTTTCCATTATTGATAATCGCCATACGATTGCACATTCGTTCTGCCATTTCAAGGACGTGAGAACAAAGGAAAATGGTCCCTCCATCCTTGACATGATCCAGAAGCCATTCTCTGCACTTACGTTGGTAGATAGGATCTAAATTAGCAAATGGTTCATCGAGGAAGAGAAGTTTCGGCTTGTGGATAAACGCAGAAGCAAGCATCACTTTCTGCCGTTGTCCCTTTGAAAGGTCCTTACACATCGTATCCCGCTTTTCTTGCAATCCAAACCAATCGAGCCAATGTTCAACATTTTCTTTAAGATTATCCAGTCCTCTAAGGCGAGCAACAAACTGAAGAAATTCTGCTGGTGTCAAGAATGATGGAGGGGATTCGGATTCGGGAACAATACCAATATTGGCTTTCAGTTTCTGTGGTGAATCTTCTGCATCAATTCCAAGGATTTCAATTTGGCCAATTGAGGGACGGAGTTGACCAGTAAGGAGTTTAATGAAGGTTGATTTTCCAGCTCCATTCGGACCAAACACTCCGAAGAATTCTCCGGAATGAACCTCAACATTTAGTGGATGGAGAGCGACGAAATCACCGTACCTCTTGCCCATATCGACTGCACGAACAAGTGGTTTGCGTTCTTCGCCCATGCACCTTGGAGCAACCTGATGGTTTTCATTGCTTGCTTGCAGCAGGTAAGGGAAGCATAGGTGAACTCTTGAACCTCCGTGCAATCCAACCATCATGACGCCTCCACAAACCGATGTGCTCTCCATTGAAACCGTACCAATTGAATCATGTGATGATGGAACTGTTGTTGCTTTAGTCACAATCAATAGGCCAAACAAATTGAACGCTTTGAATTCTGATGTCACCAGTTCGATCAAAGACATGGTCGCATGGGTTGAACAGACTGATACTGTACGCTGTGTCGTCGTTACTGGAGCGCAACCACTTCCTCCTCCAGAAGGAAAGAGAGCGAAACCGAACGCATTTGTTGCTGGCGCAGATATCACAGAATTCCTTGGAAGAGGAAGTGAAGAAATCACCGTCATGTTCACTGATAATGCTATCGAGGCACTATGGAATATGAGTAAACCAAGTATTGCCATGGTCGATGGATTCGCCCTTGGGGGAGGATTGGAAGTTGCTTGCTCTTGCGACATCCGTATTGCAAGCACTCGCTCCAAGTTCGGAACGCCTGAAATCAATCTCGGACTTATACCAGGCTATGGAGGCACACAGCGTCTCGTTTCCTTGCTCGGTTACGGCAAAGCATTGGAATTAGTTATGACTGGAGAGATGATCGGTGCTGAAGAAGCACAACGAATTGGCTTGGTAAATCATGTTACAGAGCCTGAAGAGTTGAACCAACGAGTGATGACGATGGCCTCATTAATTGCAACAAAATCCAGCAACACCCTTCGAGTTGCTAAGGAAACCCTACGGTCTGCTCTAGATGAAGGACTAACCCAAGGTGTTGCTACAGAAGCAAAAGCATTTGCAAACCTTTTCGATACTGAAGATAAGGAAATTGGTGTTAAGGCCTTCCTCAACCGTGAAACGGCTGAATGGAAGCACAGATAATTAGAACCCAACAATCATTTGCCAAGCGATTGCAAATACAGCGACATCAGCGATTGCGTGAGCAACCCAAGCCACCCATATGCTCCGATATTCGATGTATATCCAAGAGAATATTACGCCACCAATAAAGACGCCCAGTGATGCTATGAAATTCCCTAATGGGTCGATAAAGAACGCCAATGCGATGGTGTGATGCAGTGTAAAGACACCTGCAGAAAGAAGAATAGGCAACCATTTTCCGGAAACAAGTTGCTCTATTTTTGATGTGATAAACCATCGGAAGACGAACTCTTCCAATACAGAATTAATGAATACCCAAAAAAGGATTGCAAGCATAAGTTTCCATGGTGTTGTCAAACCAAATGGATCTAGAATTTCAATGAGGTCATCGTTACTCACCAATGTGTCTCCAAGGAGAACATAGGTAAGCATAATGACAACTGCCATCACAACTCCTAACCCTGCAGAGACAGCCCATCCTCCATTTAAGGCTGGAGAACGAGAAAAAACGTTTTTATCGATCCGTAAATGCCAATATGCTGGAAGACCGAATATCCATACCTTGGTAAAAATAAACACGACAATGGCCAATACGCCTGCTTTGAAGGCAAATCCTGTTACAACTGAAATGGTTGGAGCAATACCAACGAGAATTAATCCAAGTAATGCAAGATTCTTTTGTTGGCTAGAATCATGGGATTGAGAATGCATGAGGCAAACTCCTTCACTCATTCATCTCTTCTTTCAATGCTGCAAGGGCGCCCGAAGGTCCTGGAAGAGGGAGTGGCAACG
>QXYA01000051.1:0-3275 GCA_009887135.1 Candidatus Poseidoniales archaeon
CTTCACTTTGCAATGTTTCCAGTAATTCAGCTTGAACGACAGCTGTAACCAGGGCATCATGTATTCCTGTACATTGTGCAGTTCGTGGAATGTCATTCGGAGTATCTGTTGGACTCAATACCTTATCGATGACATGGATGATACCGTTACTTGTTGGGACGTCTGTTGCTGTGACATTAGCATCATTGACCATTACTCCATTAACTCCAACTGTGAAGGAAAGCGGATTTCCGTTAACAGCTGTTGCTGACAGACATTCTGTTACATTTTCTGCTGGCACTTCACCTGCAATAACGTGGTAAAGAAGAATGTCAGTAAGTGCTGCTTTGCCTTCGACTGTGTCGAGTGCGGCGAGATCAATGCCTGCATTTGCAAACGCTTGATCCGTAGGGGCAAAGACTGTGAAAGGACCATCACCCTGTAATGTGGGTAATAATTCAGCCTGTATTACTCCTGCGACGAGCGAGTTGTGTACACCTGTGCATTGTGCTGTTCGAGGAATATCATTAGGAGTATCTGTTGGGGTAAGCACTTTGTCGATAACGTGGATGACACCGTTGCTTGTCCCAACGTCTGCAAGTGTTACGGTTGCTCCGTTAACCATGACTCCGCCGTTAACTGTGAACGAGAGGGGTTGTCCGTTTACCGCATCAGCAGACATACATTCAGTAACTGCTGAAGAAGGGACGTTTCCTGCGACGACGTGATAAAGTAAGATATCTGAAAGAATGGCTTTTCCTTCTGGTGTGTCGAGTGACGCGAGGTCAATTCCTGCGTCTGTAAACGCTTGATCCGTAGGAGCAAAAACTGTGAATGGTCCTGTCCCTTGAAGTGTTTCAAGGAGTTCTGCTTGAATCACACCCGCAACAAGTGAATTGTGAAGTCCAGTGCATTGAGCAGTTCGTGGAATATCATTTGGAGTGTCTGTAGGGGTAAGGACCTTGTCGATAACGTGGATTACGCCGTTGCTCGTATTGACATCTGCAAGAGTTACGTTTGCGTCGTTAACCATTACGCCGTCACCAACTGTAAACGACAACGATTGACCGTTGACTGCAGTAGCAGCCAAGCATTCAGTTACTGCACTTGAAGGTACTTCACCAGAGACGACGTGGTAGAGGAGGATATCACTGAGAGTAGCTTTACCTTCTGGAGTATTGAGGGCGGCTAGATCGATGCCTGCGTCAATAAACGCTTGGTCAGTAGGAGCGAAAACTGTGAATGGTCCTGTCCCTTGAAGTGTTTCAAGGAGTTCTGCTTGTATCACACCAGCCACGAGGGAATTGTGGATTCCTGTGCATTGTGCAGTTCGTGGAATATTGTTAGGAGTATCGGATGGTGTCAGAACCTTGTCGATAACATGGATGAGACCATTGCTTGCTACAACGTCTGTCGAGGTAACATTTGCATCATTCACCATTACCGTTGAACCAACTGTGAATGAAAGAGGTTGACCATTCGCTGCATCTGCAGACATACAGTCAGTAACGTCAGAAGATTGTACTTCCGCAGAGACAACGTGATAGAGAAGAATATCAGAAAGTGTTTGCTTACCAGTTGGATTATCAAGCGCAGCCAAGTCAATTCCTGCATCTGTGAAGGCTTGGTCAGTTGGTGCAAATACCGTAAATGGACCTGTTCCTTGCAATGTAGGAAGGAGGTCTGCTTGAATTACTGCAGCGACAAGAGAAGTGTGAATCCCTGTGGTCTGAGCTGTTGTAGGAATATCAACTGGAGGCATGAGGACCTTGTCGATGACGTGAATAATCCCGTTGGATGCTTGTACGTCTGCTGTTGTAACTGTTGCAGTCCCTACAGTAACTGTACTGCCACTAACTCCAAACTTTGCTTTGTCTCCGTTGACCATCGTAGCGAGCATCCCATCAGTAACTGCACTCGACGGTACTGATCCTGATACCACGTGGTAGAGTAAAATGTCAGAGAGGGTGTCCTTTTCCTCTTGTGTGTTGAAATCATTCAAATCGATTCCTGCATCTGTAAACGCTTGATCGGTTGGAGCAAAGACAGTGAACGGGCCAGTACCTTGCAAGGTAGTTACAAGATCAACATGAGTCAATGCTGCGACTAAGGAGTCATGGACGCCGGTTGCAGCGGCGTTTGTAGGAATGTCATCATTAGCATCTGCATTAACAGAAAGAGGGAGTGTTGATGCAATAAGCAGTGTAAGGGTTAGGTATACGAGAGCGTTCTTCATAAACCATTTAAGAACCTGAATAGGTTATAAGTGAATGTTTTTTTTCTCGAAATATATCAGAATCTAAAGTAAATATCTCGAAATCCAAGAATTCAACATGCATCGTAGGTGCGGGCGCTCTGCCCACCATCGTTGTCATTGTACTGATCGAACTGAAGTTCCCAAGACATTTGAGATTCGAGAAGGATTGAATCAGTATCTACTTCTTCGTCTAACACATTGTCAACATAGAATGAATTCGTAATCTTAATTTCGAAGGTGTAACATCCGTCGCCTTCGTAGAAGTCATCTTCGTGGAGGAAAAGAATACCGTTACTGTCAGTCTCAGTACCTCCCATTCTGAGCCAAGTCGTCATTTCTCCGTTTTTGAAGTCACCACCAGAGTTGAATGAAGCCTCGTATCCATTGACCGCAACTGTAGGATGACTCCATTTTTTGGTGGTTCCCTTTAGAACAGAGAGTTCAAGTGTGTAATCTCCTTGAACGATTCCAAGAGTCCCAGCATCCTCTTCACCAGTTGACATACTGTGAAGGCCACCATCGAGAGGTTCATGATCATCAGGCATGATTCCTGCAAGAACGTCAATAATTAGTCCATCAATTACTGTTGTAGTAGATCCTGATGTACCTGTGCCTGAGTTTTCGCTCGTCATGTGATCTTGAATTTGGACACCTGCATGAAGAACTTCTCGAGTTGTAAAGTCAGTATCAAGGTTAAGAGTAGAGGAGGTTCCTTCGCCATCATCGACAATTAGTTGGTACTCAACCAATGATGAATCTGAACAGTAGATGCATGTCTCGCTATTTCCTTGAAAGAAATCTTCAACAGATATCTTAAATCGAGCGCCATTATCTCCTAGAGATTCAGATCCGGACCAAACTTCTGCCACAACTCCTGTTGAAGAAATAGTATTGATTGTAGCTGTGGCTTCATCAATACCACCTCGGACCATGAACGAAATTTGATTGTCTTCTTCATCATACTCAAGTTCAGTAACAGCAAACGTGTCAGGAGCCCCAATGAAAATACCAATGCCATAGGGCCCTACAGTCAAGAGGA
>QXYA01000051.1:3285-16258 GCA_009887135.1 Candidatus Poseidoniales archaeon
GAGCGTTTGGCCTCCATATAGTGCACCTATTCCAAGGACCAGAACAACAAGGACAACCACAAGTCCCCAAGAACCACCTTGGAGAGAGAGCAAACCACCGATGATAATGATGACCCAACCACCTGTCTTCAGCATAGTTGGTACATCCGGACCGCCTCCTTCCTGAACAGCAGGAAGTACTTCGGCAACTGTTTCGGCCTTTACTTCGTTTTCTACGTTTCCTTCAGCGGCATTCGCCTTGCTTAGTAGCCCACTCATTTGCTCATCTCATATATTCGTCGCATGGGGAGGTTAAGAACCCAACCCCGATACGAGCGAGGGTTGTACGCTTTTCAGCAGTTAGAGTCCAGGAGCGGCTTCTCGCCACTCTCCTTCTTCATCATCAGATCCTAAGAACCGACGACCAGCGACTGCTGCTGCAAGAGCAACCATGGAAAGTGCAGGGATGATTTCGAAGCCTGGAAGATAAACACCACGGACATAGATTGTGATCATTTGTGATTCTCGGTCACAGCCACCGTTCTTACAAGAGAAATCAGACTCAGCGTAGAAATCGAGTGTGTGATAAGCATCTGTCCACCCTTGTGTCTTAGGAGTACGAATTTGGATTCGGACCTTAGCAGGAGCAACCATTGGTTCAACGTTGACCTTGCTGATTGGGATGTTGATGTTGAATCCTGCATCTTCGAGTTTCTCACGGGAACTTTCGGAGATACCAACCTTCATGAAATCGAATTGATTTCCTAGATTGTAGACCTTGAATTCAAAGTCCTTGTCGGTCTTTGGCATAAGTTGTACGAAAGGCTCGACTGCTTCAACTTGCAAGAGTGCGAATTGGGTAATTGAAACAATCATTGAGGCACCGGATGTTGCGACGTTAGCAGGAGGTACTCCGCTGATCTCTTGTACACTTCCTTGAACAACCAAACTTCTCGCTTGCATTGTCATGAATGGTTGAGCTCGGACAACAACTTGGAAGTCCTCTGATTGACCACCACCGACATAAATATCACCGGGGGCTGCCGCTGCAAGTCCATCTGATGTAACAGACAATGCAATCTTTTCGATGTACGCAGTAGGGTTCGTTGCAGTACATGTTGTAAATCCGACGAGGGTTGAACCAGGCTTGACGTCAACCTTAATTTCTGCAGGAGCACACGTAATTGAGACCGCTGCAGTAGGCAACTGTGCTTGTGCAGGAACTGCTACAAGCAATATTGAGGCTAGATAAAGGGTCAAAACGCAAAGTGTTCTCTTAACTCCAGACATTGTGCTCACTAAGTAAAGCCACCATATCGACCCTCATAACCATTTTGCCAGAAAGTGCATGATTGCAAGCAGAATCGAGAAGAAAAAAAAGTGGGCCCGAAGGGATTTGAACCCTTGACCGCCCGGTTATGAGCCGGGTGCTCTAACCAACTAAGCTACAGGCCCGATGATGCATGCTGGAACATGAAGTTCATGAGTCTGCCGAATCAAACATTGCAAGCGATGATTGGGACGGTTTTGTTTTCGAACGTACTAATGCTTCACACTCGTCACGAATCTGTTCAGGAACAAAAACCAATATCTGCTCATCGGATTGAGAAAGGGAGCGAATGAGTGGAGAATGTTCTGCCGCATCTCGTCCGTCTTCGAGTATGATGCCCTGTTCGTAAGGCATGTACCCTCGTTTTCGTATCGAGGCAGTAATCAAATCATGTTCGGGATCAAAACCTGCCCCTTCAATGAATCCGGCTACTTCAGTTTGAATCACTTCAAACATCTCTGATGTAAGAGAAGGTATTCGCAGAGATTTGTGATAATCTCGACGAGCCATGAGCCGAGAAGCGTAACTTGATAGAATTTCATCTTCGTTTCGAGAGAAGCGACTCATAGCCACTTTCACGTGTGAATCATGAATTTCTGCGTATTGCTCTGCTGTCAACGACTTGTTCAGCAGCATGTGTTCAACTTCACTCCCAAGGGCAAGTTTACCCTCCGATGCCAGAGTTCTGGCCCGAGCAAGCATTCGAACGAGATAGGCTTGAGTAAGCATGTTGACTTTATGGAAATAGACTTGGTTGTACATATGATATCTAGTAACAAGATAGGCTTCTATTGCAGGTAAGCCCCAGGATTTGACATAAAGACGACCTTGGTCATTCACTCTCATGGCCCGAATTACCCGAGCGCTGTCAAATCCTCCTATTTGGGCACCAGTATTGGCTTGGTCGCGAATCATGTAGTCCATACGATCGACATCTAACTGGCTGCTGATGATTTCTTTCAGAAACGGAGCAATTTCTATCCCATCGCATTCCTTTGCCCCGTCTAATATCGAAAACAATCGCTTTTTCCGTTCAGTCCCAAGTACTTCAGCAAGCACCTGACCGATCTCAGAAGACGTATTCTCAAGCATGACCCTACCCCAATGCTCGTGCGAAAAATATGTTGCAAAAACTTCAGGAGTCTCTAGAAGGTGAGAATAAGGAGGATGACCAATGTCATGAAGAAGAGCCCCTAGGCGAACCAATTCTGCATCCTCGTTAGAGAGAAGCCCTGGTTGAACTTCCTGCAGTGAGTCGGTCAGCGCACCTGCAAGATGATATGCACCAAGTGAATGAGCAAAGCGAGTATGTGTAGCTGAAGGGAACACAAATTCACACGTTGAAAGTTGTTGCACATTCCGTAATCGTTGGAACTCATGCGTATCAATGATTCTTGCATGATGTGCTGGCACCAAGATATCACGATGAATTTCATCGCGGATAACCCTGTCTCGCATAGTGAGACCTGCTCATTCGTTGCATTTCAAGGCATCTCCTCTCAGAAAGCCGAGGGGCAACGGCTATGCCCTGTAGTCTAAACCATAGTCCATGGCGGCTGGTCTCAAGTCCTTCCTCGCTCGATTATCGACAGATGACCCTGAAACCAACGGTCCAAGATTATGGGTCATGTTTGCCATTTCGCTTTTGTTAGTTGCAACCTTGAACTGGTATGCGATGGTTCGTGAACCATCCGTAGTGGATGTCGACGATTTAACCGAGTATGTTAACGAGGTTGTCAAAGTCGAAGGGACATTGATTTCATGGGTCGAGGACCCTTACAATTCAGGAGACGATAGGCTTGATGCAATCATTGATGATGGAACAGGAGTTGTTGAATTGAGATGGTATCGGCCAGGAGATACACCTCCTATCGGTACGAACGTTACGATCATAGGTGACGTCATCAATTACGAAGGTCGGATGTGGATACAGGCGCTCGGTGCTGGAGCAATGAGTTGGAAATCTTCTGATATCCCAGACGTTCCGATATTGGCAATTTCAGATGTTGCAATCAACCCAGAGGCTTTTGATGGTGAAATAATTCAACTCACCGGATTTATTTCGAAATCCCTCGCACCAGATATCGCTTTTGGAAACGCCAAACTGGGAGATCATCCGAATTACGGAAACTCTGAACATCAAATTGGTATGACCATTCATTCCTCAACGGGACAATGGATTGAAGCAGGTTCAAAGGTCACTGTTCAAGGAGTCCTCTCTTATCAACAGCGAGAATTACGCTGGAACCTTGGAGTCCAGGGGCCTGAAATTATGGTTGATCGGAATCATCCAATTGATATCCCATTGCTTGATTGGTCTTCTCAATCAACATGGATGTATCAATCAGGCAGAACAGTCGATGTCGCAGGTATGCTCTCAATCGATAATAGCACATGGGAACTCACGGGTTCAGCCGGTTCACCATTATGCGTAATACCGAGCGATGATGATAAATCCATGGCCGAGACATGGGAAGGAAAGGCAATCAAGATGCGTGGGCGTTTAGTATGGAATACAGCAATCTCATCATGGTGTCTCGACAAAGCTGGTGATTCAAGTGAATCACTTACTGCTACCTCCACAATTAATGACCTACTTTTGATGCTCAGTGCTAACCCAATTGCTGCTCTGAGTGATCCAGATACGCATTACACTGTTGCAGCCTACATGAAGTATGCAGTTGAACCAAGCGTTGAAGACGAATCAGGATACTTTGCGGACTCAGCCGGCTATACTCCCGGTTGGACAAGCATCGCCGTAACGATCCCTGGACCTCGCTCGACATGGCTCGAGGCTGGTCAAGCCGTTGTTGCTGATGTAACTGTTTCTTGGGACGATGAAAATATGCGTGCAGAACTACTTATCCATGACCTTTCAGAAGGTGAGAAAATGAATCCAACAACCCTTCTTTGGTCAGATGGGGCAACTCAATGGGGGTATGATAAGAACAAAGTTGTTCGATTAAACGGCCTTGCTGTTGAAGAAAATGGTACTTGGTTCCTTTCAGAACCAGGAAGTGAAAAGAAGGTCAGACTTAACGCCCTTGGCAATTCCATTGGCCTTGACGAATTACATCTTGGAATAGCGATGACATGGGAAGGACGTTTGCTTCAAATCGAGGACAGCCAGTCGATGGCGGTCATTTATGCGTTAGAAAGTGCAGATGTTGATGACAGAGATAACGATGGGCTCAGTGATACTCTTGAGAACGCCTTCGGAACCAGTTCATATTCTGAAGACTCAGATGGAGATGGAACGAGCGATCGTCAAGAATACATCGATCAACAATAATGTGGTGAGAATATGATTGAAGCGTATTTCACTGATTTATGGTGGCTCCTTGGAGCGCTCTTCTTCGGTGTGTTCATGGGTTCCTTAACCGGACTAATCCCTGGTTTCCACGTCAACAATGTCGCATTAATTTTGCTTGCTTTATCTCCTGCACTACTCGATTTAGGAATCCCTCTGTCTGCCGTGGCTGCAATTATTGTATCGACGGGTACTGTCCACACGTTCCTAAATTACATTCCATCGGCCCTTATTGGTGCACCAGACGGGGACACTGCGTTATCGCTATTGCCTGGGCATAGAATGTTGCTTTCTGGGAATGCTGCACGGGGTGTGGCTTGGTCTGCAAGAGGATCTCAATTGGGACTCTTCCTATCATTACCCCTCATCATTGTAGCACGAATTGCATTTGGACCTGAACTTAACTGGTACAATGGGTTGCGTAGTTGGTTGCCAGTGATTCTTCTTACGATCTCATTGCTCCTTCTTGCAACGGAAACGACTCGTCTTGATTGGCCGAAATGGCTTCAGAAGATTACCCGTAAGAAACTCGGAAATGATAGTCGTCTTGCTGGATTCTTTGCAGCTACAATCTTTTTCCTTCTTGCAGGATTGTATGGATGGGCTGTATTTGAACTTCCAGTCGACAGTCCCGTTGGGATGCCGTCTCCTTCACTCCTCCTTCCAAGTCTAGCAGGTCTATTCGGCATTGCTAATTTACTGGATATTTACGCCACAACGAGTCACCTTCCGCCTCAACGTGAAAATTGGGATCTACCCCCGATTAAACCGCTCATTGCTCCATGTTTCTGGTCTGCAGTAGCGGGTGCAAGCATGGGTGTTTTACCTGGAATGACTGCTTCTCAAGCGACTGTTTTGGTAATGGGTGGAAGGAACGTGGCAGCAAAGGTGCAAGGAAAAGAAGGTTATGGAATGGACTGGGAAACTCGCCGATTGACAGAACTTTCTGATGACGAATTACTGGAAATTGCCATTGCTGAAGCCGAAGGAGGCCATGAAGGGCCTCAAACAAAACAAGATTTGGAAGTCATTGCTATTCTCTCCGCTGTTAACACAGCAGTTACTGTCATGGTCCTTGGGTTCCTCTACATCATTGGAAGATCTCGTTCAGGGGCAACACTTGCTCTGAAAATGATGTACCCTATTGAAACATGGAACTCCACAGAACCTACTGCTGATTTCATCAGATTACTCGCTGTGTGTCTCGCAGCAGGAATTATGGCTATGCCGATTATGAAAATCGTTGGAAAGGGAATGTTGCGACTTCACGCTGCAATTCCATTGCAATCAATGGTCATGGGTGTTATTATCTTCGTAGCCGCTCTTGTCTGGCTTTCGACAGGTTTCGTAGGAATCGGAGTCCTCATAGTAGGAACCATCCTTGGGATGATGCCTCCTCGAATCGGCATACGTAGAAGTCACGGCATGGGAATTATTCTTGTTCCGATTATGATTTACACCTTCGCTCAAATGGCAGATAACTTCGGTTTCATCTGATTTTGGGGAAACTACACCTCGCCAAAAGATATGAGGGGGATAACGTCAGGTATCCTTGTAGGTGACACTATGCGCGGCCAATCATACTTCTTACTCGCTCTTCTTTTACTTGTTCCACTCACACCATTTGTTGAGCCAGTAGAATCTACATCTGCTCGCAGTCAGCCATGTTCAGGTGCAATTTGTATCAATGAAGCATTACCAAATCCGAACGGGCTTGATGATGCAATGTATCCAGGTGGTGAATGGTTGGAGATTTCCAACACAGGAACAACAAGTGTTGATGTTCGCAATTGGTATTTCTCAAATAAGGCCTCAAAGACACTCACCTTTGATGTCAACAGTATCGTAGGCTACGACATCAATAACGCATCAACATACACCATCGCTCCTGGAGAGTACATGGTGATTGCTCGAAATGGATATACCAATTTCTATGTTGCTAATTCAAATGACTTCATGACTCTGTATGATGGATCTGGAAATTGGATTGATGAAGCAACATGGAATTCAAGTTCCTCTGGAGTGAGCCTTGAACAAGACCCTTCCGATTCATACGCTGACTGGATAGCGACCTCGAACCCAACACCTGGTTCCTCGAACAGTGGTGGAGGTAGCGCAGGACCAACCTATTTCCCAAGCGATCTACAAATTAATGAGGTCATGGCAGATTCTTGGCCAAGTCGAGACAATACCTCTTGGCCTGGTGGCGAATGGATTGAATTGCACAACAACGGAACGACCACAATCAACATGTCTGGATGGTGGCTACAAGACCAAGCTGGAAACATGATTGAACTCGATTCATCTCATCTCATTGGTGCAACTTCTGATTATGCAACTCAACTTATTTATCCAGGTGAAATCCGAACTGTAGCAGTAAATGCAACATCAAGCAGCGGTGTTCTGAACAACGGCCAAGAGACCGTTCGACTCTACCTGCCAAACGGTAGCATTGGAGATGAAGTTAGTTGGAATAAGAATGAACCTGGGTTTTCCCTTGAAGAAAATCCTCTTGGGGGAATGTGGGTCATCTCAACATATCCGTCACCCAATTCCACAAATATTCCAACTCTTGATTCCATTACAGCATCTGGATCTGTAGGATTTAACGAAATCATGCCAGTTTCAAATAATGACGGAAATGCTTCACCTTTGGGTGAATGGATTGAATTGCTCAACACTGGAACAAGCGACATCGACCTTAACGGTTGGTCCATTATCGATGGAATGGGGAATCAAACCTTCCTTGATCCAGGCACAATTGCAGTAAACAGTTCCCAGGGTAGTACAACTATACTCTCAGGAGAACGCCGAATCGTTGAATTTACTGGAGACACTCGTCTTTGGGATAATTACAATCATCTTGTTTTGCTCGATGCTTCTTCGAATGTAGTTGATATGGCTTGGTATGCTACAAACTATGGACCAAACATCTCGCTTCTACGCAGTACCAGCTACATTGATGCATGGTCGCCATCCCTCTATCCTACTCCTGGTCAACCCGAACCAATTCCAGCAGCAACAACTGGTGATGTTCGAATCACAGAGTTACTCCCAGATGCAGTTGGTTCAGACTCAGAATCGTACCCAGGGGGCGAATGGATTGAAATTCACAATTTTGGTTCTTCCGAAGTTGATGTTGCTGGATGGAGACTATCAGCGCCCAATCGAAACCTTATGTTGCATCAATACAACATGCCAATGAAATCGACAACGGTTTTAATTCCTGGAGAAACAACGTTGATCGCTCTCAATGGTACATCTCAATTTTACCTAAAGCACACAACACCAGATCAAATAAATCTCATTGATGGAAACGGAGCAATTGCTCACACAGCTCAATGGACAAGTACGCTCGAAGGCGGATCTCTCATCAATAATACAGAAACGCATGCAGGTGCTGGCCAATCTGGTACCAACGCACCCACCACTTCCATAACGTGGGGCATGGATGATTGGGTCAACAGTGCTTGGGCAACACCCGGTAGTGCGAACCCAGTATGGCCAGAATATACTGATTCTGAATCGCTTGTAATCACAGAGATTGCATCATCGTGTGACGACTCGGAATTCTCCCCTTCCGCTGACTGGATAGAACTTCATAACACCGGTACAGAACACGTCAACCTCAGTCGCTGGATGGTGAACGTGGATTATACCTCGAACCCACTCATGGGCCGACAATTTGTAGACTCAACAATGCTATGGAGTCATGCTGAAAACAACACTACAATCGAAGCAGGACACCGAGTTGTCGTAGAATTGACCTACGATATCTTCGGAGGTTCCCTGGAAGACACAGGAGTACTCGAGATACTCAATCCAGATGGCGAACTTGTCACAAGCGCATCACCTCCGTCTGAATTTTTGGCGAGTAACTGTGTCACATACGGTTACAATGAGACAAATTCAGAATGGGTTGAGTTTGCATGGCCAACACCTGGAACTGCAGAACCTGATGCTACAATGATCGCTTCCCAAGACTCAATCAAGTTCACATCTGTCATGTGGGATGGGATTTCGTCGATTTCTACGGAATTAGAATTCTTTGAAATCACCAATAATGGAGAAGAATCAGCAACACTTAACGGATGGCAAATCCGACGTACTGCTGCAGATAACACAGAATTTACCGCACTGATCACCAACCTACAAATCGATGCAGGATCATCGGTTAAACTCACAAATGACGTCTCAGGTCTAGGTTTGTATGAAGACGGTACCATCGTCGATATGAACACTGCTATGAGTTCACCAATCTACTTACTCGATAGTGGTATGGCCTTGCAACTCATTCATCCAACGGGAGAAGTCGCCGATACGATAGTTTACGGAAACGGCCCTATCGATGTAATAGGATGGTCTGGCGTTGCTCTATCTGAACCAGTAAACGGAATTGACAATCTGATTTTGTACAGAGGTGATGGATGTGGAACGATTACTGACACAAACCAATCTGTCGACTGGCATCAACGATGGGGGCGACTTGGAGCAAGCGATTTCTGTACTGACCTCACGTTTTCAGATGCAACAATGATTCAACCACTTCTCGGCCCTCACGATGGTTTGGTCGATGTACTTGCATGGGTAAATCAAGCACAAACCTCACTTCATTTGCATCTTTATCAACTCCAATCAATGGATCTCACTCAAGCACTTATTGATGCACATGACAGAGGCGTTACCGTCGTAGTTGTTCTCAATGAAGTTGAATCGTGGTGGAATACGAACGATAGGGAAACCCAAGCATCATATGCATATGCACTCAAACAAGCTGGAATTGACGTCTCATGGTTTGGAGGAAGTGGCGATGACCCGTACCTCTATCTCCACGCTAAAGTGGCAGTTCAAGATGAAGCATCTGTTTGGATCGGTTCTGGAAACTGGAAGGATGCATCACTCCCGCCTCCCGGTCAGCGTGGCAACAGAGACTGGAGTATGATTGTCCACAGTCAAGAACTGGCACAGACCGTTTTGGAACACATGGCATTCGATGAAAACTCAATGTATGTGTCTTCGGTCTCACCCACTCCACCAACCAACAGTTACGCAATGCCTGATGTACGAACAATTGTCGGAGATTCGGCACCAACATTCACAGGAACGTACTCCGGAACTCTCTTGACCTGTCCTGATGATTGTGTTGAAGGTTTAACCAATATGATTGAGAATGCGGATGATGAGATTTTACTCTCATTGCAATATCTCGATCTTGATTGGCAATGGGGATGGGGTGAAAATCCAGTCGTTAGTGCACTTGAAGATGCTGCACAGCGAGATGTTTCGATTCGCCTCATCATCAATGGAGCATATCTTGATGAAGATATTCAAGACATTGTTGACAGAATGAATAATGACTGGAATCAGACCAATGGCTGGGATGTCTCTGCCATCATCATGAGTGAAGATGATGATGTTTCCAAATTGCATAACAAAGGAGCTATCGTCGACGGTACATCTGTTCTTATCTCAAGTATCAACTGGGGCGATTCTGCAATGGTTCGTAACCGAGAAATGGGATTGATCATCGATTCAACTGAGATTGCAACACCATACATCACTTCGTGGTATGCAGACTGGAATCGTCTAGACAATGTCACAGATACCGATAACGATGGAATGCCTGATATTTGGGAAGTCGGTAACGGCTTAAACAGAACCATCGCAATGTTTGGAACCACACTTGAAGGTGACATGGACGTTGATGGAGACACACTCTCAAACTATGACGAATACGTGTTGGGTGGAAATCCATTATCCACTGATACTGACGGTGATTGTATTTTAGATCAGATTGAAGTGGCTTGGGCTCAAACGACAGCATTAGATCCAGGAGTGGATGATGTATCACCAAAAGATGCTATCAACATGGCTGATGCTGATGGTGATGGAATCAATGAAGCAGATGCGCTGGGTTGTGACCTAGGCGGCATCACGCCAGAACCAACAGGTAATGAAACCAACAATAGTGCAAATGAATCACTCGATGATGATGGTGATGGAGTCTTGAATGTCGATGATGACTGTCCAGATACGTTGCCAGATACATCGACAGACATCTCGGGTTGTTCTCTCGCACAACTCAATCAAAACGCTGAGAGTTCGAGTGGAGATCCTGAGAAAGGTATGGGTGAAATATTCATGCTTCTGTTGATGTTGGGTGGAGCATTGTTACTCATAGGTGCGGCAAATGGAATTATTCAAAATCGTAAAAATAAATCTGAAGTCAAAGATTGGATCGAAGAAGAAGAATTGAATTCAGTTCTTGGCTCAAATGCAGTATGGGATCAACCAGTTCTTGATGGACAGGCTCCAGAGACTCAGAGTGGACTATCAGACAAAGACCTTGGCCGTTTCCCAGGATGGGACACAGCTATGGTGGAGAAGTATGTCGATATGGGCTGGAGCCTTGACCAGTTAGAGGAATACTATCAGCAACAGATGTCTGAATAGGCGTGAGACGCGTAACCTTGACAAAGGGCCGCACTCTCGTAACGTCATGGCTTACAGTTCGAGTAACCCCGTGTTCCAACCAAAATTCTGGAATACCATCTCTGGAAACGACCGAATGACGTTCGAAGGAACACTACAGAAAATTGGTATCTTGTTTGGTTTAATGACCATCTCTGCCCTTGGTACTGTCGTTGCAGGATTGATGTTCCCTAGCATCCTTTTACCAATGATGTTTTTGGGTATGTTTGGAACAATTGGAATCGCCCTGTACCTTATGTTCTCACGTCCATCAAATCCTCAAACACCTGTGATGATTTATGCATTTATGGAAGGATTCTTCATCGGTCCCCTAACTCTGGTCTTTGAATTGATGTATCCTGGAATCGCAATACAAGCAGGTTTAGCAACTCTTGGAGTGATTGGCGCAATGTTGACAATTTACTCATTGCGAATCATACGGCCAACACCGACTTTCAACAAAATTGTCTTTTCTCTTACAGGATCTATTATGTTCATTTATCTTATCAGCATTATGTTCATGTTCATCCCAGGAGTTTCTATTCCTTTCCTCCACAGCAGTGGACCAATTGGCATAGGAATCAGTCTGTTCATTATTGTCGTTGCATCCCTCATGCTCATCTCAAACTTTGGTATGATTGAGGCAGGTGTTCGAATGGGCGCACCTAAGCAACAGGAATGGTGGGGCGCTTACGGAATCCTCGTAACAGTCCTTTGGTTGTATTTCGAGATGCTCCGATTGCTTTCTAAACTTCGAGACAACTAGGGGTGAAACCTTTGTCAAGACCACTGCCTGTAGCAGATTTGCAAGACTTTCTCTCAGGCGATGAAGAACGACGTATGGCCTTCATCAAAGTAATTGGAGAATCGCTCTCAGACATTGGTTTCTTTGCTTTAGTTAACCATGGAATTGATCTGAATCATATCGAGGAGACATACAGACAAGCAGAGAAGTTCTTTGACCTCAATGAAGAGATGAAGCAATCGTATCTTCGTCCAGAGATTTCACACCAGCGAGGATACACTGCTTTTGGAATTGAACACGCTAAGAACAACCCTGCTCCTGATTTGAAAGAATTCTGGCAAACTGGAAGGGGAAACCAAGGCAGTGAAACTGACTTGACATATCCTGCCAACATTTGGCCGAGTAAGCATTTGCCTAACTTTGAGGAAAATGTGGATTCGCTTTACAATAAAATGGAAGCGATATCAACAATGCTTCTCAGCGCATGCAGCACCTATCTTGGCCACGAGGGAACATGGCTGCCGAATATGGCAAAAGATGGAAACACCATCATGAGAATTATCCACTACCCTCCCCTTGATGAGTCAACTCCTGAAGGAGCGGTACGTTCTGCCGCTCATGAAGACATCAACCTCATCACCTTGCTCATGACTGCAACTGCTGCAGGATTACAAGTCATGGACAATGATGGGACATGGATTGATGTTGAAGGTAACCATGAGCAAATTATCGTCGATTCCGGAGACATGATTCAGAATCTGACAAATGGGTTATTCAAATCCACAACACATCGAGTAGTCAATCCAGGAGATCCGACACAGAGGCGCTTTTCTATGCCAATGTTCGTCCATCCACGCAACGAAATTGATCTCACTCCACGTGAAGAATTTGTGGCGCAAACTGGAGGCGTTGCCTCCTATCAATCCATCAATGCAGGAGAGTATCTTCATCAACGACTTGTTGAAATCGGCTTAGCATCGAAATGAGTTGATACGATGCATATACCTACCTTACTGGCAAAGAAAAGAGATGGAGAGATTCTATCAAAACAAGAACTTTGTTGGTTCATTGAACATCTTTCCGAGATTCCAAACGAACAAATTGGAGCCTTTTTGATGGCATGTCAAATCAATGGACT
>QXYA01000051.1:16268-17754 GCA_009887135.1 Candidatus Poseidoniales archaeon
CAATCCTGAAGAGACGTATCATTTGACAACATCGATGCTTGAGAGTGGTGAATCGCTTCCACTCAATTCAGCAGCTGTCGACAAGCATTCTACTGGAGGAGTTGGAGACAAGATGAGCATTATTCTAGCACCGGCACTCCGAGCCTGCGGGGCAACTGTACCAATGCTTGCAGGAAGAGGACTCGCCCATACTGGTGGAACCATCGATAAATTGGAATCAATACCCGGTTTCAATACTGGTTTGAGTATTGAGGCAATGAAACTGAATCCTTGCTTTATCTCTAGACAAACAGATGAAATTGCTCCAGCGGATTCCATTCTTTATGCCATTCGTGATGTGACTGCTACTGTTCCATGCATTGGATTAATCACTGCCTCTATTCTTTCAAAGAAAGCGGCTGAGGGAATTCATTCCCTCGTACTGGATGTCAAATACGGTAGAGCAGCATTTATGCAGCATTCAGAAAAGGCAAGAGAATTAGCGGTATCGATGGTTCAAGTCGGTACACAACTTGGCATCAATGTGACAGCTCAATTGACTCAAATGGATCATCCACTTGGCAACTGGCTTGGAAATAGCCATGAGATTTATGAGTCGATTCAATGTTTGAAGGGTATGGGTCCAAAGGATACGATGGAATTGGTTTACGCTCAAGGAAATGCCCTTGGATTTGATCTTGAAGAAGTCATTACAAATGGTACTGCATTGGCTGAATTTAGGGAGATGTTAACTCGTCAAGGCGTTGAAACAAGCGTCGCAGACCTACTCCTGCAAGACCCATGGAGTGTTCTTCCTAAAGGACCTCAACAATATGTATTGAATGCTGAACATGATGGGAACATCGCAGACATCGATGCGCTCATTCTCGGCCAAGTCCTCTGTGAAGCAGGCGCTGGCCGTTCCCAACAAGGGCAAGAAATAGATCATGGAATTGGAATCCATTTGCATAAAAAAGTCACAGATTATGTTGAACTGGGAGAACCAATTTTAACGCTCGATGCAGATTATGGATTCGACGTGCACCTTTTACAGCGCCTGAAAGATGCAATCAAAATCAGTGATTATCAAGTCAAGGACGGTTCACGAATCCTCGAAAACATCACAATTGAGAACTGTTCGTAGTTCTTGATTCAATGGAAGCCGTCATAAAGGAGATGTTGTTGGGAAAAATCGCCGATTTAGCTTAGCTGGTGGAGCGTGGGACTGTTAATCCCAAGGTCGTGGGTTCGAGCCCCACAATCGGCGCTGAACAAAGATGTTGTACTTAAGCGCATAACGCGTATGTAAAACTCGATTTTTTTAGCCTATTGGCGCCCAAGATTCGACGCATAATTCACGCTCAAATGATTCTGAAAAACGGATTCGAATATTACAGGTTGAGACTACTGGCCCCAGTTTACATCTTGTTGAATATTAGGTTGAGTAACTACAGGTTGTGCGGCTACTGGTTGTGCGGCTACTGGTTGTGCGGCTACTGGTTGTGCG
>QXYA01000052.1:0-643 GCA_009887135.1 Candidatus Poseidoniales archaeon
CAAGAATGGCGCAGGTGTGGTATAATCCAGCAGCGAATGTAGTATCGGTGAAAATGGACCCTTCTTGATGTCCAGGTTCATTCAGTAGATTGAGAGAGAGTATGACTTCTTGAGATTGTGAGATCTCTTCAAGAACTATGGTTTCACTTGATTCATTCAGAGAGCTTGTGGCTGCTGAGAGTCCGAGAACAAGCATCAGGAAACTGAGTAAAAGTGTCTTCGTAATTCGCTTCATAATTCCTCTAACATTGAATCACTTATTACTATGCCATACAAATTTAATGAATTCGAGAATTAAAATCGATTTTCACAGGGATGAACGATTCAGTGTATACAACGGGGGCCCTTGTAGTCGCATAGGACCACAACGCTGCCCTCTGAGTCCGAACAGGGTTATTCGATCTCAATATCAGCATAATCAAGGCGAGCATACTTGCTGTCATCCCACGTCCAACCATCGGGCATCTTAGACTTCAATTTCAACTCCCTGTCAAGTTTCTGCTGCTCAGCCACCGTGATCCAAACCACTTCGAGGTGATGCTCGAGAAAAGCTCGTTGTTCCTTGGGTGAAAGACCTGCGTCAATGATTTCCAACCATCGCTTGAACACCATGCTCAACGGAATGACATGTTCTCCATGCAAG
>QXYA01000052.1:653-2993 GCA_009887135.1 Candidatus Poseidoniales archaeon
GACCACGTCGGTACCCTTTATGTCGTATACGAGCTAAAGGGGTCCCCTTGTGTTCAAAGAACCTCTTGTTCATTATTGATGAACACAACCGCTAGCATAAACACCGACAGGGTTGCGAGGAATCCGACAAATGGTACTTCTGATGACTCGCTCACCACAGTTTCCCCATCATTGGTTTCTTGATCAATCAGGGACTCGACTACAAATATTTCCAAAGTCACATCGAGCATCTGAGTACATTGGTAACATGTGACATCATCAAGTTGACTCACGATGCCGACTGATGAACTTAGGTTGAGTCTTTTCGACCCGTTTTGTAAAGTCTCCCAAGTAGATGTGTTCAATGTTGCGTCGAACAAAGAGCCAACCACAAGTTGAATGGATGAATTCCCATCAACAGCAATAATATTCCAAACAACTGGGGTGCTGATGGACAAATTGTGAGGCCTCAATACATCGCTGATGAATCCGTAGTTTATCGAAATTAATGCATCATAATTTCCGTTGTTGGTAACACGAATGGAATCCAATGTATTCTGGCTTTGATTTGATAATACCACAGTAAAACTTAGCGGCGAATCATATGAGGCCTCATACGACTCGTACTGATTGACTGTGCCCAGAATATTAACTGATTCTTCTGCAACGTTCACAGGAGGCATCCCTCCTAATTCAGTCACAGTTGCGGTGAAAATCAAGGAGTATGTTGCATGGGTTGTTCCCTCGGCAACAGAGATTGAAACATTTACATTAATGCTCTCTCCAGCAGGAATGATGAACTCATCTCCATCAATCAAATCGATTCCAAACACATTGTCACCTGATCCATTAAATTCTACTTTCTCTTCATACGAGGTCGGGTTGGATAACATACAGTTTACGATCGTGGTGTTGTTGAGAGAATCTGGAAATGAATCTAAAAATATCTCTTCTGGCGTGCAACTTATGTCTACTTGAGCACTTTGCATCTGTGCATTTGTCGATGACAATAAAGTTGTAATCATAAGACATGCAATGACATAAGTAAGGACTTTCATGGTGCAATTATGAGCATTGACCATATATACTTATTGAATTAAAGATAGCGAATCTTTGGCTACGGTGTATTAATCCTTCCAGTGTAAAATGGAACCATGGCCGCAATTGTTGCAGGCCTTTTCGCATCTGGTCGTAAAGACGAATGAGTGATTAGTCCTTCAACCGTACTGTCTCATGAACTGTATGTGCAGTTGTTAGGGATTGTTAAGGGCCATATACAACGCTCGTTATTCTTCTTCTGAAAAGCGAGATAGTGTTGTTGGAATTCTCATTCCTCTTGGTTTACCATCGACATGGCCGTTTAGTTCAATATCAACCTGGTTTCCATCTCCTGTCAGTTCAACTGTCAAGAAAATCATTGTTCCCTTGGCGATTGTATCAATGAAAATCTCTTCCCCTTGATGGAGTAATCGAGGCTCAACATTTGTTACGCTCCATGCGCTTCCATGAGGTGCATCAAATCGGAATGCTGTTACTTCCCACGTCTCATCTGGAGTGTGTAGTCCAATGAGCAAAGGCCAACTTTCCGGATCCTTTGAAAGACGTTGATCGAGTTTCCAAATGGCGAGAGATGTTCCTTCTGTGGAATATGTTCTGTCTGGAATACCCCATGAGTCACATGCAGACTGCCATGGGAGTGTTGCAACAGCCTCGAGTGATTTAACAAGAGTTTTTCTCGTTTGTTTTGGAGATTCTGAGCCACTATCAAGTAATGCAGTGAGTATCTTCAATCGTTCACGAACCGCTCCTAAACGGCGTCCTTCAGCCCGCGTTGATCTGATTTTGTAGAACATAAATACTGCAGGTACGATCATGGCGAAGCCAAGAACCCAACGAATTATTGAGCCCCAAAGTTTAGCTTCATCATTAGGCGGGAACCATGGTTCTTCACCTTCTTCGGTTGTTACTTTTGTCGTCGTAATTGTGTATGATACGCTTTGTAATCCATTACTCCAGGTTTGATTTGAAAGAATGTTTTCATCGTTATGTGTGAACTCAATCAAGTGGAATCCAGGTCCTACGTTGAGGTACACTTCTCCTTCATTGGAAAGAGGGTCAAATGCGATTGTATATTCCGACTCGGTTTCAAACGTCTCCTGATTAAGTTCCCAAACATTCACCACTAAATCTTGGTTGGTCGTTCGTATGACGATGTGAACACGGTGTAATGAGTCGACCCATCCATCCACAGATAGGAGGTACACATCGTTTTGATCCATTGCAGCCAAGGTCAAACTACCTTCAAAACTTGCAGTGTTTTCACTCGCTAATATCGGCCATATAGCGATATTATTCGGGTCG
>QXYA01000052.1:3003-3700 GCA_009887135.1 Candidatus Poseidoniales archaeon
AGATGTAATTGTTAACATTGCCATCGTTGAATTAGGATAAGCATAAATTCGTTCCACTGTATTTTTATTAATTTCAATTTCAGGCATTACGATCCAATTCGAGCCTATCTTTACGGTTAACTCCGCCTTTACATTTTCAATCATTGGAGCAAGTTTTACCACATTTGTTTCTTTGAAACTAAACGCTGTTTGCGATTGCATGTGGCCTATTTGTGTGAATGAGAATGTGGTATCATCAATTTGCTGTGTGAGGGATTTCGAATGTATTGAACGTTGTAATGCATAAGCGGATTCAGCGGCACTTGTAGAAATTTTAACAATTAATCGACCGTCTTCGAGGATATCGATGTATTCGGGTGATGTTAACAAATCAGGATTCGTGCCGGTCGCTGACTCAATGAGCAAAGGAAGTGCTAATTCTGCTGTCGAATTTTGGAATGAGAAATCGAATCTGATATGATCTGATGTGTGGTGGAGTTTGAACTCGACGAGGTCTCCTTCAAGGACTTCAATGGCCCAATATTCTGGGGAATCAGAACGAACTAAGCCAGATTCAAACCAATCAGAAGAATAAGATCCTGTTGAAATGGAGTTTAAGTTCCCCCGATGAACATCAAGGCATTCTGAGGAAGATGTGCAACGACCCTTTGAATCAAGGTCAAAGGAATCTGCTGGAGCGGGGCGTTGTGAAGGATGT
>QXYA01000053.1 GCA_009887135.1 Candidatus Poseidoniales archaeon
CACTCCATTGGGAGGCAGGGAGTTCATTTACTTCCGAAGCAAGATCGAAAACATATTCAAGACGCTCCATTTTATCATCAATCGATTGGAAGTCATCAATGAGTTCAATCAACGCCTCAGGATAGGTCATGCAAACCTCTCCAAAATATCCTTTGTGTGTTGAATAAATAGTTCCGCTTCTTCCATGGTATTGTAGATGTAAAACGATGCACGAACAGTTCCATTAATTCCGAGACGATGAAGTAACGGCTGAGCACAATGATGGCCTGTTCGTACTGCTACGCCTCTTGCATCGAGAAGATGAGCGAAATCCTCGCTATGCAAAGTAGGATGTAAAAAGGAGACTACAGCCGAGTCTTTTGCATCATGACGTCCGTATACGGTCATGTTCATCGAGCGTAGTTCATCTGCAACATAGCGAGCAATATTCAATAATCTTTGATGTTGTTCTTCGAGGTTTAGATTGCCGAGATAACCAAGTGCAGCATCCCATCCAATCGCTTCAGCGATTTTAGGAGTGCCTGCTTCAAACCGATGTTCATTGGTTTGGTAGGTTGATTTCTGAAGCGTAACTGTCTCGATCATATCTCCACCACCCATGAACGGTTTCATCTCTTGGAAGGTTTCTTCATTGACGAGTAGGCAACCAATCCCAGTTGGGCCACACATTTTGTGAGCCGACAAAGCCATCATATCTGCGCCCAATTCTTTCAAATCAATTTTACAATGAGGGGCTCCCTGAGCAGCATCGATGAGTACTTTAGCACCATTTTTGTGGGCGATTTCAATGATTTTTTCAATTGGATTTCGCACACCAAGAACATTTGAGGTGTGGACGACACAAACCAAACCTGCCCCTTCGATGGATGCTTCGTAAGCTTCCATATCCAACGTAAGATCATCCTTGACAGGTATGTATCGTAATTCATTACCGAAAGATTCTGCAAGCATTTGCCATGGTACAATGTCGCTGTGATGTTCCATTTCTGTTAGAATGATTGCTCTGCCCTTGAGTTGAGAGTGACCCCACGCATGTGCTGCTAGATTGATCGCTTCAGTAGTTCCTCCAGTCATGATACAGCGTTCAGCATTGAACCACGATTTGAGTGTCGTTCTACATGCTTCGTAACCATTCGTAGCTTCTCCTGCTAATGTGTGAACTGCTCTGTGAACATTTGCATTATTCTTTGTGTAATAATCATTCATTGCATCGATGACCACGGATGGTTTCTGCGTTGTGGCTGCATTATCAAGATAAACCAACGGATGACCGTTTATGTTTCTCTGAAGGATTGGAAAATCATCCCGTATTGCCATGTAATCACCCAATCAATTGACATTCAAGATGAACGGTAAGTCGTGTTTGCATTGCTTCACGGACCGGATCAGAGCGAACGTCGACAAATGAATCAACAAGGAATCCTTCAACAAGCATGGCAGTTGCTTCTTCCTTGCTCAATCCTCGACTCATCAAGTAATGCATTTGCATGGCATCAAGAGGTGCTGATGCAGCTCCGTGAGCAGCAGCGACTTCATTCGCCATAACTTCCAATTCAGGAATTGCTTCTGCTCTTGCTGATTCAGACAGTAAGAGGTTTCGAAATACTTGTCCAGCATCAGTATGTTGTGCCGCATCATCGATGGTTAGTGCACCAGTTCCAACTGAGTGACTTCGATCATCACATGCGGCGTTCACTGTAAGTTTGGAATTGGTGTGGGGCTGCTGGTGATGGATTTCGATGTGATGATCATCATGTCGAGTCCCATGTCCATGGACAGCAATAAACTGGTTATGTGTCGAATTAGAGCCTGAAAGCGATGTTCGAATATCGGATTTGATTCGTTGACCGCCCAGTGATAGTGTTGCAAGTTCAAATTCCCCATCCCGCTCTACATTCCAATTATCTGTTCGAACGAGAACAGATTCCGATGAGAGTTCATTGATCAAACCAACAGATAATTGTGAATTCGAATGAATGTTCCCTGTGAGCCACAAGCCAACCCACTCTGCTTCTCCAGTAAGATGGAACATCACGCTGGAGGGTTGTGTTGATTCAATGTGAATATGTGCTGCGACCGCATGGCCACCTGCCCTAATTTGGACGTGAGTTGTTTTGTTCTCAGGGGCAAGAACATGACTCTTTTCAATCACATTGTCAAGAAAAATCCGGGCAATGTCATTTCCATGTTCAATATTGTTTTTAGAAACCAATTTGATTTCCGCATCATCACTTTCGATGACAAGTTCACCTACTGCAGGTAACTCGTCAACTTTGGTGGGATGAACTCTTGACCAGGGTGTGTATCGCCAGAGGTGTTCTGATCGAGTTGGAAGAGATGCATCGAGGTACGATGTCATCCAATCGAACCCTCCATTTCTAATTCTAATAGGCGATTGAGTTCAACAGCGTATTCCATTGGTAATTCACGAGTGAATGGTTCGAAGAATCCATTGACGATGAGTCCCATTGCTTCTTCTTCGGAGTGCCCTCTGCTCATGAGATAGAAGAGTTGGTCTCCTGAAACCTTGGAAACACTTGCTTCGTGTTCCAGATCTGCGGTTGAGTTTCCTATTTCCATTGTTGGATACGTGTCGCTTCGACTGTCCTCATCGAGCATAAGCGCGTCGCACACGACCTTTGAACGGCATCCGTGGGCTTTGGGTGTCACTTGCAACATTCCTCTGTAGGATGAACGTCCTCCACCTTTTGAAATGGATTTGGAGAGAATGTTGGAGGTAGTGTTTGGTGCGAGGTGGTGAACCTTTGCTCCAGCATCTTGATGCTGTCCAGTTCCTGCGTATGCAACCGAGATAATCTCAGCGTGAGCGCCTTCTCCCTTGAGTAGAACAGAGGGGTATTTCATGGTCAATTTTGAGCCAATGTTCCCATCCACCCATTCCACTGTAGCGTTCTTGTAGGCAACCCCGCGCTTTGTGACCAGGTTGTACACGTTTGCCGACCAGTTTTGAACAGTCGAATAACGGATTTTAGAGCCTTCCATGGCAATCAACTCAACAACTGCTGAGTGGAGAGAGTCAGTGGAGTACGTTGGAGCAGTACACCCTTCAACATAATGTATGGAGGAACCTTCGTCTGCAATAATCAGTGTACGTTCAAATTGGCCCATGTT
>QXYA01000054.1:0-1495 GCA_009887135.1 Candidatus Poseidoniales archaeon
TTTATTCGATTTTTTGAATTCTATTGGCTCAAATTTTGAATCGTTTTGTTTTAACCACGCACTTTGAAGCATTTCCCCCATTACATTTGTGAAGTTCGCAAGTTTTGATTCACCATCATTATCATTTTCTTTTACCCAATCGGCATTTTCGGGGCTAAATTTTTCAGGAAACGTTGGACCCCAATTTGCATAATAACTTGGTTGCGAGGGTTTTAATTGGAGGGTTTTAGGACCCACTAGAGTAATTGAAATTTTTCCTTCTTCGGTCCACTCAAGTAAATCTCTACACAAATAAACAATTGCTTGATTTTGAATAGAAACGGCACTGAAAATATCACCAGAAACCACGCCTTCTGAACCGAGTAATTCTTCATATCCCTTGATTGTAGCCCCTCGGTCAACAGTGCTAGGCGTATCTGACCATTCCTCATTTCCGCTCTTTGGTGGCCTGTAGATGGCGATTTTAGACCCTTCATAAAGAACACCTCCTATTTTCCGTCTATTGCCATTAAATTCGAAGATGGAGCCCATATCTGGGCCACGAGCCCTTCGAATCAAAAAATCCCAAAACGCATCCCCTGATAAAGGAAGAGAACTTTCAAATTCTCTAGACCCTGGAAAACCATCCCAACAACATTTCTCCGGGGTATTTCCGCGTTCTTCAAAATGTAAATATTGAAAATCATGCCTTTCAAGAATTCTGACAGCCATCTGAGTCTGATCTTTTGATCGGTCAAAATTTGGATTGGCTAAATGCACGATAACTTTGGGTGGATAATAGCGTCCTTTATGAAAAATCAATCCTGAATAATTAGCATTAGGCCACGGATCTTCTTCTTCAAAGTTACCTAAGTGAGTTGACTTGCCGCGGTGATGGACATCAAATTCTTGCATCGCAATTAACAGGCGAGCCCGGGGTGTATCGTGCTTAACCATCATGTCCTCCACTAATGAACACATACAAAGAGTATGTGTATACACATTTCATCATTAATAACATCAAGGAATTTAATCAGCCTAGTCAAAAAAGGATTGTTTTGGAAATCATTTGCATAAACGGGTAAAACCTCCCTACTTTTTCAATTAAAACATAATTTCAAACATTTTCCCTTTATATGCATCTCTATTTCCACCACGTGCGCGTGAGTGCTATGAATAGAAAAGACGACGAAAACAATATTGATGCAAATGTAAAAACTAACCAAATAGACAATGATGGAATTGTCCATCTTAGAAATGGAGTAAAATTAGAATTATCTCAATGTAGATTAATCCCTCCAAAAAGCAATGATTATGTTAATGTGGTAATGATGTTTTCTTTGGAAAATATGTATAATCCTATGACTAAATGTCCAAATTGTGACTCTACAATTCCATGGGATAGGCCAATCTTGTTAATGGATAATATGCAATTTGTTTATCCATGTTCGGATTGTGAATGGGTGTGGGAACGTCAATCATTCAATATGAGAAAATTTAGAAGTCAAAATAGTTA
>QXYA01000054.1:1505-6165 GCA_009887135.1 Candidatus Poseidoniales archaeon
TTTTCAAACTAATGGGTTTGCAGTGAGTCATTTACATCGGTACCCTCATATTCAAGGTATAGACGTTGAATCAAGAGCTAACATCTCCTATTATCCGCGGCCTCTTATGGTCAACGCCTTTTGCACTCTGGAACGATTACAAGGGTCGAAACAATCTTGAGAACAGTTCTTGAAATAATTTAGAATACAATCAAGTTAGTACTTCGAGAAGACGATCTTGTTCAGCAGCCATTCTCAGTTCCATAGCGATTCTTCGACCACTGCTCATCGGCTTTCTCCACAATGCGTTTCCGTATGGGTGGCCGACGTTTACGTGGACATTTGTTCCTCCACCTAATCGTGGAGCAACATCGTAAATCCAATAGTTCATGTCCTTGTCAATACAAGTTTGCAGGCAAAATGGTCCAATGATTCCAGGATCGTAGTGCTCTTTGCTGGCAGTGATGAATCTCTCTCCAAGTTCAAATGCACGTTCAAGAAGAGACTCTCGAATGGTTGCAGTATTGTGTCCTACAACGGTCATTTCTGGAATCTTTTGATTATCTGGCATGGTCATCTGCTGAGGCGCAGGTAATCGAACATGACCATCTAAGGACGATTCGAATCTCCAATCAACTCCAAGCAGTTCGAGTCGTTCTCCTGGTTCTGCAAGTGGACTGTAAAAGAAGTTGAGATTGAACACAGGTCCAATGACGTACTTTTCAATTCGTGCACCATCGAGCGATGATTGGTCAATGATTCCATCCTTGAGGAGAACTTGTGATTTTTCCTGATATTCTTGATATGAGGCACAAGTAAAGAATCCACGCTCAAGTTTCTTCTGTGCGTGATGGAGTTTGACAATGACCAAGCAATCAATATCTTCTGGGTTTTCAATAGATTCAGGATATGGGAGTCCAGCTTTGTCGAGAATCCAGTAGTAGTCTTGTTCCTCAGTACGCTCTTCCATACGCAACATGTTTCTTGAACCAAAGAGAGGTACTTTGAATGAATTTTCAACATCTTCAATAGTTGAATATGAGGTGAATGATCGGTTTGGAATGTAGACCACGTTTCTCTTACGCATTTCAGCTTGCATAGATTCTGACATGACATCATTAAACGAAGGCATTACGATTGCTTTGTCAACCATTCCACGAAGAACACGTCCAGAACTCGAACGCTTGGTTTTGAAATATTGTGAATATGTCTTCTCGCGACCGTCTTGACAGTAAGCCACTGTAGGGAACCCTTCTTCGATTCCTCCATCACAAATATCGAGAGCAGAGTGAGATGCAGTCATTCCGATTCGTAATTTCATACGATCGTATTCTTCGATAATTGCTGCAATGTCATCACGTTGTAGCATGGTTCTCATCCCCTTCTCATCAACATAGGTCTTTGATACCATCGGAGAGACAGTTTCAATCGAAGCGTTGCAATTCCATCAGTTCTTCTGTTGTGAGTGTCTCACCAGACATGAGCTTACTCATCAGATCTTGAACTTCTACACGAGCAGTTGGGCGTGTTCCTCCGCCTGCTTCAGCACCACGGCGTGCACGCATCATGTCTTGAATCGAATGCAGACATCGAAGTGAAACGATATAGAATCGGTGAGCCTTGTCAGCCTCTTGCTTTGTGTTACGCAATTCGCGGTGTTTTGAGTTTGCTCTTTCACGTTGCTTGTTGACTTCTTTGTCCCATTGGAGCATGAGGTCGTGAGCTTCTTGTGCAGCAGAAGCCGCTTCTTGAACCGCTTGATGCGCATCATCATGTTCTTTTCGAGCAAGGCCAAGGTTTTCATTATCTGAACCGGTTTCACCTTTTGCAGATTGATCTTCTTTCATCTTACGGATGAGGGAATTGAGTTCCTTGAGTCTCTTCATGACTTTTCCTTCATTCTTTCCAGTGTGTTCTCCACGCTCGAATTCACGTTCCAGACGAGAAAATTCCTTTGAAAGGGACTGAAGTGTAACCGGACGTTCTCGACGTCCACGTGGTCCACGCTCAGCAGGTGCTTCTTCTCCTCTTTCAGCGTTCATTTGTTCACGGATTTTGGAAACTTTACCACTTGCTTCAGTTCGTAGAACCTTCTTGTCGCGAACGACTTCATTCATCTTTTCGCGTTGTGTCTTCTGCTTTTCCGATTCTTGAATAAGGACTCGAACTTCAGCATTGAACTCGTTTCTTTGGGAAACAAGTTCCTTTGTCTTTTCATTCCATCCATCACGTTCTTCACGGTAATGCGTTGCTTTTTCGTCGAGGATTGAGCGTCGCTTTTCGAACATTTCTTTGAAGTCATCCATTGTCTTCACACTCTGGTGCTGGCATACGCTAGATATGCTACGGCCAAGCGACCGACCTCACCCATTTAACCCCTTCACTCTGTAAGGAAGAATTGAACATTAAAAAAAAGGCGATAAAAACATCAGAGTGGGATGATTAAGTCCTCTACTGTTCGTTCTCAAAGAGAGGTCCTGATCGAATCCAGAATGAGGTCAATTGAACCCAGATTTACATTGGGTTGTGATTGAATAATCAGTATTTCTTTCTGTAAAGAGGTAATTATCGCACATCCGTTTTTACCAATAAGAGTCAATTGTTTCCTCGAATTTAGTAATTCAAAAAGCGTTTCATATCCCATGTTGGAGATCACTTGGCCAGGCTTAAGCCAATCCACCGAATTGACCTTTGGAAGTTGTCGAATGGATTCTACATCAACTGCCATTGTATCAAACTTGAGCATCGAGTGTATATTCATTGCGGGTTGATTGTTTGCAGGGGTCCACGCATAAGATAGCCGATTCCGCTACTGTAGTAACCGTATAATTCCTGAATGACTTCTAAGCCTCTTTTTCTATAGAAGTTAATGGCCTTCTCATTTGTGGATCTTACTTCGAGTTGGATGGTTGTGTATTGGGTCTCTGCTAACGATTCAATGAGTATATTCCACGCTTGACTCCCCCATCCTTTGTTGCGAGAACCAGGATCGAGTACAAATGATACGATTCGAACAGTATCTTCCTTGAATGGTGTCGTCCAAAGTAAACCTCGCATTGATTGCGGTGTTTCTTCCACCGAATCAAAGAGCATGAGATTCCCCTCCCATCTTGGGACGGGTAATGACTGTATTGAACCTGCAAAGTATTGCTCACCAGTTCCCTCAAGAAACAACTTCTGGACAGCTTGAGTCCATTCAACTGTAAGTTCTTCAGGAGCAAGACCTTTCCGCCAAGCAACATCCATTGAATCACTTCCGTGATTGTTTATTCCCACGCTTTCGACCTTGTCTCGGGTCGACACGATATGTTGTCTTCTTACGTCCTGATTTTCTTCTGTCAGATGGATTTGGTGTTGGTGATCTCTTTGTGGATTCAATCCCTGAGATTCCACCTTTCGACAAAAGGGCATCGAGTTCATTCAATGAAAAGGAACCGCCGCTTGAAGCCCGTTCTCTTACTTCGTTAATGTTCACTGCTGGTGCTTGACGTCGATGTACCCGAGGTTTCGAATCTTTGCGCTGACGTTGGTTGCCTTTGCTTGTAGCAATACGTATCCATGCTTCGATACGACCAATTTCACGTTTTAATTCGTGCTTCTTGGAATATTGAATGTTAATTGATTTCTGTAATTTATTTGCATTATGTTGAAACTCTTTCACAGTTTTTGGATGAAGATTAATGCCTTTGAGTTCAGGATTCTTCTCAATAAGACGATTGAGTACATCTTCTTCCTCTGAATTTGTTTTCTTGAGTGCTTTGTATTCCTTATTTTGCTCTCTTCGCAATCGAATGAACTCCTGATGTGCTTCATTCGATTCTATTGAGGCCTTGTACATCGCTTGTAATTCAAAGAAATACGAGAAATCCCCTCTTTCTTTTCCAAGATTTTGTGTATTGAAAATGTCGACTTCCGCAGTAAGAGAGTCAAACATACGAACCATCTCTTGTCTGATTCGCTTTGTTGGAATCGCTATACGATCATTAATTCCGTCTCTTGTTTGACGTAACTCCTGAACTTTCATACTCAATGGTCTTAGTTCAGCAAGTATCGATTGACGATTTGATTTGACGTTTCTTGTTTCTTGTAGTGTTCCGCGTAGAAGGTCCAAGAGTTCTTTCGAGTTTTGCCGTTCTGTAACAAGAGATTGTATGTGCTCTTCGACGCCTGTAACCTCTGCCTTCATTTCTTCAAGAGTGGTCTTCAAGGCATCAGTATTTTGAGTTCTCAAATCATGGAAAAAGTCTTCAGGTTCTTCATCCATCTCCATGACTGGAGTACAAATCTGTTTCCAAGAGGTTCCTTCAGAGAGTAAGTGCAGTGCTCGCATAAATTCTTCCTGAATGGTCATAGCCCCTTCTGGTTTTACAACTCTGGATAGGTCATGTTCATGCTCGAATGGGTCCTCGATTGGCATGATGTGTTCCATCCGATCATTCGATTGTCCAGTAACTACCTCAAGTGGGAGCGGGCCAGTGTGCGTCCATTTCTTCTTTTCAGCATTTAATGGACTTCCGTTTCGTATTGAAACAACCATCTCATTCCAATCCCATCGGGTTGCGAAACGATCGAAGAATGCGATGAGAAGTGATGCAAGTGTTTGTTGATTCTCAGATTCAAAGGGAGACGAATCATATGATATATCGTATGAAGTTCCATTTATTTCAAATAGATTTTTCTT
>QXYA01000055.1:0-249 GCA_009887135.1 Candidatus Poseidoniales archaeon
TAACCAATGAATCCTAGAAGAATAGGAAGAAGAACGTAATCTCCAGCGGTTCCAACTTCGAAATCGTTTGCAATAATCATTGCTGCGATGATGGAACCAACGAAGGATTCGAAGATGTCAGCACCCATTCCAGCGACGTCACCAACGTTGTCTCCGACGTTATCAGCGATGACACCAGGGTTACGAGGGTCGTCTTCAGGAATACCTGCTTCGACCTTACCGACCAAGTCAGCACCACCGTCAGCAGCC
>QXYA01000055.1:259-19805 GCA_009887135.1 Candidatus Poseidoniales archaeon
CTTAGCTGCCATTGCAGTTCGACCGTTAGCAGAGGTTGCTGCACGCATACCAGAGAATCCTGCAAGAACGGAAGCAATTGCACCTGCAAAGAATGCTATTGCAGTATCCAAGTCGTTCAGCCATGCGAGAACTGCACCGACAACGACGACAAATATTGAGAGAACTTTGTATTCTGCAAAGAGAAACGCCATAGCTCCTTTTTGAATTTCATCAGTAATATCTGCAACAACTTTGTTGTCAATCTTTATTTTGTTTACTTGCTGATACAGTACAAACGCAATTACAAGTCCTACAAGACCTGCTCCTGCTGCAATCATTGGTATATTTTCCATCATTTTAGAACACCTGTATCTGCGCCCACCAAAGAATCCTAGATAAGTGGTTCCCTCTGTTTAGAGGCTTAAATGGCATGTTTCAGGGGGTTAATCTGTATTCGGAGTTGCGGAGAGGATACCAATCGTTGAAAGAGGTGGAACGGTTGGGTTGGGACATGGGCATTACTGCGGATGAGGTCCTTGCTGAGATCGGACCTGTGCAGGAAGTCCTCGATGCTCACGATGGTGTCGTAACTGTTCATGATACAAGTGGAGGCAACATCATGCTCTCTCTCGACGGTGGTTGTAACGGATGTTCATCGACTCCAATGACTGCAATGCAGATTTTCTATTCATTGAAGAAACTCGACTCCGTCAATGATGTTATCTTCATCAATGGGGAACTTCCAGAATACATGCGGACCTTCATCGATCAGAAGATGGAAAAAGAGTCTGCTGAAGGTACTTCCGAAGAACCTGGCGAAATCGTTTGATTACTCTTCTTCGGCTTTTTTCCGGATACTGTGAGGGTTAGCGCCAAACGAAACATTCTCGCCTTTGATGTTCATTCTTGCTGCTATTGCTAGAACGATACAGACGATTGAAAGTGGCTTTGGAAGATAATTCGAACCCCAAAGTGAACCTCCTGCGAGCGAAAGCCACCAGAGCGATGCTGCTGCCAGTAGAAGGCACGTGAAAATGATGTTCTGCACCACTAATTCCGCTTTTTCAGAACGTGAAAAGGTCGCGACAAACATGAACAGGAATGCGGATATTCCACAAAACGATTGGACAAGAAATGAGATGATGTCCACATCGACCATGAGGATACCACACCTAGGGGGTTTTTGAAACAATCACTTGCCATCCTTTTTTAGCAGTGGAGATTTGAAGAGAATATGGCAGGGAACGGATTCAAATTACCGAAGGCGAGACCAAACGGTCCACCGTTCTTCTCAAGAAATCAAGTTGCAGGTGTATTGCATCAAGTCGCTGTTCTGTTGGAATTGCAAGGAGCGAATGTCTTCAGAGTACGATCGTATCAAAACGGCAGTCGTCTCCTCGGTACATTGACTGAAGATTTGCATGAACTGGTCGTCACAGGCCGATTGTTTGAGATGAAAGGTATTGGAAAAGGTCTCGGTTCTGCTTTATCACAAGCAATACTCGAAGGTGAATGGCCAGATGATTGGCATCGTTTGCATGATGACACACCTCCTGGGCTTATCGAAATGCTTGGAATACCAGGATTAGGTCCGAAACGGATCAAGTTGATGCATACGGAACTCGGAGTTGATTCAATTGCTAAATTGAAAGAAGTGGCTGAAGAAGGTTTGATTGCTCCGATGAAAGGATTTGGTAAGAAAACCGAGCAACGTATGCTCGATGGTATCGAATTGCTTTCACGATTCCGTGCTCGTCGTCGTCTTGACATCGGACTAAAATACGGATCAGCATTTGAACAACGAATTAGAGAGATACCAGGTGTTGAACGAGTTCAACTTGCAGGCAGTGCACGACGAAGAAAGGAGACGATAGGCGATCTCGATATCGTTGTAGGAGTAAAACCAGACCAACACGAAAATGTTGCAAATGCAATTCTGGCTCTGCATGGCATTGCCGATGTAAAAGGTGCTGGAGATTCTAAAATTAGCCTTATTCTTGAAGCCAGTATTTTCGAAGATGGGTTCTCAGTCGGTCATATTGATGCAAATGTTTTGGAAGCGATTGGTGGTGATGATTACGAACAATTGGAAAGTGCTGGAACCATTGATGCCCAAGTTCGATTGGTCCCTCCAGAGATGTTTTCGTTCACTCTTGCATACTTTACAGGAAGTAAAGAACACAATATTGCGATGCGTCAACGTGCCATAGATCGTGGATTACGTCTCAATGAATTCGGTTTAATTCCGGAACAAGAAGCAGGAGAACTCAAAGGAATCGAAGCTGCACAATTCTCTCTTCACGCCATGAGTGAAGAAGACATCTATGCTCACCTCGATATGCAATGGGTCGCACCTGAATTACGAGAAGATATGGGAGAAATGGATGCTGGAAGTCAACAAGCGTTACCTCACCTCCTCGAATTGCCTTCAATCAAAGGAGCATTGCACAACCATACTGTCGTATCAGATGGAGAGGCCACACTTGAGCAGATGGCTGATGCAGCACAATCACTCGGATGGAAATGGCTCGGGATCGCCGATCACTCCCCTACACTGAAAATAGCCAATGGCGCACCTGCTGAGCGTCTTCTTGAACAGGGTCAAACCATCAAGAAATACAATCAGAAATGGGCTGAAGACGGCGTTGATTTCCGTCTTTTCCACGGTGTTGAATCTGACATTTTACCAGGAGGAAAATTAGATCACCCCGATGATGTTCTAAAGGAATTGGACTACGTTGTTGCCTCAGTTCATGCTGTCACAAAATGGCGAGGTCGAGATGAAAATGAGAACACAGAGGAATTGCTCAAGGTCCTTGAACACCCAGCAACGACCATTATCGGACATCCAACTGGTAGGATTTTACAAGGCCGAGAAGGATATGAAGTGGATGTATACCGAATTATCGATGCAATGGCTGAACATATTCAAGATGGTACATTCAAAGCGATTGAATTGAATGCAAGCCCATACAGATTAGATATTGATTACAGACTCTGTAAGTACGCTAAGGTTTCTGGTGTACCTGTTGCGATTAGCCCTGACGCCCACTCAACAAGAGGATTAGCTGATATCCAATACGGAGTCATGACTGCGCGTAAAGGATGGTTGGAAGAAAATGATGTACTCAACACCATGAGTGGAGAATCATTGGCTCAACAACTTGCCTTACAATGAAGCAATAGTTCATGAATCAGTAGCAATTCGTAGAATCATGCGACTTACACGGACACTCATCATAGGAGGTCTCATGGTGATACCTGGTATGTTCCTTGGACTCCTCATTTGGTATCTCCTAGGTCAGCCTCAAAATGGTGAATCTCCACTTATCGAAATATTTGCATGCAATCTAATTCCTCTCGCAAGCATAGGATCTGGAATCCTCTTCGGCTGGGTTACGGGCTCCGAATACGCAGAATAGGTGGCTTCATCATGAAGCGGAGTGAGAAAGCAGAACGCATTCAGCACATGCTTGAGTCATTGTATCCTGAAACGCCTGTACCTCTCGATCATGAGAATTCATTCCAACTCCTCGTAGCCGTTCTCATGAGTGCACAGACAACGGATTTGAAAGTGAATGAGGTGACTCCTGATTTATTCAAATTAGGCCCAATTCCCGAAAAAATGGCTGCATTGGAAGTAGAACAAATTCAAAGTCTCATCAAACAAGTAGGACTTGCTCCGACTAAAGCCAAGAATATCAAACGCCTATCTGAACTCCTTATCGAACGTCATAATGGTGAAATCCCCAACACCTTTGATGAGCTTGAGGCATTACCTGGGGTAGGGCATAAAACCGCAGGAGTTGTACTCGCCCAAGCCTTTGGAATTCCAGCCTTTCCTATTGACACACATATTCACAGACTCGCTGCTCGTTGGGGCTTATCGAATGGAAGTAACGTAGAGAGAACGGAAAAAGATCTCAAAGCAGTATTCCCAAAACAGGCTTGGAATGACTTACATCTACAGATCATCTTCTTTGGAAGAGAATACTGCCCTGCTCGATTCCATGATTTGACAACATGCCCAATATGCTCATGGGCAGCCTCTAAGAAGCGTATTTCCGAAGAAGAGAAGAAGAATCGCCCCAAGAGTCGCCGCTCAAACTGATACGCTTACGTCAAATCCTGAGCCAAGAAGTTGAAGCAACATCACCGCTCCAAGAATTAAGAGAGTTATTCTCAAGGCTGGCGTCGTCGTATCTTCATCATACGCTTCTCGAATGAAAGCGTATCCAATCAGAGCAACACCTCCTGTTCCCAAAATTGTTGCAATCGTATCCATGACTCGTTCAAAATCATTGTGAGACTCAGTATCTTTCGCAAACTCATTGCTCCAATCTGCCTCTTCTGTATCATAATCCACCTGACTTGGAGCTCCACCAAAATCTGGGAGAAGACTCACAAAGGTTGCAAGAAGAATCAGTATTACACCAATCATTAAGAATTTGTGAAGAGAAAAAAGTCCACCACTCATCATGGCTTGTTGAGGTGGATGGTACATGGTCGATTGTGCAGGAGGACCTGGTAGCGGGGCTTGCATGTACCACCATTCAGTGAGACAGCATATACTCTTTTGGATTAGATACCAAACACTGAGGAAGCGCTATCCAAAACGACGGCAGTAATCCAAGAGGTTATTCCTGCAATCCAAAGCAACTGAATTGCTTGTCCAGCAGCACTGGTTTTACCTCCACCCCGAAGACGTGTTGCAATAGCAGAGACAGCAATGATCTGTCCTAACACCAGAAGTGAAACAATAACCTTGAACATTCGGATATTGTCATCAACAGAACCCGCATCTTCCATAACAGGCAGAGCGATACCACCACCAAAGTCTTGTAATGCTCCGACGTCAGTTTCTGTCATGCCAGTTGCTACACCTGCAATGGCTTCACCGAGCTGAAGAACAATTGAAATTGTAACGTTAAGCGATGTAACGCTGGCGATAAGAAGACCAAGGGCAACACCCCACATAGTACTTGCAGAAAGTGAACGTCGACGACGTAAAGAGAGGAGATTACCTACGGAACGAGATACCATCTCAGCAGTAGCTGCGGGCTTACCTGATGATTGTGATCCTTCGATGTAAATTCGAGTGTAACGAGAAATTACCGCAGAATTGGTATCCGCATTGAAGTAATCCCAAGCCCGATCTGAATCGATACGGGTCGACAAACGCCGTTCAAGTCGGTCAATGGAGTAATCAAGCATACCAAAATCAACACCTCTTAGTGCTTTGATCGTTGCTGATGGTTCAGCACTTCTTGCTTGAGCAGTTCCCCCCAATGCACGAATGAAATCGGGATAAGCACCGTCTCTTCTCAGAACATTGGTCTCTTCTTTTCGAATCAACCAAGCAGGTATCAAGAGAGGTGAAAGGGGAGCTGCGAGTAGAATGAGCCCATATCGATCCCATTGACTACTGATTTCTTCCCAAGCACTTGCCACGACATAGAAGGTCACTAACAGTAAGACTGCAGAAACCGCCCCCGATGCAAGTAACGCTCTTCTGAAATTTATTCGGAAAGGAGTATCGAGTTCATCGCGAGCAAAGATGAGGTCCCGAGGTATTGTAGCTCTAAAGGCAACCATTGCTCCTGCTTGAATAATGAGGAATAGGAACGATGCGAGGAGTAGGTAACGAAGTCTTGCTGCTACTTCAATTGGAGCATCGTTATCACTACCCACTTCGAACAAAACGAGATGTATTCCTGCAATAATCAGACCGAAAAGACCAGCAGTGACCAAGGAAACATAGATTTCTTGCATTCTATCTACGCTTTCCAATCTGGTATCATAGAGAGTATTATACTGTTCAGCAACTGTTTCTTGCTCTGAACGCATGAACTCATCAATCGGTTGTCCGGCTTCAATCGAGAACGCCATTCGGTCAAGGAAATCCGTCCAGAGTGGACTTGGACTCTGTTGTGCTACAATACGTGCCGCTTCTGGCAAGGAGGTATTCCATTTGTCAACAAGGGTCTCGATACGTTGTACTTCGGATGCCAGTTCGCCGTAATCCCTCATTTGTTTAAGAATATCAAAAATAGTCTGGGCACCAACCTCTCCAAGAGATAAAATACCCATTCGAGTGATGAACATATGCATTTCTCGTTCAATCATATTTGCAGATCGAGTCACTTCTAAAAGCGGGAAAGCCATTGCTCCTCCTGCAGCGATTATTGGTAAGAGAATCAACAAGAGGATTCCGGAGAACCCAGAAAACAAAGCTCCCTCTGCCAAACCTCCGGTCAGGAAAATAATGGATAATGAGAAAATGAGGCCAATAGCAAAAGCGCCACCAACGAAGAGCAGCACAAACCGGCTAACCGGCATATCGAGCCGACGGATGGCAATCTGCCACATCGGCATTCGTTGCATAAATCATCCCTCCCTCATCGGTCTTTTTGACTAACCCAACTATCAACAGCACTATCGAAATTTTCCCAACCACTGTTGTAATAGACGTTTAGAAGACCAAATACGTCGTCATAATGAGTTAAATCACGATTTACCATTCTGTCGAGTGCAGAAGACCGTCGCAACATTTCATCATAGATGTCACGCTTATTTGCAAATCCTGCTTGTGCAGCAATCTTATTTTCAAGAAGGTGAGATTGGAACATTCCACGGAAATAATGCTTGTCTTTGATAGGATCCCATTCGAACATACCACGGGTCAAGACACCGTCACTGTGTTTGTTGTATCCAATAACTTCATCCACACCAGTAATACGACGTACAAGATTACCATTTGTTTCAGTAACTTCTTGGAAAATTGCGAAATTAAGATTGTCAAAGAAACGGATAGGGACATTGATTGGATCTCCAGTAAAACGTTGAATCATCTTGACAATTGAAGATGCGTGGAATGTGGCAATAACAGGGTGACCTGTTTGCATTGCTTGGAAAGCAGTAGCTCCTTCAACACCACGTATTTCACCAATGATGATGTAACGTGGTCTTGAACGTAAAGCAGCTTTGAGCAAATCGAACATTTCAACACTCGAGTCTTCATTTTTGGAACTACGCGTAACCAATCGTTGCCAAATTTTGTGAGCAACTTTTACTTCAGGAGTGTCTTCAGCAGAATAGATTTTCACGTTGTGATCGATGAAAGGAAGAATTGCATTGAGTGTTGTTGTTTTACCGGAAGCTGTTTCACCAGATACCAGGACTGACATTCCATATTCAAGGCACAGCCAGATGTATGCAGCGACCTGAGAACTCATCGTCCCCCACTGAATCAATTGGGTAATGGAAATGGTTTCTTCTGCGAATTTACGAATGGTAAATGATGGACCGAGCATAGAAACGTCATCTGAGAAGATGATGTTAATACGTGAACCATCGAGAAGTGCTCCGTCGATAATTGGATTATTATCTGATACTGGACGCCCAATACGTTCAGACATCGAACGAAGGTAACGGGCAAGTGTATCTCGTTCACGGAATCGAATGTTTGAAGCAACAGTGCCGAATACTTTGTGATCCATGTGAATGTGCTTCAGTCCTACTGAGTGTATATCTTCCAGCATCTCGTCTGAAAGAAGAGTTTCAAGTGGCCCGTTTTTGATCAGGTCGCGGACAATAATATATCGAAGTCGGTCTCTTTGAGCATTAGAAACGACGACTCTCTTGTCCTCAAGTCCCACTATTTCCCAAATACGTCCTCTACGTCGAGTCCCTATGTTAGCTTCAGTGTCTAAGATTGTATATCGGTCAATCATTTGTCCAAGAATTGTTTCAAACTCCGAGTCAGTAGTGAAGGTCGGAGCAGAAGGTGCTTCCTGCAGAAGAGTCTCAACCAAATCACGTCGTATGTTTTCTTCTTCCTCATTCAATTGAGGTTCAAGACCAAACCAGAGGACTTGTCCTCCTCCATCTTCATCGGCAGGAGGTTCGTAAATATGAACGAAAACAGGTTCTTTGGTGATGTAAATGAGATTAAGAGGGCGTTGCTTCTTTGCATCTCGATCTAGTGGGCCATAATAGACTGGCCGAGAACCGTATTTCTTTTCAAAGTCGTTAACCCATTCGGCTACGTGATTATGTGCAGCCATAACAGATGCGAGATCACCTCGTGCAAATTTGAGTTCTTCATCAGCCATAATTACACCTCAGCTTACCGCCGTAATGTCGACAATGAAGCCCATACTCGGTTCAACTCTCCAGCCGATTGTTGATTGAACAGGTCCTGCAGCCCTCAAATAGCGAGTGACGATTATGGTTCTCTTCAAGTCTCCACCAATCAGATTGGTTGTAAGATCGAGCACAACTTCTGCGCTAGTACGCATCGAGTGTAGGAGTTTGTCGTCCATTTCATCTCGATCAACTGTTAGAAGTATACTTCTACCAGTAGATGCGATGCGTCGTAGTCGTTGAATCAGATTGAATCTATCTTGATCATTCATGCCATTGGGCATGAGTGAACTTGCAGCATCGATGATGATGATATCTGCTTCTTCGATTGCTTCACTTTCCAGAACTTGATCAATACCAACATCTGGAATTGGCTCTGCGACTGTACCAAATCGCGAAAAGATCATCAAATTACCATTGGTTAAAGCATCAGTGACACCATACCCAATTGATTCCATTTGTTCAATCCAACCACGAGTTGTTAATTCTGTTGTGATGACGAGTACCTTGACTCCATTTTCGAGAAGCCCATGAACCAGTCTCTGACTCACCAAGGACTTTCCAGCACCAACTTCACCAGCCAATAAAATGAGACTGCGATTGGGGAGTCGAAGACCAAGTGAATCAGCAAGACTGTCTGTTTCAACATCGTAAGGGAATCCATCCTCAACTGGTTTTGGTTTTTCATCTAATCTCTTAACCATGTAATCGCACCTCCAGTGAGATTGTGTCAGTACCACGATAACCGTTGGTAACCTCGGATGAGACGATAACCGTTAAGGAAACATCTGTTCCATTGGCATAAGACCATGCTGTTGAATTGACCGTAACCTCGGCCAAGTGTTCTGAATCCCAGTCAGCAGAACCACCTGGGATAATTGTCGTCGCAATTGTTGAAGTAACAGTTTTTCCATCAACGAGAACAACAAGCGTACTTGGATCTAGGAGAGTTGTCCCTGTATTTTGCAAGTAAAATGTCATCTCATCTGGATTTGAGGTGCTATTGTATGCAACCATCATTGGATCGCCTGCAAATCCAAGACCTGTAGCTTGGTCAACTTCCATTGCCCGGGTTTGATCCTGTGATGCTTTTGCCATGTCTCCCCATTCATTGATGAGAACGACACTTACAATACCTGAAACCAGCAATGCTGTTGTCAGAAAGATGAAAGAAGATGCTCCGCCGTCTGCCATTTAGTCACCTCATGCTAATGTGTTTACCATGGTTAACCCATTGGATGTCAATGAAATTCGGTCGTATGTTGTAGCACCGTCCTCAGCCCATTCAAGTTGAATGGTTTCGCCGGGATACCAATGCGTGGTAGTACCGCTTGTAACCGAACCAAGATTGGATGGTTCTACGGCAGTTCCGCCATCAAGGAAAAGCCAAGCTTCTCGATTCTTGATGGTCACTGGACCTGTATTGGTTAGATTGCTATAAATGAAATTTCCAATATCCGATGTGAATGTGGCACCCGTTGAAGTAAGTGGTTGGCCTGATGTATCGACGATAAGAGTCGGAGGGGACGAGTAATTCCCGCGACTGGTGATCGTCACGGTTTCTATTCCTCCTGCTGCATCGACTGTGAAGGTTCCCAAGAACCCTCCAGATCCACTTTGTTCAACGAGTGTTCCATCCAAATATCCGCTTCCATTGGTGGCGACGGTAACGGTCAAAACCGCACCTTCCCATAATGTGGCGTCATCGATTTGGAACGATGGGATTGGTTCTCCGGCCTCTTCAATGACCTCAAGGCTGGTTTCCATCCTGCTGTCAAGACTTTGCACTGCAAGCGCAAAGACCAACATCAGTGATGTTCCAACAATGAGAGCACCGATTCCGACCGAACCACCCATGTATCATTCCTCCGAATAGGGAGTTTTGTTTCTCCAAGATTCAACGATTGCAGAGAATGTCAACAACTTTCGATGTGAAAGGTGATCATTCAATGCAGATTCCGCTTCGCCAGGTGCTGCAAGTTGAACAATTGCAAGGACTGAACGTCCTTCAATATCGCTCAACATACCGCTTTGAACTGCTTTTTGAGCAAAACTGACTGCTGCCATACCGGATAGATTATCCAATAAGAGGGCGGCAACCATTGCTGCTCCAACACCATCGTTTGCAGCCTGCTCGTAAGAGCCCTTTGCAAGGAATGGATTTGCAGCAAGTGCTTGTGCTTCATACAATTCAACAAGTCGTGCTTCATCAGAATGACGTAGGCGGTCAACGCCGTCTCCGACAGGAAGTACTTTCCCATCAGCGGTGACAATTGTATCGCCAGTCATTCCATCGATAGAGTGATCATCAGCCCCTTCGACTCCAAGTTCTTCGGATGGTTCTCCATCAACTATAGTAGGGATAGAGATGGATTCCTCCATCTTGTGCTCTACTAAGCGGAGTACATCCTCGACCATGTCGAGACGACTGCTAATCATTCGTTCTAATCCAGATGTATCCACCTGAGCGTTAACAGGCGCTGCCGGAGCTAGCGTTGCTGTTACACTTGGTACAGATCCTATACTGTTTAGGCGTGCTCGAGTCGGACCGGGTGAAATGGTCCAAGCATCTTCTTCACTCAATTCCCCTTGTTCAGGGAGAGGCACTTGTTCAATGGCCACATTGGCCATAATCTTCAAGCGCTCTTCAGCGAGTTCAGTGTCTGCATCCCGGTCGTTCCCTGCACTGCCACTAAATGGCCATGCCATGGTACAACCTCCTGCGTTGTCATACCCTAAGGTAAGACATTACGCAGGCCGACTCAGACCACCACTGCACCGCGTGAATCGTCATTTACCTTCAGAATATCGAAGGTTGAACCGCCACCAACAACGTGAACGTACATAGATGCACGAGTGTTGTCAGTGAAAAGCGTAGTTGGGCTGCAATCTTGGTCAACATCGTCGTTGACGTCGAGTGAAACTCTGTAAGAGATACCTGCTTCGACAGTTGTTGCTACTGCTGGAACAGCACCGTTAGCGTCAAGAGGGATAACCAAACTGGTACCTCCGGCACCTATAGTATCGTCAAATTCGCCTGCTGTTCTGTCAGTGGCTGGAGTTGCCCCAGCACCGCCATCAGGATCTTCGCAGAATACTTGCCAAAGAATGTCTCCTGGAGCAGTATCATCGGATCCAGCCGCTAGACGGAAGTAGACGACGAATGATTGAGCAGGATCATCAACGAATACGTTGAGGATCTGTACTTTACCAGACATTTCGTCAGTTGTATCGTCTCCAGTTGATTGGGCGTTCTGTTGCAACTTCTCTGCAGTCTGAATAATGACCGCAGCAGCTACAGCAGCAACAAGGATAAGTGCGATGAATACAATCATTGCACCAATACCAATTGCAGCTAGGTTATCGTTTTTCATGTTCTTTTCTTGTGTGTTCTTCATATAAAATCACCTCAAACTACTACGTCACCAACAGATGGTGAACTGCCGTATTGTAATTCCTCGTATGTTGCTCCTCCACCGTCGACGGTGAGGATTAGAACGTCATCATTGTTTGCAGTTGGAGCGCACTCATCGATTTCCATTACGAACACATAAGTTGTTCCTGGATTCAATGTAATAGCACCAGCGCCTGCACCGTCGGCAGTATGGACTGTTGCACCAGTAAGGTCACCTTGTGCGAAAACAGTATCAGTTCCTGCTGCATTCTCACAAATAACGGTGTACCCTATGTCATCACCTTGGGTCGGTTCAGAACCCGGAGCCAATTCGAATGTCACGAAAAGATCGTGATTCGCAGGGGCTGCGGTTGTTGCCTCGATGATGATGTTGATCAGAGTTACTTTCGTAGACATCTGCTCTTGGGTATCGTCACCACTAGCTTGTGCGTTCTGTTGCAGCTTTTCTGCGGTCTGAATAATGACCGCTGCTGCGACTGCTGCAACAAGAATCAATGCAATGAATACAATCATTGCACCGATACCAATTGCAGCAAGTTCGTCTTGCTTCGTTTCTTTTTGGTTTTTCATTTTATCACCTTTTTTTTACTCGTCCTTCCTCACAAAGAGGTTGGAAATGGATGGGGTCAAGAAGCACCTCCTTGACCCAAGTCGATGCGAAGTGGCATGCGTATTACTGCTACTTCATCTGGAGTTAGTCTGCCAATGAATGGCACTTTGTCGGCTGTAAAGCCTGGGGGGAGCCAAGGATTGAAGAGAACATCTGAGAGAGGTTCCATCGAACGATTTTGAGCACGAATAGTTACCATGACATTACCATTCCTCATTTCATACCCAGTGGCTATTGAAAGTTTTCGAGAAAGGGGTATTTCATCTGAACCATGACGGCGATCAGCGTTGATTTCAAACCGAACGGGTAAGTTACCACCTGGACCAATGACAGGTACGTCGATGAACGATGGATTCGAGATCCATCCTCTCGGCACTGGAGGTTCTAATCGCATCATTGGCAGTGGAATGTCTCCATCGTTGATGATACGGACGAGAAGAACTCCCGTCTCCCCACCTGCTGGCCATCGGGTATCGACGGATAACCAAAAATGTCTGAACAAGAATGGATTGAGTGTAGAAGAGTTACCACCAATGAGATCATCAACAAGATATTCAACTTCTGTTGCTGCATAACCAACATCTCCGATTTCAGCAGCACCTGTGGCGTTTCTGAGTCTTCGCAGAACGTTTTCTACTTCCTCTTCAGCAAGGGCTTTCTCTCGCAACAAACGGTGAAGCATGGCAATACTTCTACGCAGATAGAGTACATCTTCTTCTAGGACTTCGAGCGCTTTCTCAGCCTTTCGAACACTGCGACGTGCTCTTCGGAGTCGATGTGCTTCGAGGAATGAACGTGCTTGAAGCATATCAAGTTCAGTCGTAGCTAATGAATTGACTTCATCACTTACAACACCTTGAACGAGGGTCTCGAGTTCTCTGCTTGCCTGCATAAGGCGTTGTGCACTTTCTGTTGAAGCAGCAATTGCAGCTTGTGCATTTGCCAAATCACCGTCTTCCAGTTCTGAATCCGTGGAGAAATCGACATCATCAGTTTTGCTCTTCGCCATCAGATATCACCTCCTCATTTGTTTCAGCCGCAACTGCAGATTGGGGCTGTTCAATGATTGCAGAAAGGTCAAGCCCTTCCATTGCAAGGTCATTGAGTAAACGTGCAGGGTCGCCGAGATCACGCTCGATTCTTGTTGCTTTGACTTCGATGTCAGTTAAGCGGCCGTAGAGTGAACCATACATGTTGTTGGAACGTCGGAGGATGATCCAAACGACAATTGTTGAGAGGAGAATATAGCCTACAAGAGAAATCAAATTTGCTTCGTTTGGAGACATCTGAGGGGGCAAGCCAAGAATGACTGCTACAAATCCAAGAATAGGAAGGCTGAGAATAACTGTAAGTTGCCTTCTTGAATCAGCCAGCGCTTGGAAGTGGTCTGCGTAAATGGTAGAGATACCTTTTCGGGCACGCTGGTAATCTTCGTGAATGTATCTGAATTCTTCACTGCTTCGCCATGCCATACGCCATACCCACAGTGCGGTGATAGCGATAATGCTTGGACCCCACCACACGTAGTCAAGCAAGTGGAAAGAGAATCCAAGCATAATAACACCTGAGTAAACAGCCCCAAGTCTGTATTTCTCATTCTGATTGGTAAGACCTAGTAATCCAATTGTGATGATCAACGCAATTCCAAAGCCGGCTAAGACCGTAATCGGGGCTGGAGCACTTGAGTCTACTGTTTGTTTAAATGATACTACGTCGTTTTCATCGATGTTGCCCAAAGCATAGGAAGAAATGATCGAGACTGTACAATCTGCATCTACACCTTGCTCCCACCAATCAAGAGTCTCACCAGTAACCTGCCAACGAAGAGTTTCTTCAGCCCCTTCAGGTAAGAAGGGGACAACAGGTGTTTTGTCGTTAATGACGAGCCCTGTACACTCAAGATTTGAATTGACGCCCAATGCTAATGCTGTACCTTCGTTCTTTAATGTGAATTCAAGATATGCTGTTTGACCTTCCATCAATTCATCGAGTTCGTTACCATCAGCATCAACAATACGTTGAGAGAATTTATCAATCATTGGATCAGCATACTCATCCAGAGCAAATGTGAAGGTTTCTTCGGTGTATACGGTGTAGCCATTATGCTCATCTGGATGGTATAGACGAATGTCAAGGTCAAATCCATCACCGGGGAGGATATTAGGTCGGTCAGGTACCTTGACCATGAATGTCAATGGAGGTGATTGCACATACTTGACACGTTCAGGTAGTTCGATGACGTTTGTTCCAGGAACACATGGCTGTGTCAAGTTAAGATAGTGAGTGGATTCAGTACCTTCGAGGTTAATGATGGAAATATTCCAAACATAATCATCCTCTAAGAGGCCTATTGCATTAAAGTCCAATAGACGAGTTATCCCACATATTTCTATGGAGTAATTTGTAGGTGCATCATTAGATGAAGGAATGTGAGAGTATGGTATAAAGACTGCAATTGGATCATTATTAGCAGGAGCTTGAAGTTGATTTGCATAGCCTATGTCGAACAAACGCTTCATTTTCAATTCAGTTGTAAATTCCCCACTGCCATCAATATCGACATCTGTGGGAGTAAGGGTGATGCGGAAGTCAGCTGCTGTTGTCAAATCTGGATTAGTCTCTACTGCATTAACACCTACTTCCAAAAATACTGGGACGTTCCTTGGTAACGACAACTGCGCAGGAGATGTAGATAGACTCCAGTCATTGCTTTCAATAGTAAGACCAGGCATTAAGATTTGGTATCCAACGTTTACAACAACATCTTGGTTTCCAGTATTTGTTATGATTGCTGTCCATTCACGATTATCGCCTTGGTGGAAGAAATATTCACTCCCCCATCCATCGAGTGTGTACGTGAAAACTGGGGCGACGAGGAGTTGTACCTTGCTTTCAACATAGATCTCCCCCGTAGCAGTACTTGACACTGTAATGTTAGCATCATGGATTGCCCCATTGAGCATGTTGTCTGTGCCATCAAGTGCTGGGATTGTAATATCAAATGTACCAGATGAAGTACCATCGATTGGAATTGTGAAGGATTGGATGATTGGCGTTGCATCCCATCCCCCATCAACAGAGATGTTTACATTGACTGTTTCAACAAGATTACCTGTGTTTTCTAAATCAAACGGTAACGTGACGATGGTACCTGGAACTGCAGCGAGATTATCAGGGGTGCTGAGGACAACATCGTGGACTTCGGACATGTTTGCAACAATATTCGCATACAATTCGACTAAAGTACCGTTTTCATCAATCATGGAAACTGTCAAATTTGCCATATAGAACTTATCTGCGCTCGCTTCTTGTGTTGGATTAATATTGACACGAACTGAGGATTCATATCCTGCAGCAATGATAACACTGCTTGACGTATCAAGTTCAAATGCAACGTCATCATATCCTCCATCATCAAGAGAAACGCTGTACGTAGTAGGGCCGTTCCCAGTATTCTTGATGACAACGAAGGCAGAAGGTGATTCGTACGGTGTTGCTTCAATCGTTTGATTCGTAGGTGTGAGTGAAGCACTTACAGTCTCACCAACTCGGATATCCATAGTTTGCTCGCCAACATAAGCTCCGGTATCGAGGTCATAGAAGCGTATAGTAAGGGGTTGATCTAAGCCTGCTTGAGCCAATGGGTCGGTCTTTACCGTTAGAGTGACGAGTGAGAGATGTGCTCCGGATGATAGTGGATAGTCCTCTAAATCGCTAGCGAGGTCCACTATTGTGTTATCTGGACTAGCAGTCGTAAGACTTGCATCCCACCCAGCAGGCAAATTTTGAACTATTTCTAAGCGATAGGAAGAACGGTCATTGCCAGTATTTCCAAACGTGAACATGAAATCAGTATCTATGCCAACATTTGCTGGAAGTGGGCCAGTTTCTGTAATTTCCCCATCGATGACCTTTGGGATAACAATCGAGAGTTCTTGAGTAATGGCTGGAGAGTATACTGCATTAGCAACATGCACATTGCCCAGAGTAGGAGTTGTTGTGACTGGAATTTTAATAGTTCCCGCTAGTGGAACTTGGCCTGTTTGACTTTGAACACCGAGCGATGCTGCGAAACTATCTCCTAGAGAAAGGCCCAAGGATTCTTCTGGAGTCAACGTTGCATTCCATCGATCAACTTCGTTAAATCCTCCAGACGATGCGGCTTCGAAGGAAATGTCCCCTACGCTTATTGCAACATCCACGGTTTCAGTGATGTCAGAAGCAAGATTGTGTCGTACTTGTACGTCAAGAGCGAGAATCTCGTTAAATCCTGTCGATTGACCCGCGCTGAGGACATCACTTTCGCTTAGTGTAATGCTTTCCACCGGCAATCCAGGATCGATTGTGATGACTGGTCGCACTTCAATTTGACCGGTATCGGATGTAGGGATGCTTCCAGTAACTGCTTCAGCGAAAATATATGCACTCAGGCTATCGCCAGCACGATTGTGTTCTGCAGGATCAAGGGGCATTTGAATCGGAGGGACTTCCAAGGTGATGAATCCAGTAACGGTTTCACCAACTTGCAGTTCTCCTGTGTTTGTAATCGAAATATTGTGAACCCAATTTAGAGCATTGACCGAGAGGCCTGAAACAAGGTCAAACGAAGTAGGAGCGTTACCTGTGTTCTCAACGGTGAAGGACATGGTTTGAGAGAGTCCTGGCACAACCATCGTTGTCGTGTCGATGATGTCGACGGTTGCTTGGAGATTTTCTCCCGCCATGATGCGAGTTGTTTCGGACAAAACATAACCACTACCAGCAGATGTAATCGACAGCGTTACAATGTCAATCTGTGACAAGAGAGCTGCTTGAGGGACGATTACTTGGACGCTTAATGTCAACGTTTCTCCTATACCAACAAACTGAGTAATTGTCGAATCGAGATCCGTTGATGCCCATCCTAATGTACTGGAAACTGCAATACTGAACGAGTCAATAGAGCTGCCAGTATTCCGAATGACGTAATACAAACTAGCAGAATCACCCGGTGATGTAGTGCGATCTGAAGGGCCGACCATTTCGGCAATGTAATCACTAAACACAACATCAAATTGCTGATAGGTTTGGGTTTGGGTCCATCCAGTACCATTGAGAACGACTTGAATCGACATGTTCCAAAGACCACTCAGCGAAGATGCAGAGAAAGTGCCTGTTAGGACCTCTCCTTCCGAAGGATCGTAAATTGAACCTGGCTGCATGACTTGATTATTGGACCAGATACTCACTGTTGAAGGCGTGGCTGAGGCATTTGTAAGAACAAATTGCATTACAGCATTTATGGCCATCACACCATCGTTTCGAATGGTGGTCTCAAAGGAGTGGCTCTGTCGATTTAGAACGACATTTGCGTTTCCGGGAGCAATGGTTGGCAAGGTATCTGCTATGACATTCGCTTCATGGAGGGTTTCAACGTTGAAATCCCTACGGTATTCGTTGTTTGCGGGATTCCCATCATTTGCACTTGAAACTCGAGCGAAGAGGGTTTGTGAAGGTCCTGTTGTGGCCGTCCACGATAACAGATAAGTTGTACTAGCAGAACCACCAGCGATGGAACCAAGATCCACCGTGTCGACAGTACTCTCCGCAGCGCTCGGGGATCCTTTGTGAACCAAGGAAAGGAAAGCACTGCCTGCAGTCGTACCAACATTGGATACATCAATACGAACAGTATGGACATCAGGAGCCAAAATTAACGACCCGTTGATTACCGAACCTGCACCATCGAATTTCATAGCAGTCACTTGGAAATCAGGTCCTGCGCGACCGGATGTCTCAGTAGCATCAGCAAACGGCAAAGCCACTTGAATCAAGAATAAGGTGACGAGAAGAACAGGTATTCCCTTCTGCTTAAGCATTCGATGAACCTCCTGCTTTCTCAAATCGTTGAATCGTTACTGACTTACCTTGAGATTTCCATATCTCTAGTAATTGAGCCAAGAGACGTTCATGCTCCTCGTCTGTAATTCCTAATCGTCTGCGTTCTTCCCAGAGAAGAAGTTGTTCGGTTCGAGTGAGGAGGGCGTCTCGGAGATAAATCTCCAACGTGCGGCGATAAGCGTCCCTGTCAGATACTGCATAGACAAGTGAATTCCCCGGCAACTGGTCTGCTCGATTTTGAATGAAATTCCCAAGCGTGAGGGCTTCGTCGTAGGTGATGTTCCTGCGATCTAACTCGCTTTGAATGGTTGAAGCAATAGTCTGAAGATCGTATTTTGACTTGGCACGAGAAATCTTCTTGGAAAATTTGCGGCATCTTCGCGACATGCTCGGACCCGCCATGAAGTCATGTGCATTGGGACAGTTTATCAAACAATTGGCAAAATCTGCTCGTTTATTCAATATGCATTAAAAATCAATCGGAATGCATAGCCTTTGAGTATCTCGTTTAACATGAAAACTAGGGCAAAACCAAGCATTGATGACAAATGGATGTCACGTCAGGCTATGTCCGAACCAATAACCCTCGAAGTCGGTATGAAATCCCCTGTCTTTTCCACCACTGATTCAAACGGAGTATCGCATACTCTTTCCGATTACATAAAACAAGGAAGAAGTGTGGTTTTGTACTTTTATCCTCGAGACTCAACCCCTGGCTGCACGAAGCAAGCATGTGACTTCCGAGATAACATGGCGAGACTCAAATCCGAAGGCTACGAGGTACTCGGGGTTTCCAAAGACTCCGAAAAGTCTCACCAAAAATTCATCTCAAAACAAGAGTTGAACTTCCCGCTCCTCCTTGATACTGAAGGTGCTCTGCATGATCAATTCGGAACATGGCGCATGAAGAAGAATTACGGAAGAGAATACATGGGATGTGTGCGTTCCACGTTTGTGATTGGCCCTGACGGTACAATCCAATGGTGTAGATACAATGTTCGAGCGAAGGGGCATGTTGAGATGTTGCTTCGTGAACTCTCATTGGAAGAGTGAACATTATGCAAGAGGACATCGGAGGGAAACAAGTCCCCCTCAATGCTACGTCGAATGCTTACGAACCATGCTACATTGGCAAAGGATTGGTTGCTGGAGACAATATCGTTATCGGATCAATGTGCCATATCGGTCGCTCAGTAGAAATCGGTGAAGGGACTCGAATTCAAGGTTCCACCTACATCTCTGATTGCACCAAAATAGAATCGAATGTCTTCATCGGACCGAATTCTACTATTCTAAACGATAAATATCCTCCTTCAGGAAACAGAGACAAATGGGAGCCAGTAACAATTCGAGAAAATGCTGTAATCGGTGGTGGAGTCACGATACTTGCAGGCGTAACCATTGGCGTAAACGCTGTACTTGGCGCTGGTTCAGTTCTAACCAAATCCATACCTGATGGCGAAGTTTGGAAAGGCAACCCTGCCTCGTTTCATATGCAACGAAAGGATTACGAAGA
>QXYA01000056.1:0-1102 GCA_009887135.1 Candidatus Poseidoniales archaeon
CCGTAGAGCCTTGGCTCCGAGTCACAAAGGAAAACGGCGCTCAGATGATCATCGACGCACTTGCCCGAGATTGAACAGATCGTGGCAGGGGGTACCGTTGTATATGACCCACTGCGAACCGTTGTGAACAGAGTTATTGTACACAAGGGTGTTTAGCATAACCCCTCGTGAACATATATTATTCATTTATCCACTTTACTAGATTGCTATATTTCCTTGCGTACCGTAGTATCCAGTATTGAAGGCCAAAAGTTCGATGAAACCTGAGTAAACGGACCTCTTTATGGAAAATCACCCACATGCAGTATGTTCAATTCATACAACGTATAGGCTAAGTCATGCGGGTTTTGTTGCTTGGAGCTTCGGGTTTTATCGGCCGAAGCATTGCCATGAAGGTACCAAATCACGTTGAACTTACAGGCACATATTACCAGAATAAACCAGAATTTGGAACGCATGCAATTGAACAATTCAATTACCTCGAGCCAACAACAAACTGGCAGCAAGTGGTTTCAAAATACGATTGCATTATTATTGCCGCACGAGCAAATGCTGGTACAGAAAAAGATCGTAACAGCGTATCCAAGAGAGGACAAGAGGCATTCGGGAATCTTATTCAAGCCGTCAATGAGAGCGGTTCAAAACCATTCATTCTCGCGATAAACGGGAGTTTGACATATGGAAACCGAGGTGAAGAATTGGTACGACCCAGTGACGAAATCAAACCAACAGGATATGCAAGATCTTATTCAATTGCCGAGAAACCCTTCCGGGATTTTCGAACAGGTGGAAATAACATTGCCCTTGTACGCGCCCCATGGGTACTCGGAGCCGACTCATGGTTCCCTGCGATGTACCTCGCTACGGACCATATCCCGATTCTAAAGGATGGAACACAATGGATGTCGATTGTGTCTGTCGATGATTTAGCTGACTATGTATGGGGTCTTGTTCAAACTCCAGAAGCAGGTGTGTTCCATCCAAACCTCACATTTCGGTGTCGCCAGAAAAAATTTGCGAATATTGTCCACCAAGTCACATCAAAGCCAATGCGGAGAATTGGTGTCCTGAGAAGACGGAAAATGGAACTTCAGATGCGTGA
>QXYA01000056.1:1112-4982 GCA_009887135.1 Candidatus Poseidoniales archaeon
GCGTGAATCAGTCCTTGCTTCTATAAAGTTGGATGATGGACAAAACAACCGCTCGGAAAATCAAGACTCAGAAAAACGATTGAGAACCTTGATTCAAGAAATTCACTCTGGCTTTTCATAGACGTACAGACTGTATTCTCCGAGGTTCCAGAAGGGAGTCCACTGAAGAATGGAATCCAATCTGAAGAGCAATTTACTTCTCAAACTTTGATGCGGAGCCCAATGGTGCCTGTACCATGCGGGATGTGTGATGCAGTATCCAACCCTGCGTTTTCGATTAAAATGTCTTTTGAACACAGTATGGACTTGCCGTGAAGAATAACACCTCGATGGTAAAAAACGAGTTGGGGAATAACCCCCCCAAATCTTCCTCAACCGAGCGAATGCCTTTTTTGGGCGCAGCATAACCAAATTCCAAAGAATGTCAAAGAGGTACCATTTATTGACAAACGTAACGACAATTCTCCCACCGGGTTTAAGGACATATGACATTGATTCGACTGCTTTCTCTAATTCAGCACAAGTATTCAATGCCCCAAAGAACACATAGATTGTGTCGATTGAGTTGGCCTCAAATTTGCTTGAACAATCTTCGGGGCCTCCAAGCAGAGGGGTCATTTTGGGATGCTCCTTTACTTTGCTTTGGACAATTTTATGGAATTCAGGGGTGATGTCGAGCCCGTTTACGTTCTTGACCAGTTCTATTTCAGAAAACCAGACCATATCAAGACCAGGTCCATAGCCAATTTCTAGGAGATCCTCAGCCCGACCTTCTAGCACAATTGTTCGAAATTTATTTCTTAAGCTCTTCAAGACATGATTGTCATTCGCTCGAGATTCAAAACTTGCTGCTTCCTCATCATAGTAATCTGCGACAGATTTGTGATACCTTTCGGCGTTCATGAGATCGCCTCGAGAACATTTTGGTATTCGGCCTCAATTCGAGTTTTATGTGAATTTTCATGGCCTCTGCAAACAGATTTGGAGTAAATTGCTTCATCGGAAGTCGATGTCGATTTGAGTTGCTTGATCCTCCTCTGGGCCTCAAATGATTCAGCAAGTTGGCCAAAAAGAGGGAGTTTCATTATTCGCCACCACCACGGGTAATCTCTTTTTTTCGAAAGAGGTTGGAGGGGCTTTTTTCCTGCATTTGGCAAGACCCCCTTAACCCAGTCATTTACATCGTATAATTTTGTGATTCCGTTCGAATCTTTAATTGGGATAATTTGCATCATCTCTCGAGCGGTGTAGACCGTTTTTTCGAACCACAATGACTCCTCTGAAAGCACCATGTTGGGGCAAAGGAGTTGGCCTCCTGGATGTTTGTGTGAGAGGTATATTGCCAAGGCTCGCACCCTCCATACCCAGCCTGGTTTGGTTATGATCATGACATCGACATCGCCGTCATCATTGTTCATGCCAGCTGCTACAGACCCCGTTACAGCAAGTCCAGTAATCTGTTTGCAGGAGTTGAGAATTGACAGAACTTCCACTGTTTTCTTGAAGTGCTTTGAAGCGACTTCTTTGGAGTGTTGGATGTTTAGATTTCGACCATGCTTGTCTGAATAAACAACATCATCTTCAACGCAGAGGTGCGGTGTATTTTCGATGGCTTGGTGAATGGAACTGATCGAACCTTTGACTCGTAAATTTCGTAAAACGCTTTCCACATCCATGTGATCGTTGAATAAACTTGACCAAGCCAGAACCTCGTCGATGGCTTCGACAAGGTACTCAGCAGATACAGAAGGCATGGGAACATTTCCTGGATTGCGGTTGAGTTTAAGAATTGAAGCCATAGTTGTAAAAAAAGAACCAGTCCCAGAGTGAGATATGAGTGATAATTTGAGCCTAGGCCATCAAATCACTTTGCAACTCATGCCTGTTTTGATGATTATTGGGGCAATCATGTCGCTTGGCGCTAACTTTTGGTTGCCTCCCCTGATGCTCCTGACCGTGTGTTTTGCATTGATGCTGTATTGGTGTTACACTCTAAGAGACCTATGCCTTGAATGGAAAGACCTGAGATTCCTCATACTTCCAATTCTCATACTCGGGACTGGATATTTAACACACTATCATTCAGTGCCGGCTTTTTATGACCAAGCCTATCATCTTCAAGTCTCCAACCGGATTCTTGACAGGTGGGCTTGGGAACCTACGCATCAGGGCATGAGTTACTCGTTTCGTCCAGAGATAATTTCAGGGATTGCTGCTGTTGAACTTTGGTTATCTGGACAAGATTCAACTGCTTATGCAACGCCGACTATCTTACTTGTGTCTACGGCTTGGTCCATTCAACATGTTGGAGAACATTTCAGCAATTCCAAGTGGGGATTTATCTCAGGTGCTGTTTTCTGTTTATTGCCTGTTACCATCATGTTCGGAAGGACAATGCTTCTCGATATAGCAGTAGCAGGAATGATTCTTTCTGTTTTTCACCATCTAAACCTAATCGACGGGGCCGATAGGAACAAGCACGTTTTGATTGGTGCCCTCGCTGCCATAGTTGGTTTAACGAAATACCCTTATCTTTACCTCGGGGGATGGATTTCCATAATTTTCTTAATGAGAAAAAAAACAAAAGAAAGCAAGTACATAGCATACGGCTACTTAGTCATCATCACGCTTTTTCTCCTGAAAAACCAAATCCACACTGGGTGGATTTTAGGTCCTTTACAATCTCAAATAACTGGCACTATTGCAAGTGCAAGTGCAATAGCCAGTGATACAGTAGTATATTCGCCGCGTATATTTTTAACGGATTTAGTAGACCAATGGGATGCTATTTTAATTTGCGTCGCACTGTACGGCGGGGCATTGATAACTAAGAGGCAAAGCGAATATATTTTCAATTACTGGCTTTTCATATTACCAGCAATAATTTTGCATGGATATGTGCTTGATTTTGGATGGGTTCGCTATTCAACTCCTTGGTTAGCACTTCTCTGCATAGGAGTTCCTGCAGCAATTGTTCATTCCAACGATGAGTTCGGCGAGAGAATTCGGAGGTGGAAAATCCCATCGGTATTAATCGGGATTTTGATAATAGCTTCTGTTGGGCCAATACTACAAAACATTGAAGATATAGAGCCAAGATCTAGAATCTTGTATGAGGTAAGAGAGAATTGGTCTAATGTCTACCAGGATGTTGGTGATGAATTCACGGAACAAACAACAATTGTTACTGGCAGAGATATTACAATGGGACTCTATTCTGAAATGCCTTGCTTTAGATACGAGGATCCTGAGTACTCAATGCTTCAAGCCATCAACAAATTTGAAGCAACACATGTGTTTACTCAAGATACACAATATCGGTACGACATTGATGTTAACAGCACCTTTCTCTTTGGTTCACCTATCGAACCAGTCAAAGTATTCTCGTCAGAGAAATATGTCGGACGACTTTGGGAAGTTGATCAGTTACGACTGGTGCAATCCGACTGGTGGAGGAACAGTTCCATCGAAGTTAACGGCAATGGAACGCATTATGGAGACTTTGTTTGGTTGGAGAATGGTTCAAATTTTGAACCCTTGGAAGATACCTCAGTTAATCAAATTTATCAGGTAAATTCGGAAACAATTTTACAAGAGATTTTTCACGTCCTTGCTCATAATCGTCAAGATTTACTTTGCGATACAATTGAGGATTGCTCACAATTTAACAGAACCGAACATCTTGACACTAATTGGGCAGTTTGGATGACAAAATCTAATTCGGTTTGAATTGCAGAGGAAGCTTTGCTCAGACATATGAGCAGAGAGAACCTTGATTTAACATGACTCGTCAAAACATATCGCGTTTTACGGTATACACAAGGGGGACCCATGCACACGCAGGCGAGAATGTCGGTACCCTTTGCTCAC
>QXYA01000057.1 GCA_009887135.1 Candidatus Poseidoniales archaeon
GCACCTCCTCCCAAACGTAACGCATTTTCTACACTCTCTGTTGTTCTCTGGCGTCGCTCTCTTGAAAGAATGAAGCGATCGATTCGAACATCGATATCGTGGCGCATATTCTTGTCAAGTGTTGGTGGCTTTTCGAAATCAACTTCGTGTCCATTGACTCGTCCTTGCATGTATCCTTGCTCAACAAATTGCCTGAATAATTCAGCATGCGTTCCCTTTCTCGCTCGAACAACAGGACTCCAAACTGCAATGGTGTGTTGTTCATAATTCCAAAATATATCGTCAACAATTTCCTGTACTGTCCGCCTTGCCACTTCTTGTCCACAATCCGGACAATGTGGTTTTCCAATGCGTGCCCAAAGAAGACGAAGGTAATCTTGGATTTCCGTCACGGTTGCAACCGTAGATCTTGGGTTGTGCGAACCTTGCTTTTGGTCGATTGAAATGGCCGGTGAAAGACCCTCAATTCCATCACAATCAGCTTTCTTCATTTGTCCAATGAATTGGCGGGCGTAAGACGAGAGAGATTCTACGTATCTTCGTTGACCTTCGGCATAGAGTGTATCAAATGCTAAACTTGATTTTCCTGAGCCTGAAACACCTGAGATAACAACGAACTTCCCTCTTGGGAGTTTAACATCGATGTCTTGTAGATTGTGTGTGCGAGCACCTCGCACCTCTATCCACTCGTGATTCACAGCCATAGGAACAAAGGTAGCGTGTTGTCAAGGGTTCTTCAATCCGTGGTTCCACGCCACGTCATATTCCGATTCGAAACGAACTGGTTCATCGTCGAATGGGTGAAGAAATTCAAGAGCGGTTGCATGGAGACAAATCCTTCCGTGAAGGTTGGTCTCAGCACCATGCATTCGATCGCCAACGACTGGTGTTCCGTGGTCTGCTAGAGCCACGCGAATCTGATGACGCCTACCTGTTTCGATAAGAACGTGTAGAAGTGTTGCAATATCGTTTGATTTCATCACTTGCCAGGAAGTTACCGCGATTTTACTCTCTTTGGTTTTCACTTCAGAAATGTGAACTCTCAAGGTCTTATCTTCGACAAGATGGTGTGTTGCCTTTCCATCTTCTGCAAGACCTTCAACAAGTGCGACATAGTCTCTATGGACCTGACGTTCTGCAAATTGTTCCTGTAAGTACCGTTTTGAATTCTCATTCTTAGCAAATACCATGATGCCGGAAGTTGCCTTATCCAAACGATGGACGATGAAACACCAACCCCGTGAATCATTTGTTTTACAATATTCAACACATCTGTTGTGGAGTGTATAGTGTTCAAGTTTGTCTGTTGCAACCGACAGGAGGCCAGCGGGTTTTGAAACGACTAGAATATGTTCATCTTCATGGATGATATCCAGATGGTGTTCTTTTGCTGAAACTTCTTGTTTCTCTTCCACAGTCAATTTTGGTCGTGGTAAGATTTCAATGATTTGGCCCACCTGAACTATGTGTTTTGCTCTATAAATAACGCTTTCATCAACTTGAATGCGTTGACTAGTGAGCATCTTACGCAAAACATTGTTACTCGTGGATGGTTGCATTTTCTTGAGATGCTCAAGTAACGCACCTTCCTCTGAAACAGTTACACGCATACCCTGACCTCAGAGCAAGAGCACTTCAATCCATTCCCCTGTCTTACCAGATTGTCCTGGTTGAAGTAAAGTAAGACCGTCCGCAGAGGATAAACTATCGATGTTTCCTGATCCTTGGTGCTTGGGTTGTTCAGCAAGGAACCCTTCTTTAGTAGAGTGTAGCGTTACTCTACGAAGGGTTAGGCAGTCACTTGTTGAACGGACATCTGTCAATAGTTTTGCATGAACGATACGATCGATTGGGAATAAGGTACCAAGCGATCCCCTAAGGTATGGAGTTACAAGCATGCGGAAAACAACATGGCTACTGACTGGATTTCCTGGAAGGCCGAACATAGGGGTTTCATTCCAATGGCCGAAGAGAGGGGGTGAACCTGGGCGGATACGTACTCTCCAGAAAGCGATGTTTCCTTCCTCTTCCATGAGTTTGCGAACAAAATCCCAATCACCCATAGAAACCCCACCAGAGGTGAGGAAGAGATCACATTCAGAGGATGCTTGGTCGAATTGTCTTCGAAGATCATCGATCGAATCAACTACTGATGGGTATCGAATAGGACTGTGTCCAAGGGCTTTTACAAGGCCTGAAAGGCCATATGAATTAGATTCATAAATTTCTCCAAATGAAAGAGTCTCTCCAGGAGACTTGAGTTCATCACCAGTAGAAATTATTCCTATCTTGAGTTTCTTAACGACGGGAATTTGATCATATCCCATCGTTGCACACATTGAAATTGATTGTGGAGAAAGATAGCTTCCTTCTTTCAGACCAATGACTCCTTTCTTGATGTTCTCGCCACAACGGCGAATGAAATTTGGTTTTGAAGGTTGATTTAACGTAACTGAATCTCCATCAACAGTACATGCTTCAATTGGGATAATAGCATCTGCTCCTCTGGGTAACGGAGCCCCAGTCATGATTTGAACTGCTTCGCCTGTAGAAATCGAAATCGAATCTTCCGAAGCTGCAGCCTGTGATGTCGCTACAACTGAGAGGGTTGTGGGTGCTGAATTTGAATCTTCGAAACGTACGGCGAAGCCATCCATGGCTGAATTATCAAAGGGCGGGTCATTGACCTTCGAAGATAAATCTGTAGCGAGTATTCGCCCATGTGCTTCGTCTAAAGGTACCTTTTCCATTTCAATACGAACCGGGGACTTGTGTGCAATGTTAATTGCTTCTTGGAGTGAAATATAGTATGGGGTTTCAGACATTTTGGGGCCTCCGAAGGATGTGCTTCAGGCTGTGGGTCGGTTCGCCAACCTCAAAGGTTTGTCTCGTTTGGGGATGACGTGGTCTCTCCTTCAAGTCTATGGGATGTGGTCGTACGGACAGTGGTCACAAGTGGGACTGCTACACTAATAGCAACTTTTTTTGCACTGGGTTTCGCTCTTCTTTTAGCAAATACGAATTGGCGGGGGAAAGAAGTTCTACGCGTCATTGTTCAAGCTCTGTATGGTTTACCACCAGTGGTTGTTGGAGTCATGGTTTATCTTGCTCTTTCAAAGGATGGTTTGCTATCTGATCTCAACTGGTTATTTACAATCGAAGGTATGATTTTTGCACAAACCCTTCTTATTTTTCCACTTATTCTTGGAGTTGCATGGGGCGCTTTAGAACGTGTTTCTGAAGATAAGCGAGATGTTTTTCGAGTCATGAATGTGAAGAAAGGTAGGCGAGTTATGCTTGAAATGTATTGTGCTCGTAGAGGAATTGTTAACGCTATTTTGCTGGGGTTCGGTCGCGCTATTGCAGAGGTAGGTGCTGTTTTGATGGTCGGTGGAAACATAGCTGGAAAAACACGAGTCCTTACGACGAGTGTAGTGCTTGAGACCTCAATTGGAGAAATGGATACAGCGTTACAACTCGGTGGTGTCCTTCTTGTTTTGTCGTTACTTGTTGCATTATCAATTCAGTTATTACAGCGGGTTCATTTCCTTGGGCACGGAAAGTTTGGAGAAGATAGCCGTGATATCGAGTCGTTTGATAACTTTGATCTACACCTAGAAAATCTAAATGTAGAAAAAGACGGGATTAGAATATTAAATTCCTATTCAATAAAACTCAAACAAGGAGAAATCATTGCCTTAATGGGTGAATCTGGTTCTGGAAAATCTACCCTTCTGAGAAGAATCTGTGGACTCGAAGGAGATGATTTGGGGATTGGTCGAGATGTTGCATACGTTGCTCAGCAACCAACACTTGTGATGGATACTGTAGCTATGGAATTACAATTACCGATCATGGTTCACAACCATTTACCAGACGCAGGTAAGGAATTAGCAGTAATTTGTGGTTTGGAAGAGAAAGAAAGGCAGCGAACAGATACATTGTCTGGTGGGGAAAAACAGAGACTTGCTTTCTTGAGGGCTTTAGCAATGAATCGTAAGATTTTGATTCTTGATGAATTTACATCTGAACTTGATGGGTTATCGGTCGAAAAAATTGAGAATGAAGTTCTCAAATTCAAACAACGCGGTGGATGTGTTCTTTTCGCAACCCATAATGTCCTACAAGCACAACGACTAGCAACTCGAACGATCTTTATTCACCAGGGTCGAGAAACTGATCCTGAAAGTGAAATCGCTCAGCAAATAAAATCTGGAAAATGGATCGGTTGAATTCAGTTATAATTCAAAGGGAGCCCACTTTCAAATAACGTTTCATTTGAAACTGTGTAATTGTCAATTAGATCGGCATTATTGAGTAAAAATTCTCGGAAGAGTGTTGTTTCTGATAATCTATCATTATCTAATAATAAAACAGAGTAAGGGTTTACCAATTCCTGTGATTCAAATTCTTGTATTGATAATTGTATATTATTAGAGCGAAATAATGCAGTTCCTTTGTCTGATAAAGTCCAACATTCTAATTCATTGGCAATTGTAATCGCAGCTCCCATTCCTTGTCCAATCGACTGATATCCTTCCCAATCTGGATGATATCCTAATTCGTTGTCGATGAATGAGTGATTGTTGCTCTCCGCCACATTTCTCCAAACATCTTGTTCTTTGATATGTGTCCCTGAGGAATCTCCTCTTGAAATAAAACACTTATTTTCACGGACGAGAGAAGACATGGCTTCTGTTAAGTTTCCAGATAATTGATATGGTCCAATAAGAACAAATCTATTCCAAGCAAATGTGGTTCTGTTTATGGCATGACCTTCCTCAACAAACAGTATTTCATTCGATGGAGAATGGGAAATCAGTACATCCACATCATTCGTTTTTGCAAGATTCATAGCAGCGCCTGATCCAACTGCAATGACGTCCACTTCGATTCCAGTTTCAGCCGTAAAGGCCGGTAAAAGTTCGGCTAACAATCCTGAATCTCTCATTGAGGTGGTGGTTGCCAGGCGTATTGTTTGACCGGAAACTTCCTCAGAAGTCCCTAAGCAACCTTGCAAACAGGGAAGTATGAATACGAAGAGAAGAAAAAAGACTCGTTTCATCTTAATCAAAAGACATGACGTTTCCACATTCAGGATATGAACATGTTACTGAATAACGTGCTTTTGTCGGTTTTCGAATTTTTAACATCGAACCACACATATCACATTGAATTGAAATCGTCTCAGCTTCTGCTTTTTTAGGAGCATCTTCTAGTGTTCGACCAACATCTGTTGACCACCCAAGACTATCGGAATAATCGTCAGTTTTCTTGATTTTACTTTGACGAAGACTGAGTCGCAACTTTCGTTTCCTTCGAGGACGTTTCTTTCCGCCTGGTGCTTTTGCCGCCATGAGTATCAACAGTCCCTTTAGGTCGGTATATTCAACCTCTTCGGCTGAATGAATCATTCAAGTATTCCAGAAATACCGTTTTCTGGAACATGTACAGTATGCCCATTTTCTTCAAGGGCTTTGGCAAGTGGAGGGCGAGCGTTATTTGGATCTGAATGGTAAATAACAACATCTTCAGCTTCACAGTCTTTTGCAAACTGAACAATTTCACTATGGCCTGCATGTGTTGAGAAAGAATATTGATCTATCTCAAGATCAATAGGGGTTAGATTTCCAAAAATTGGTATTCGGCTTTCTTCGAGTAATCGCCTGCCTCCAGTGTTCTTTGCTTGATAACCTGTGAGAAGAAGAGCGTTTTTAGGATCATGACGGAGACGATTGAGGTACCAAATAGACGGGCCTCCATCGAGCATTCCTGATGTTGACACAATGACATCGGCAGCAAGTGCTTTCTTTCTGTCAGATTTACTTGAAACTCTCCTACACCAACTCCAAGCAGCGGCAAGAGCTGCAGGATCACGTAATGTTTCAGGGTGTTCCATCTGTAGTTTCGCAACACGTTTCCCCATACCATCGACGTGAACGTCAAGATGTGGTAGGTGTTTGTGAAGCAACATAACTACGTCTTGTGTTCGTCCGTTCGCAAAAGCTGGGACAAGTGCAGTCCCGCCTCGTTGAACGACTTCAGAAATTCGCTCAATGAAACGGAGATTTTCTTCTTCTTTGGATGGATGATCTCGTCCCCCATAGGTTCCTTCTACAAACAGAACATCTGTTTTGACAGGTTTTGCTCCGACGACAAGTTGCGAATCTCGAGTATCAAAATCTCCAGAAAAGAGAACTTTCTTACTCCCAGTATCAACATGTAACATTGCAGCACCAGGTATATGTCCAGCTCGATGAAGTTCCATTTTCCAATCATTTTGCTCCCATGGAGTGTTAAATTTGTGGGTATTCCAAGCTGCTAAAGCGATATCAATATCTCTCTTATCCCATGGTAAAGGATATCGTTCAATAGATGATACTTTGTGGCAATCATACCACATCATCTCTGAAATAGCTGCAGTTAATTCCGTAGCATGTAGATTTGTATTATGATTGGAAGCAAGCCAAGGAACCATACCTAGATGATCAATATGTGAATGGGTGATAATTGCATCCGATACATAGGGGGCTTCATCTGGATAACGTGGTGGTTTCGTAGGTGCAAGACCATAATCAAGCAACAAACGATTCGAAGAAGGGTCTTCCAAAACGATCCCGACATTCCCTACTTCGTTACCACCGCCAAGATAATGATACCTTAATCCCTTATCTGGAGGAGATGATGGATATTTGGTTGTACGACCAGGTGCATAAACGACCATGTTTGGACGATTAGTCCGAGACAGAAGAACTTGTGGGTCACACCCCTGTATTTCCACTGGAGGATTATACTACACTCGATCTCATCTTTCTCATTACTTTTTAACAATAATAATATACACTTTACGCGACAATCTTCTGTTGGATTTTGTTGTTTTTGTTTCTTCTTTTTGTTTTGTTGTTTCATTGACATGCTTTATTTCTCTCCAGTGGAAACAAAGGGGTCTATGGATAATATCCCGTTTTATAGTGCAAAATAGGTAGAATATCTTCTTGTGGAGTTTTCTTATCTGTAAAACACATTCAAAATAACGAAGAACAAATATGGTGATGTCCAGTGGAACCATCATGGGGACACTCGAGTTCGTCGTTGACGATGATCGGTGTTACGGCTGTGGGGCTTGTATAGGCCTTTGTCCAACAAATGCTCTTTCCATGAAAGAACTCCTAGCAATCGTGGAACAAGAACTATGCACATATTGTGATCATTGTATTCCTTCCTGTCCCGTTGATGCTTTGAATATTTTAGGTAGGTGATTCTAATTAGAATTCTTATTGTTGGTGCAGGTCTCATAGCATATGGATGTGCATATGAAGCTCTCAAGGAAGGGTTCAAAGTTCACATAGCTGATCACAGTACAGAATTTGGACTACCAAACATCTGGCCTAGTCTTCTTCATGATCGAGAAGACATACCACTCAATTTCCAGACTGAGCAAGGATTTGAAGGAAAAGACACAGGTTATCGTCACGAATGGATTATGAAATCAATGAATATTCAACTCGCTAAACGCGGAGTAATTCTTCTCAATAAGACAAGAATAGCCTCATCTACAAAGTGTCCTGAAGGGATTCTTGTACATCTAAAAGGCGCAAGTCAGATGGAAGGCGAGCATGTATTCGATATTGTCGTGGATACAACAAATGATACCTGGATTCCTTGGGCTAAACACCATAATCTCATTGATGTAAGTATTCGATATGATGTCGAACGTGAATTTGCTACTGGCTTTCTCCATATAGATACTGAAACTGATAATTTTTCCGATGCTGAACTACAACTCGAACGCTATGATGGCTTAACGGAGTCTTGGTACAGAGGCCAAAAAGAATCATCAAATACTAAAATTCTTGAAATAATGCCAACTAAACTTCCAGTTAAACAAGAAAAGTGGTCCTGTGATCAACGATTTTCGAGTGGCATGAGTTTGTGGAAGGAATTAATGGAGATTGAACTATGACAACGGAACGACTGTACTTATCTTCAATTGAGGCTGCATATGAAAAAGAATTCACAGCTACAGTAACGGAGATTAAAGAAAATAAAATTTCACTCAATCGAACACTTTTCTATCCGCTTGGAGGTGGACAGAATTGGGATTTGGGCGTTCTGAATGGTCCAAACGGCCAATTAAACGTTACAGAGGTACGGGGGAGAAACATCATTGAACATACAGTAGATGATGTGTTTGAATTGGAAGTTGGAGACGAAGTGACTGGTTTAATTGACTTTGAACGCCGTTATGCACACATGAAAATGCATACAGCCCAACATCTCGTGAGTGGTATTGCATACGAACTATTCAATGGAGTTCGTACCGTTGGTAATCAAATTCATACTGATCGTTCTAGAATTGATTTCCATCCAATTCAATTTTCTGAAGAGATGTTATTTCAATTACAATCAGAAGTGAATGGGAAAATAAAACAGGCGCTGGATGTTACAGATTCTCAAATGACACGTGATGAAATCAACGCAATAATGCCTCAAGAACGTACCAATATGGACCTTTTACCGGCTTTCATTAACGACCTAAGGGTTGTAACGATAGGCGACCAACAAGACATGTGCCCATGCGCTGGCACACATGTCAGAAACATATCGGAGATTGGAGAGATCGAATTTACTGGTAAGAAATCAAAAGGGAAAGGTAAGCAAAGAGTTTCCTACATCCTCAAATGATTTATTTTACAAAATAATAATATAACAGTTATTATTCATTTAATGAATAAACACTAATCATCTTTTAGTAAATTATCAACATCTGAAAGAGTTGATTTCCAATCATCCTTCTTTTGTTTCTGTTGATGCATCTCTTCTGCTTCAATGATATCCAGTAATTCTTGATCTACACCTTTCCCCTTCGCTTGAATATCAACCCTAGCCCCCATCTTCTTATCCTCTCCAACTCTATCAGAACGATCTACTGAAGGGATGTTTTGACTAGGAACAGTTCTTCCTGTATGATAATCGGAATCGTCCAGATCTTCTTCTTTCCAGGCTTCTTCACCAATGTGTCGGGCCACATCAGGTTTCGGTGGGGAGTTTTTCCATTTGTTTTTATTCGCTATTGCTTGGATAAGATTACTTTTTGTTGCTGATCGTTGCTGTTGAAAGGTTTCAATAATATCCTCTTCCGTGAGTGGAGATGGTTTTTCTACGAGTTTTGAAGCAAGTATCTGTTGTTCTTCCAGGGTTTTACCATGCACAGGATCATTATCGAATCGATGTGGTGCTGCAGACATGGCTAACAATTCTTTAGCAAATTGATAGAAGGCATCATCAGGTGGGGCTTTGGCGATTTTATCTCTCATCGATTCATGATGTCCTATACACACCTTACATCGCATACTACCGGTATTATCAATCTCATCACAACGAAGGCAGCAAGCTTGTAGACCCATATTTTTCATTGCACGACGGGGCATCGACATGAGATTCTATTGTTCCTATATGTTCAACCTCATGAAGTCTCGTACATCGCGAGCGAGCCTTCAAAGAGCACCAACGATTGAGAAAGCCATGGTTCGGGACCCGAGAGCAGACATTCTCGAAACTAATCCTTTTACAGGCTCTCAGCCACGCATTCATCGAGTTCATGCCAATGAACCTTCAGCAGCTCGTAATCCAATGGAAGGGTTCTTCCGTGCTATGTCTCAAACCCAACCGAAACTTCACAAAGGCGGCATCTGGCACTTTAGTGAGGTTGAAAAAACCCATCTCCTCTATGCCACGGGAGCATTTACACTCGCTCTCGGATTCATGAGTGCAGGAGGGTTAGCGGGTATGAGAGAGGGATTTTCCCCATGGCTAATACAAGTCCTCATCGCTATGCCAATCATGCTCATTGCAGTTGGGCCTGCATTTGTACTTCACGAAATTGGACACAAAATCGTGGCCAAGAAGAATGGTTGTTGGGCTGAATTTAGAGCCGATCCTAAAGGACTTCAATTCGGAATGTTTCTTGCATTCTTTTTGGGAATCCTATTCATGGCCCCAGGCGCTGTAATGGTTGCTGGACTCGTTACTAGACGTCAAAATGGACACATTGCGATTGCAGGTCCACTTGTTAATCTCGGTCTATTCATAATAGGAATTCCATTAGGAGCGCTCATTTTTATTCTAACAAATGCCCAAGACTATAGTTCAATGGAATATCTTACTGATGGATCACTCGTATGGCAAGCTATGGTTTACGATGCAGTTGTTTATTGGATTGGAGCGAATCTACTCCTTGGAATTTTCAATATGATTCCATTTGGCCCTCTCGACGGATTGAAGGTAAAGGATTGGAACGCAGGTGTTTGGTGGACTCTCTTCTTAGTTTTCCTAACACCTGTTATCATCTATTTGACAACACCATACTCACCATTGACTCTCGTCAAATGGCTGGCTAATTTAGTCTAAAGGCCATGGATGTCATGAGCCTTATCGTTACTCCAATTGTAACACAATCGGAGTAGGTTGAGATAGTGCCCTTGACCGTCCTTTGTCATCTTCTCGTGAAGTGCATCGTTGGTCATGAACATGTCACCCCAAACGTTAGCAGCAGTTCCCTTCTTACCCTTAGGCAAGTCAAAGATTTCTAGAGTTGTTGGCTCAAGGAGATTCTTCCAAACAATTGCTGGATTAACAGCCATAGTAACTTCAACAATGATTTCGTCTTCGTTAAGGCCGGTTCCGGTTTGCCAGGATTCTTCTCCAAGATCTGCAAGGAATGGTAGGCAGAGGTCAATGATTGACAATCCAGTCATTGGATCTGCGCCAGTCAACTGAGCATATGCTTCACGCATTCGTCCACGGTCTGCACCACGTGCGCCGGTGATCATTCGCAACTTATCGATAGATGTTGGAACGAGGAAACGAATATCTGTGTAGTAAACAAGCGCTTGTTCATTGCTTCCAGCAGGTGCGAAGATGTGAGAGAATGGTTGTTGACCACTACTCTCTCCGAGCATATCCATTGGATATAGTGTCTTGAGTGCGTTTGTCGCAACAGATTGGACAACTCTTCGAATCAATCGCTCAGGAGCTGCTGAAACATCATTGAAACTTTCCATGTACTCGTCAAGGTTGAGGATATCATATCCACGAACGGCGAGGATAGAATGTACGTTAGGACCGAGAATCTTTTCGTCTCCAATCATTGCTTGGCTGATCCATCGAGCACCCTTAGCAAAATCACTTGCAGTAACAAGGTCAGCATATGCCTTGTATCGGCGCGCAACTCTGTTCATGAAATCGGCTTGGTCAAGCTTTGTGAATACTGTAGCAGCATAATTGGATTTCAATGCGTGGTCAGCAACTTGGCTTGCGTTAACACAGGTCAAGAGGTTACCTTGATCGTGAGGGTACATCAAAAGACGTCGTCGCTTTGCAGCTCCACCTAAAGTTCCAACCTTTGGATCAGTAAGCATATATCCAAGACAAGCGGTTACTTCGAACAATCGAGCATACTTATCTTCATCATTGGAATTTTTAATCCACTCATCAAGTCCAGGCTCGATACAATGGAATTCGAGAGGAACCATTTCAGAACCTGCTCCAAACATTTGTCGAACAGTTGAGGAACTCATCATTCCCATCATAGTGTAGAGGGATGTCTTTCCAGTCGTCATGTAAACGTCAGTAATTCCTTCTTCTCCGAATGAAATTCTTCTGTCAGGGAGATTAACAAGGAGGTTGAATGAAGTTGCAGTATCTCTGTTTCCGTCAACAGCAGGGTGAATCCATGTTGTTGGCTTTGTCATGAGATATCCACTTGCATCCTTTCCAAATCCAGCAGGTGAATATCGAATCCATCCAAGTCTGTTGTTGAAAGCAACACCACGATGCATCAATGAAGGATAGTAGACCTTGTCTTGAGGATCTGAATCAGGAACGACACCACGGTGTCCGAGTCCCCAGAGAACAGGTTCCCACTCAGCAAGACCTTCTTCGCCACCGCCAAGGAATGGATGGTTTCCGCTGACAGTTTCACCTGTTAGGAGAGAACCACCTAATCGCTCTTCGTCACCAGTTGAACAGAAAAAGAATGTTTGCGTTGTTACTAACTGCTTAGGCGTCCACATGTTTGCGTTGACCACGGTCTTCTGCTTTAGGAAATCAGAAAGGGATGAGATTCGGCGCTCGAACTTAAATCGTTCTGACTCAATCCATGTTGAACCAAAAACCAAGTTCGTGTTGAGAAGCTTAGGGCGTCCAGGGCCGATGTATCTTGTACGAGGGTCAGCCTTAGTATCATCACTTGCATGAATTGGTTCCCAAGGACCATGTTGTGGAATGTATTTTAGGAATTCTACATGGTCAAAAGGCATTTTTTGAGCCTCTTTAACGGCGTCTTCGACCTTATCCATCAACTGGACATATGTTTCGGTCGGTGTGATTCTACCACTTTCTTTGAATTGCTTATGCGATACTGCTCGATGTTCCCACATTCTTTTTCACCTCAAAATTTCCTCTTTTTTACAGGAGTTTTATTTTCTTCGGCAGGGGCTTCCTCTTTCGATTCTTCCTCGCCTTGTTCCTCAGGGGTACTCTCCTCTTCTTCAAGACTCTCCTCTTCTTCAGAGATTTCTTCCTCAGAGATTTCTTCCTCTTCGACGACGATTTCATCTTCCTCAGGGACTTCTTCTCCCTCATCCATTAAATCTTCAACAACTTCGTCAATTTCTTCGTCTTCTACAGGTTCAACTTCAACAGCCTCGTCTTCTGAATCCTTTACAATAAGAAGTTGCAAGATAAGACCAGTTGTTCCAGCTACGGCTCCTAATCCAACGATAAGGCCATTATTAATTCGTTGTCCATCAGGATCATTTTCATTTGAGAGAACTCCCGTTGTGGGGGGTATATCAGATCCATTAACATTTGAAACGATTTCTACAGCAGCCCATGCAGCGAATATGAGCAATACAATTGACAACAAATTTGCAGTCGAAGCATTCGATTTGACCCAACCCAAAAAGGGCGTATGAGCATCTTCCATAGGTACTCCTCGCGATATTTGCATATAACATATATCCTCTAACAAAAGGATTTATGATTATTCTTGGTTATATGAATTGACAATCGGAGCTTCATCGAGATGGAAGAATGAGTACGTTGCCCACCAAGTAATCGTATCCAGAGCATCAACGAGATTACTTCTACCACTCTGCTCATCCCCGTAATTTTTGCCCGTTGTATCCATCCAATCTTCCATTTCATCGACGGTATCGCAGGTTTGATGATAACACCAATATCCATCAACAAGACCACCAAAGCCCATAGTGACGGTTCCGAGATTATCCTGGAAGGTGGCATGGTCTGAACGAGCAGTCGTATCTTCGTAGACAATAATTTCGGGACGATCTTTAGCCATCCAATCATCAACCTTCCAAGTTTCTGCATCATATCCTGTGCCGATGAGAGGTGACATTTGTTCTTCAACTCCTATGGCGTCTGATCCAATCCACATAGCGAGGTTTACCATACCTGGTTGATTCATGACATCATGGTCTAAACTCGGTCCAATGTAAACACGCATAGGCCAAACTTCCTCGTCCTTTGGATATCCATCAGGATCGATTTCAGGTTGAGGGTCGCAATCTCCATCGCCGCCACCGTGACCATTTCCACAAGGAGCACCACCGCCACCAGGCCAATTTACACCAGCCATGTCAAGATTGACGTAATTTGTTACTTCGACATTAGGATTCTCTTCCTTTACCCATTCATCAGTCCAGAAATCACTGCCGCGCTTTCCTCCTTCTTCACCAGACCATAGACAAAACACCATTGTGTTACGGGTACTGTATCCAGCCATTGCTTCAGCAACGGTTAGAACCATGCTCGTACCAGCCGTATTGTCATATGCACCAACACGCGTTCCGTATGTTCTCCCGAATATATGCGGATCTAACAGACCTCCATTGATAGGAGGGGCAATGTCGAAATGTGCTCCAAACACCATCCATTTGTCTGGATTAACTTCTCCGAATCGATATCCACAGATATTGTACGCTTCGGGATTTTGAGAACCTGTCATCAAAGAATCATATACGAACCTCTGAGTGATAACTTCTAAACCAAAATTTTCGAGTGTCTGAATCAAGTGTAGCGCAGCATCTTCGTAGGCAGCATTACCCTGTCCCGCCCAACGGTCAAGGTACCCGACTGCACCATCGACTGCATCGGTAGGGTCGGAGGTTTCGTCAGATAACATCGACAAATAATTGTACGTTGTTCTTCCGTCAACTACACCAGTGGAATGGCGACCACCATCTGCTTCAGAGTATGCTGGCATTTGGTCACGCAGAATTGCGAATTCATAGGGTAAAACATCGATACCTGTATGCATTTCATACGAGAAGGAGGAGGCATTTCCAGATGGCATGTATCGAACAGCGACTCCAAACGGATCCGAATAGCCGCCACGATCAACCCACGTCCCCCACGATTCGCTTGTTTCTCGTAGAGGCCAGAGGGTTGTACCAAACTCAGCAATTAACAAAACACCGCGATTTGTTCTTGGCGGCGCTAAAACAGATAACTCAACAACATCACCATCTTCAATATCTAGGACGGTTGAATTAAAGACAAAACCAGTCGCAGAATCCTTTACCAAATATGGAATAAAAACAGAAACATCACCAGCAGCTTCGAAACTAATAGTCTGGAAAAGACCACCAGTCCACACACTAGGCGATACTTCTAGTGATTCAGATGAAAGCACGTCAACCTGGCTGTCACCAAAACAACCGGATAAAGGCGCCATTAACATTAAGCAAACAAAGCCCAAGGCGGTACCGAAGTCTTTCCCCATACATCCCTTCCAACATTTCTCTCTATCTCAATTCTTTGATGGAATGTGCTCAATAGTTTGATAATGGAACAGGGAGATAATTAGTATTGAGAATATGCAAAACGAAGAGAAATCATTAGCCGTACGAACAGGTTATCTTTGGGCCATACATGTTGTAGAACTTGACGATGACCGTTGCCCACTCATTGAAGGATAGGCTTCCATGCAATGAATGGAGGGAAAGAGTTGATACTCTTTCTTGCGTAAGCGACGTTATGCAAAATGTGAAACTCCCCATCGAACGTTCCAAAGTTCGACAAATCGTCGATTCAGAACGATTCAACAATATTGTTTTCATAGCAATTCTTGCAAGTTCTATTTCAATTGGTTTTGAAACATATGATTGGGGGCCAAATGGAAATAATTTTCTTATCTATCTCGATTGGATTTTTATGTCCATTTTCGTGACGGAAATATTATTCAAAATATATGCTATGAGGTTTGATTTCTTCCGAGATCCTTGGTGCCTTTTCGATTTCATTATTGTTGCGATAGCTTTGTTCCCTTCATCCGGGGTCTTCAGAGTCTTCAGAGTCTTCAGAGTTCTTAGAGCCTTCAGACTTGTATCAAGAATACCAGAATTAAAATTGGTTGCAGAATCACTCTTTTATTCAGTTCGTGGTTTAACAGCCGTTGCTACGTTACTCATGGTCGTGATTTATGTATTCGCAGTGCTTTCTACAGTACTGTTCCAAAATTCTGGAGCAGATGGTGCAACATACTTTGGTTCGTTAGGCAAATCATTATTTTCACTTTTTCAAGTTATGACGCTGGAATCATGGTCGAATGGGATAGTTCGGAATTTAATTGAAACAGAAGGCTGGTGGGTTGGATTATATTTCGTCGTCTTTATCTTCATGACAACCTTCACTTTCCTGAATATGTTTGTAGCTATTTTTACGAACACAGTTGTCGCATTAGAAGCGGACTCAGAAGACGGATCCAACACAGAAATGCGACGAATTAATCAGAACATTAGTGAACTTTCTCAACAAATAGAATTACTTCGAAAGGAACTTTCAGAGAGAGAATAAATTACCAAGAACCATCGAAGATTGCACTTTCGTCTTTGAAGGATTTGAATTCCAGATGATTACCACACGGATCTTTGATGAACATTGTCGCCTGTGAGCCTGGCTGATTTTCATAACGAGTGTATGGATCAACGACGAATTCGATGTTTTCAGACTCAAATTTTCCTTTCAACTTATGCCAATCATTCCAATCCATGACAATACCGAAGTGAAGAGCAGGGATATCTTTTCCGTCAACAGGATTGGTTGATAATTTGGGCATTTGAGGGACTTTATGTGCAACAATTTGATGGCCATAGAATTTGAAGACACAGGATTCTTCCTTTTCTCTACCAACTGAGCACCCTAGGACTTCTGTGTAGAATTGTTTTGCTGCAATAAGGTCATCTACTGGAAAAGCAAGATGGAATGGCCTGAGTTTCTTTGGAGGAGAATAGTCGGTTCCACAACTTCTGCATACGTCATTATCATCCCAGTCACATTGACGTATGCAACCACTCAAACCTTCACTTCCACTTAACGGAGCAACCGATTGATACTGTTGATGTTACTGCAGGGGAGGCCCCAGAAATCAATGCGTCAACAGCATCTTTCAATTCTGATGTAGTAGCTTGGGTTGGGTCGCGTGGACTATCATCCATACGGCCGCGATAGACTACTACACCTTCAGAATCGAGTAAGAAAAACTCTGGAGTTCTTTCAGCCCCCCATGCCGTTGCAGTTACTTGTGTAGGATCATGAAGATAGGGGTATGGCATACCTGATTCGGCCCGCTTGACCATATTTTCAAACGAGTCAGCAGGATAGTTCACAGGGTCATTTGAGTTGATTCCAACGAATCCAAACCCTCGTTCCCTGCAATATTCGGACATAGCATTGATTCGATCAACACTCGCTACCACGTATGGGCAGTGGTTGCATTCGAACACAATGACACAACCGTTTTCATTCATTGAATCAGAGAGAGTAAGAACTTCTTTTCCCTCAGATGCGTTTGAATTTTTTAATGAATAATTTGGCGCCTTGTCTCCGACTTGAATGGTCATGACAGATGCTTAACGACCTAATTCTTAGGTCTTCGCTTTTCATCGTGTGGTCGTTGTTGCAAGTTTTTGTTCGCATTCGTTGAGTCTTTTACGTGCTAAAGGATGATCAGGTTCGATTGCAAGAATACCTCTCCAAGCAGCAGAAGCCATGTCAGTTTTTCCATGTGCATGATAGATGGCAGCCGCTCGAAGTCTTGCCTCAAGGTGATTTCCATCCGCACGGATAGCAGCTTCAAAGTCTCCTAGTGCATTCTCCATTCGTTCCCATTCGAGGTAAAGCAATCCTCTTTGATGCCATGCATCTCCATATTCAGGAGCAATACGAAGTGCTTCATTCAGAGGAGCCTCCGCCCGTTCATGACGATCGAGAGCGATGTAACATGCTGCAAGTTTTGTAAGCGCTTGATGGTGGTGTGGGGCAACTTCGAGAACATTCTTGAAGCCGTCCTTTGCCTCTTCCCATTCACCTAATCTAGACTGAGCATCAGCCCGAGCGAATACCGCTACGGTTAGTTCTGGTGCAAGGGAAAGCAGAGTTTCGGCATCGGCTTTTGCTTCAACTGCTTGGTTCAATGCAAGATGGCAACTAATACGGTTTAGTCGTGCCCGAATGTGTTTAGGATTTTCATCCAATACTTCGTTGTAGAGTCCAACCGCTCTTTCGAGTTCTCCAAGCCGGATCGCAATATTACCACGAACATAGGAAATCGTTGTACTCTTGCCTTGGATTCCAGCAGAATCGATATAACGAGTAGCTGCATTCAGATCATCTATGTCAATTGCTAGGAGAGCAGATTCGACTGATACGGATGCATCAGTTTCACCCAACAACCTTCGCGCCCGAACAAGCGAATGGCTCGCTTCGTCAGCGCTCTTCAACAATCGTTGTGTTCGGGCAAGGCCTAACCATGCAACACCAAGTTCTCTATTCATAGATAGTGCAGCATTGAATGATTCGATTGCAGAAGAGAGGAGGATCTTATCGGTTTCACCCGTTCCATCTCGCGTTCTATCAGCACGAGCGAGATGTAAGCGCCCTTCAACGATATGAAGTTCAGGATGGTCAATAATTTGAGGCGTATTATCAAGTAAAACTTGAGCAGCCTCAATTCTCCCTTCAGCGAGTCTTCTTGAGGCGACAATACTACGTAACTCAGGATCCATTGGGAATTTTTCAACCGCCTGCTCAAGACATGTTTCTGACCCGATAAGATCTCCACTTTCCGCAAGTAAATCCGCTTTCAATAAAATCAGTTTTGCACCACCACATTCGAGCGCAACAGCGTGAATGGCGGCCTTCAAAGCCTCGGCCTCTCTACCGTTTCGAATACTCAATAATTCAGCTCTAAGAGCCCAAGCATCTCCTATTTGACGGTCAAGATTTAAGCAACTATCAACAGCTTCGAGAGATCGTTCATTTTCTCCTTCTCCTTTCAATAAGATTGCGTATTGCAACCAATAATCAGGCTTCTGATTATCTTCTTCAAGCGCTTGCTCAATAGCTTCGATCGCTTCATTTGGAGACCCTGCCCGATGGCGCAGTCCAGAGAGAAGAGATCGATCGGCTGGAGTATCAACTCCCAAAGCCTCCAAACGTCGAACAGCTTTTTCAGCACCCTCGTCTCCTTGTCGAACGAGGATGTGTGCTTGGGTTCTCAGCAATTCTGGATTGTCTGGATCATTACGCAGTCTTGCTTCAAGCCAATGCTGCCGCATCACTTCGTCTGATTTGAGTAGGGCAATTTGCTCAAGCCCTTGCAACACAACATCATTGCCAGGTAAGGACTGATGAGCAGCACCTAAGGCAGCAGAAGCCCAATCTATGTTCTGAAGATAGAGGGCGCAAATTCCTAATTGAAGGGCTTGACGCCCGTCTAAATGAAGTTCTTCAGCAGAAACATTGCGCGATTCTAAAACTCCAAACAACTGATCTGCGAGAGCGATCTGCATGACAGTAAGATCTGGCGAAAGCTCAGAAACAGAAATTGTTGAACAAACCGATTTAATGGCTGTAATCGAAGCACGTAGAGGATCCACGTCTTCCGATTGTAAATTCTGGATGTTCTGATATGCCTCGACTCCACTATTAATCTCTGGTTGAGTTGAACGCAATGCCTGAATCAAA
>QXYA01000058.1 GCA_009887135.1 Candidatus Poseidoniales archaeon
GCATGGGAACACCAAATGCCACTCAAAACAGAGTTGCGTATTGGTGGCAAGAAACTCCAATAATCAGTTTGTAAAATCTCTTTACCAATCTGTTATAATAGGACCCATCATTAGAAATTAGCATGAGCCTAGTAGGCAATGGTCTTATCAATCACCATCGAGTGAAAAGAATCATGGAGTCTCGTAAGAGAATTATCGGCCCAAGTCTCGCATTCATGCTATTGGCATCTACATTGCTGGTATTCGCATCACCAACACAAGCTGATATCACCGATGAAATTTCGATTTTACATACTGCAGTGAATCCTGAAAATAACAAGACGTATCACCTTCTTTCTGCATCTTCTTGGGAAGATGCGGCATTCCGAGCACGATCATTGGATGGCTATCTTACCACCGTGGATTCAGATCTTGAAAACGCTTGGATTTTCGATACATTTGCTGGATACGATAATCAAAGTCGCCATATCTGGATTGGATTGAACGATGTTCAAGATGAAGGAATGTACCGTTGGCATGATGGAACGCCATTCTTGTACAGAAGTTGGGGAGAAGCCCAACCAACTGGAAGTGATGATGCAGATTACGTACACATCGCCTCAACAAACATGGGTAACATTATGCCTGGTACGTGGAACGATTTGGAAAATAATCCTGAATACTTCCCAGTTTATGGGGTCGTAGAAGTAGGTCAAGGTGCAGATTTTTCACTCCGATTTAATGGCGTAGAGGATCATGTTAAGATTTCAAATGATGATGGTCTTCAACCAAATGCGTCATTACTTATTGAAGCCACAATTAAACCATCTGATTTGAGTGGAATACGATTCATTACCATGAAGGGTGATTATGGCTGGGGTATGTACCTCTCAGAGGGATACATCGGCTATTCTTCAGAATACAGTCTCTCAAAACACCCATTATCGAACATGTCGGTTACTGTCGATAACTGGTCAACCATTGAAGTTGAGATCATAGAGGGTGTTGGCGGTGAATTCAGAATTGATGGAATGCCTGTTGGAAATATTTCTGTTGAAGATGCCAACATACCCGTAGGCGATTTCGGTTCAAATGATTGTTTCACTTCCGGAGCATCATGTGACGAACTGTACATCGCTCGTATGGGCGCAGGATGTGATTGCTATCATTTCGAAGGTATCATTGATGATGTAACCATCAAGTCAATGGATGATATGAATTGGGAAATTATGACCCAATGGACGTTCTGGGAAGGTGAAGGCAGTGATGTCGGTGATTCCTTAAACGATGAAATGTTTGAGCGAAATGGAGAAATTCATGGAGCAGATTGGGTTATGCCTGATGGCTCTATTATCGCTCAGGCTATTGAATTGATTAATGAAGATTATATCATTATCGAAGATGTCAAAGAAGGAGATACACTTCTTTTCTATGTCGATGTTGAGGATTTGACACGATATCTCGATGTATCCTTTTGGGCTTGGTCAGATTACTATTGGGAAGAAGATGTAGAAGAGGATCAATTCAATGTGTATGTTGGATACGATGAAATTCCTGCCCCGTGGGACTACGATATGGAATTGACTGGATGGTATGGTTCAGTTTATGGAAGTTTTACTTGGCCTGAACATGACGTCATGTGGTTTGCTCTTGTAGCAAATCAAGATCTAGAAGAACTCGAAGTCAGCACGTACTGGGATCTCGCAAAGGCTCCACCAAGTCTTGAAGAGATGACAGAACTGTTCAAGGGTGTGCCAATCACACAACAATCGAATCAAGCAGAGGATTACGAAGCTGCAATCAATTACTATTTCGTCAATGTTACCGAACCACTTACCGAACTAAAAGTCGAGACTTATGGCGGAAAAGGGAACATTCAGTTAGCCATATCGAAGGGTGGGCCAGTTGATCCTGATTATGGATGGGATATCGGATTTATTGATGATATATTACCGGGAGACGGAACCACGTCATACACTATGGAAGATTGGTCTACGGGCCAAGGAAATAACGAGGAAGTCAATTTGTTTGATGTTGAACCTGGAATCTATTATGTGGTCACTTATACGTACCGAAAAGCCAACGATTACACAATTCTTGCAGACATGAACTACGCTCCTACGAATGCTGACCCTACAACTGCTGTGGAACTCACACCTGGTATTGCTTACGGTCCGATGAGTGGCTATGATGGACTTGATCAATACTTCTTCATTGACGTACCAACCGGTACTGAACGACTTGAAGTGGATCTAGATGGAGGATTTGGTGAAGCAAGTCTCCATATGCGCATCGAGAACACTCCCACTGCAAGTGAAGCTGACCATCATTCAGGTTCGCCAGGAGCAGGCGATAAAATCGCTTTCAATAATCCAACTCCCGGAAAATGGTACATTCTTCTTGATTCAGAAACAGTATTCAGTGGTGTTGAAATTACAGCATCTTTTGCAGACCTCTACATTTGGGAATATGATGGAACTCCAGTTCAACTGTTTAAGGATGAGCAAATCGATGGATTGAGTGCCCCTTCTGGAGAAGACTTATTCTTCTACGTTGAAGTTGGAAGAAATACTCAAACCCTGATCATCAATACATTCGGAGGCTCTGGAGAATTGCTTATTGAAGGAGATGGTGAGACTGACTTTGGATTTGATGACTTTGATTTCTTTGATGAGGACATGATGGATTCTGGTAGACAATTCGGTGAAGAAGAGTGGATTTCGTATGGCGAAGGCACATATCAAGAATTGTACATCTACTTCCCTGCTGAGGGTAGGTTTGACATTACCGTTACTTCGATGGACGATTTCTCTGAAGTCTCGATTGTTGCAACATGGGATGGACGAGATGGTGGCCCTAATGGCCCTGAGGAACCTGTTGACCCAGAAGAAATCATGCCTTGTGACGAAGGTTTGAAAGAAATGATGACTGATAATGACATTAACGGCGATGGACTCATTAGTGCATCAGAATTCAAATATTTTGATGACTTTGACGGAAGAACCATCGAATTTTCTGAAATTAATCAAAACGATGATTCATACCTTGAATTCAATGAGATTGTAGCCTTTGCTTGTTCCTGTGAAAACGAATTGGCCTTACTTGACATGCAAATCGATGGAAGCCTATCCCTTTCAGATTTTGATAAGATTGAATTTAAGAACGACTATCAATCTATTAAATTAGATTTCAACCAAGACGAATTCATTGATTCATTTGAATTAAGTGAGTTTGCGCTTGTTTGTGAAACATCCTACAATCCAATGGATACGGATGGAGATGGTGTTCTGGATCCTGATGACCAGTTCCCGAACGATCCTGATGAACAATCCGATGCTGATGGAGATGGTGTTGGAGACAATGCGGACTTTGCCCCAAGCGTATCCAATGACGTCGTCTACAGTGCTGGTGCAGTGATGTTACTGGTTCTGTTTGGTGTACTTGTTCTGATTGTACGTGGCAGTTCAAGAGGTCCTGATGATATGCAACAAGACCAATGGAACAAAACTGATGCATTTGCAGAACGAATGATGGCTATGGATGGAGGAGAAACGATGCTAGAAGCTCCTAATCTTGGACCAGTAGGCGATACGATTGCTCCAATAACTGACGAACCAATGCAAGCCTTTGAAGCTCCTAGTGAATTAAAGGGGTATGATTTCGGTAATGAATCCTCCTTTACGGCTGAATCACAACCACCTGCAAGTTTGATGGGGATGATGGATAGTCAAGGCCGTGAGCATATCGAATATCCTGCACAAAGTGGAAAGTATTGGCACAGAACCTCTCCAGACTCGCCTTGGATGAAGGACTAACTGTGCTGCTTCTGACGTTTCCGTAAACCGACAGATTCCAGCAAGCGTAGTATATGTCTGTGTAACTCTGGTAAGAGTTCAAACATTGCAATTGCCATGATGAACATCGCAAAGAGAGATACGACTCGAGAAGCATAAGAGTGTCCAAACTCAAACATACTCATACCAAGGTATTCCCATCCCTCATAAGAGAGATGCATCCAAACCAATCCTGCATTTCTAAACAGGTTCAAAATGTGGATGATGGGGACGGTGAAGAGAAGAGCACGTATTCGTCGCTTACGATCGATATCAAGAACAGAGATTGCACCAATGAAGACGATCATCGATTGAAGAGCTGTACAAGCAAGAACGAAATTGATACCGATCATGCCCCCATCAGCCATGATCAGTTCTGTCTGATACGGGTGTTCAGCAAAAGAATCTGTCATAAACCACTTATTGCCATCCCATTCAGACCAAAGAAACGTTCCAGAATCTGTGTTGACATATGTCTCTCCAAGTTGTATGTCTGCAGTTCCAGTAAACGATAGAAAGAGGGCCACTTGAGAGGCTACGAACCAAATAGCCAGCACACTGAACCAGGGTACAGAAGCAATCAGAAGGTATGGACCTCCTGCATAAGCAATACATCCTCTCGCCCAATTCAGAGCATCACGGTCTCTTTTAGTTAAGGAACGTGCCTCAGCGATAACCAATCCAACACCAAGTGGTAGAGCTAATGCCGTCATTACAGTTAGAACAAGATCACCGATTTCAAAGTAATATCCAGACTCATTGAAAAAATATAGAGCGACAAGTATCCAGCCTGTTTGTGCAGATCTACTGACTCCGCTCTGGTGCCGCTTATGCCAAGAATATCCGAGCAAAATCATACCAAGAGCACCACAAATAGTGGCATACTCCTTTGGTATCAGCATAGTAGGTCCTAGAGTATCCTAGATAGAAACATTTGCTCTTACTCTCTCCACTAAATCCAACAACCCCCAATACTTGGCTTGGCCATGAACGGACCTGTCATTGACGGAAAAGGCTGGGCAAATGGGCCTATTGCTTTTCTAGACCGTGATGGCGTACTCAATTATGGACGCGAAGGATATGTCAACAATCCATCACAAATGAATATCATTCCTGGTTCAGGTCATGCTATTGCACAATTAAGAGAATCTGGTTTCACGATTTGTGTTGTAACCAATCAATCCCCAATTATGCGTGGTTTATGGGATGTCGATCAATTACACACAATCCATGAAGAGTTGCGCAAACAATTGTTGAATGAGAATAAAGATGCTGTAATTGATATGATTCTCACATGCCCACATAGAAATCGAGATCGTTGTGGTTGCAGAAAGCCTTGGCCAGGTATGCTTCGAACAGGTCACGAACTATTGAGGGATCAGCGTGTACTTCATTCCAACATTGATTGGGCTGGAGAAAAACCAGAACCATGGAACGTATTGGACACGATGGTTGGAGATCGTAAATCCGACATGGGAGCAGGCTGGGCAGTAGGTGCACGTACGTTTGAAGTCTCATCACAACAGGGTTTACCTCAAGTGATTCCTCGTGTTCTTGATGCATTGGATGCTGGCGATGAATACGATCCGATGAGGTGGTAAAATGGGATGGCTTGGACTTGATGATACTGATTCCCTCAAAGGTGGTTGTACCACTGAAGTACTGTTCCGATTATTGAACGATTTACCAGATGATGTGTCATTTAGAACTCCTCGGCTTGTCCGGCTATGGCCATTTGCAAAACAACGAACCAGAGGAAATGCTGCAGTGGCTGTTGAATTAATTACTGAAAATGAATCGGAATTGCTTATTCATCTCGACAAGTGGTGGCAGCAACATGTTGAATCGCTCAAAGGGGTTCTTGGAACAAGCGACCACAGTGAACGTACACAATATCCAGCAGATCCTGGCATGATATGGACAAGCGAATCAATGACAGATGAAGCGTTTTACAAATCTGCTGTATCTTCTGAAATTGAACTTCAAAATGTACCGGAAGTAACACGCTACTGGGGTGGAAATGGAAGGATAGGAGCAACTGCTGCGGTCCTATGGCCTGCGACTCAGTGTACCTACGAAGCCATTGCTTGGAGAAGCAATGAAGCAGAAGGAAGACGTCAATTGGATGAAGTAGCATTAGCTGAAGTTGAGGACTTAAAGGATACATTTCTGTGTAGAAATCCAAAACTGGGCACCAGCCTTCTAGCACCGAGAGGAAATTCTCCAGTTCTTTTTGGAATTCGTTCATGGACAAAAGATGGGGCGCAGCATGCACTCGATATTCTTGAACAAGGGAATGATACCGAACCAACCAAAGGTTCACTCGTATTCCAAACAAACCAAGCAACAGGAGATCATTTGGAAGTACCAGTAGAAGCTTATGTCCGTTCCAAATCTATTCTGAAAAAGGGCCATGTTGTCTTAGAAACAACACAAGGAACATGGATGGCTTTTCGACAAAGTGGACATATTGCTTTACTCTCACAGTGGGTCATAAAAGGAGATTTGTTAATCGGAAATGGACTAAGAGATGAAGATGATGTTCTTCATCTTGAATTACTAAAGGTTAAGAAGTCAATTAGTGAACAGAAAAGACCTCTCTGTGTGAGGTGTAATAAGTCGATGAAATCGATGGGTAAAAACCAGGGTCTTCGTTGCAAAAGATGTAATTTAACATCGGATCGAGGTTGGGTTGAAGTCGAACGGATTCCGCCATTTCAAAATTGGGTCCAACCCCCTCCGTCTTCGAGAAGGCATCTCTCAAAACCACTCCAAGAGAAGTAATCTCCATCAAAACAATATTTACTGAGAAGATATAAGAACGCTCATGGCAGACGACCTTACCAAGTACGTAACTACTTTCATTCTCATTCTGATGTTTATCGGAATGATTGTCTTTGTTGCAATTCGTGCAAAACAGAATCGAGAAAAGATGATTGAAAATCATGCTCCTAAAGTTGCAGGAGAGGACGAATTGGAAGGAGGAGCACGAAACCCTCAACGATTTGATGAACCTGATGAAGAAGCTCTCGAAGAAATGGCAGAACTTCTCGGTGAAGACTTAGAAGATGAAGCCTGAATCCTCTATTTTTCCAACGAGTTCTGTACCATCACAGGCAAGAATTTTAGATTTATGTTCTGTTTCTTGTAATGTCCAAATCTCAAATCCACCACCTATTAGAATCGTTTCACTCCGAGGTATTGCACCTGTATCGTTGGAACTTACATCGGTTCCAGCCTTTGAGATAAGTAGGAGTGTAGTGGAATCATCAATCCGTTTTTTCAAATCGATCATCGCCTTAATGTGACGAGAAGGAATACGTCCTGTTGGCTCACACCAATCATCGAGAACGATCAAACCCACACTCGGTAAATTCTGTTCGGCTTCAACAATTGCATCCACACAACGTTCCATATTACCAATCAAATTCATCGCATGAAAACGGCTGGCTTCTACAATGTTAAGAGATGTAAAAAGTTGAGAAAAACGGGTTGCATTCGGCATATCCGGTGATGCCCAGAGAACTCTCCCCCCGCCTTGTATTTCGTCGACAGCACAATGCAAACCAAGAGTTGTTCCTCCACAACCACCGTCCACTGAAAGATGGATTCTTTTTCCTTGCAGATCAAGCACCCAACGTTCGGCCATAACAATCCCAACCAGTTCATAGATTTGACATTAACATCAGCGCAATGCTCATGACCTTCCATACGAACCCACAATCATGAGCGGAGAAGTTCGAGAAGGGGAGCGTATTCCAAGAAGAGAACCGCCTCCCTATGAAGAAGCGAAAGGATTCGCCTCCGCCGTAGCCCGAGATGGCTTCTTTGCCACAGCAATTAGGGACACAAATCAGTATGGCCCAGTTGGAATGATGATTTTGCTTTTCATCATTGCGACCATCACTGGATTTGTCATAAAGATGCTTGGCTTTATGGTGTAAACTGAAGAAATTCCTTTCACTCCAAAGTCTGCGATAATCACTCAATCGTAGGACAAAATACAAACCCCTTCCTTCATCTGTCCATGATATGAGTGAAGATTCCGTCAATGTTGAGAGCAGAACCTCTTCACAAGATAAGCGCTGGACCATCATGGCTGCGTTATTAGGAACCAATACTGCAGTAATGCTCTTTCAAGGTATTGAACAAGAAGCAAATCCAACACAAATGAGGGAGGTTGCTTTAGCCATTATTGCAGGAACACTTCCCTTCCAAGGTATTTATTTTCTAATTTACACCTTCCTCCTTGAGAATAAAGGAACATTAAGTGATAAAATGGTTAAGAAACTCGGTTTGGCTTCAGCCATTTGTCAGATCTTTGGATACGTATCTCTTGTTGGTGTTGCAATGATGTGGTACAACCTTTCGGTCTATGTAGGTCTATCCTTTTTGATATCGAGTATATTCGCAATGATTCTAATTCGAACAGCAATGATGCCTGATAAATCTTAACTTTAGAGGAACGATTTCCAAAAATGCTCTCAAGTAAGGTTCATGAAGCCTCTTCTTGAGCGTGTCTCATGGCGTTCTGTCCACTCGATTATCGATACGGCTGTCAAGAGTTCAAACACATCTGGTCGGAGCTGGGCCGACATGAGCGTCAGTTAGAAGTTGAACGTGCACTCATATGGGCTCACAATCAACTCGGAAGAGTCTCTCAAGAAGATTATGAAATTGTAAAATCAATAGCCAATCCTACATCGGTTACAAAAGAAAGAGTTTCAGAAATTGAAGCAGAAACGCGACATGACATCATGGCTTTAACAAAAGCCATGGCTGAAGCGGCTGGTGAAGCAGGATGGTGCATTCACCTCGGAGCAACATCAAACGATATTGTAGATACAGCAGTGGCGCTCCAACTTAGAGATAGTATTGTCATGCTCAGAGAACAATTATGCCTACTCATTGGTGTTTGTGCTGATGTTGCAGAACGAGAACGAGATACTGTTATGCTTGGGAGAACGCATGGTCAAGCAGCAGTTCCAATCACCTTTGGCCTCAAGGCTGCAGTTTGGCTGGATGAATTGAGAAGACAACTGGTACGACTTGACGAATCTACGCCTCGTATTGCAGTGGGTAAATTCCTAGGTGCTGTAGGAACAGGTGCTGCTCAAGGAGAAAATGCACGTGAATTACAGCGATTGATTCTAACACACCTCGGACTTGGTGTTCCTCTAGCAACAACTCAGGTGGTTGGCAGAGATCGGTATGTCGAATATGTGTCTTGGCTCGCAAATGTAGCTACATCTTGTGAGAAGATTCTCCAGGAGATACGAAACCTACAACGCTCAGAATTGGCAGAAGCCGGAGAAGGATTTGACGTAAAGAAACAAGTTGGATCATCGACGATGGCTCATAAGAAGAATCCAATAAAGTCTGAAAACGCTTCTGGATTGGCTCGAATTGTTCGTTCATTTATTATTCCAACCTATGAAAATGCGCTACTTTGGCATGAGAGAGATCTTGCCAATTCGAGCAGCGAACGATTTACTCTATCGCATGGATCTGCTCTGTGCGAAGATGTCATCGCAAAAACACGAGATGTGTTGACCAATATGTGGGTCGATGCCGAACGATGTATGGAGAATATCAAATCACAACGCGGATTGGTTATGGCAGAAAAGGTCATGATCGATTTAGTCGACCATGGTATTGCTCGAGATGAAGCACATGAGATTCTTCGCGAAGCCTCGTTTACCGCTGTTGCAAACAAAGAGGAACTCATCGATGTTTGCAGTCGAACACCAGCCATTGTTGCAGCATTTAGTGCAGAAGAACTTGAAGCAATGTTTGACCCGGCAAATCACATCGGGGTTTCCGGAGAAATTGTCGATGAAGCAGTTGAACTTGCTCGTAAAGCAATTCAGTGAACATTTGTTATTGTGAACACACCACGAATTGAATCAAACGAAGCAGTCCCTTCAACGTGTAAGGTTCGCGGCAAGTGCGGCCCCCCAACTACAAAGGTCTCGTATTCCCCTCCTTCCCCATCGACATTAAATCGATATTTTTCAGAGAGTGATCTAAGTTCTCTGACATTTTCTAAATCTAATATTCTTCCGAGCCATTGACCGTCCAGACCTTCACAAGAAACAGAATTTATCATCATCTTAAATCCATTTTCAATCATCCCATGAAGATGGGAGTAAGGGTCTTGATGCCACAATGGTGAAAACGAATGAATTCCAAGTCGATGAGCCATATTTTCAAGTTTCACCTTTTGAAAATCACTGCGTAATGCTCCACTGACGATCGCATCAAGGTTTAATTCTCCTAAAACAGACTCCAAGCATGAAATTTCATTATCAACAGAACCAGATGCATTGACTGAATACCACTCTACCTGGGCGGCGAGGGCTTGATGTTCCACCCATTGTGTCGATGGAACTTGGAACATGTGAGAATCACCGTCTTGGATTTGGACAGTAACTAAGGCAACGACATCCCAGCCTCTGCATTGCGCCCACCACCATGCTGCCGAAGAATCCTTACCACCAGAGGAGAGCACGGCGATGCGCATGGATGAGCGTACAAGTTCAACTTCATGAGATTAAGGGGTTCAAAGCCAAGTGTTCAAATGGGTCCTGTTCTTGGTTTGATTCAAGGGTCGCCTACCCGCACCCTCATAAAGCGTCGACGACGAGAAGGAAATGGTGAGATAATGCAACCAAGTGGAAGAGGATACGATCACGGAATTACGACATTCAGCCCAGACGGACGATTATTCCAAGTTGAATACGCACGTGAGTCTGTAAAAAGAGGAACAACAACCGCTGGTCTAAAATTCAAGGAAGGAGTCGTCCTTGTCTGTGACAAAAGAATCGCATCTCGCCTTATCATTCCAGAATCCATCGAAAAGATGTTCAAAATCGATGAACACATTGGTGTCGCGACATCTGGACTTGTAGCTGATGCTCGACAACTTGTTGCTCGTGCACGTGTAGAATCTCAAATTAACAGAATTACGTATGCTGATACTGTCCCAGTGGATGTTCTGGTCAAGAAATTGTGTGACTTCAAGCAATCATTCACACAATACGGAGGGTCACGACCTTTCGGAACCGCCCTACTTATCGGTGGTGTTGATGATGAAGGAATTCATCTCTACGAGACCGATCCATCTGGCGCTTACCAATCATACCATGCAGGTGCAATTGGTAGCAACAGGAACACGGTTATCGAATATTTCGAAAAGAACTGGAAGGCTGGCATGACACTCAATGCTGCTATGAAAATGGGATTAGAAGCACTTCGTTCAGCAAACGACACTGAACTCAACCGTGAAGCAGTTGAAGTTGTTGTCATTGACGGAGATGGATACAGAATCCTCGACCGTGGCGAAGTTACAAAGCAACTTGACAGACTCAAGCCCCTTGAAGACTGAAAATAGGTAGGTTCATTGGGACCTTGCTCCATCGTCTAATTGGTGGAACCATGGTAAGCCTCGATAATTCTGTTCTTGCTCGTATAGAAAAAGGTGGAAAGCGCTACGAAGCACTTGTCGATCCTGACCAGATAGAAGAATGGAAAATTGACCCATCGAAATTTGATCTTGATGATGTTATGGCCATGGATGAAATCTTCCATGATGCCCGAAGTGGCGAAAGGCCTACTGAAGAAATACTCATGAAAACGTTCGATACACTCGATGTCGGAAAAATTCTCATGATTATTCTCAAAAAGGGAAGTATTCAACTTACAACTTCCCAACGTAAAGCACGTGTTGAAACAATGCGTCAACAGATTATTCATCACATTCAAACACAAGCCATCGATCCTCGTTCAAAATCACCTCATCCAAGAACTCGTATCGAACTGGCATTGGAAGAATCAAAATACACTGTCGACCCATTCAAACGTTTAGAAGATCAAGTGAAAGATGCAATCGCTAAACTAAAGCCACTGATTCCACTTAGTTTTGAATCCGTACGTTTGGCATTCCGTATCCCAGGCTCCTCTTATGGGAGAGTAAGTAACCTTCTGAGGTCCTACCAACAAAAAGAAGGATGGCTCGAAAATGGAGATTGGGCATGTGTCGTCGAGATACCAGCTGGAATGAAAGGAGACATCATCGGTCAAGTTTTGAAGCGGGCATCAGAAGCAGAAGTCAAAGAATTGTAACGCAGGCTCAGGGGTGTCCTTTATCATGGGATGTCCAGTGGGCGGGACTGGAGAGAAAAGAATGTCCGAAGGTCAAGTTGGCGCCGAGCAGCGCCTAGTGACCCCGGGAATGGTCATCGGACCATCCACCGGGAAGCACGCAGGTTCTGGTGCAATAGCACAGAACGAAGAATTCATCGCAACCCGTCTTGGGTGGCTCAACGAACAGAACGATGTCGTATCAGTTCGTCCAATTAATAGCGCATACATGCCTCGATCAGGAGACCTGATTGTAGGTGTCGTTGCAGAAGTGAGAAACAACCTTTGGTTCTTCGACGTTAACGGGCCGTTCCAGGCTCTTTTGCCTATGTCCCTCGCTCCTTGGAAAGTTGAATTCGGATCGACTCGACAACACCTCGGAATCGGAGATGCAGCACTCGCTCGTGTCCAGGAAGTTGATGAGGCTCACAATATGGTCCTTACAATGAAAGGCATTGGATTACGCAGACTCAACGAAGGTTGCGTTATCGCTATTCCTGTCAATCTCATCGATACACTTCGAGGAGAGAATAATTCAATGGTTAGCAGAATCAGAGATTTATCGGATTGCCGAATTATCGTAGCAGATAACGGTAGAGTATGGGTCCATGGAGATGCTGACAATATGTTCACAGTACGTGGACTGATTCAAACACTGGTCGATGAAGGCCACATGAACAATTTCGAAAATGCAGTACATGCACTAGAACAACAACGAGGTGAAAACTAATGGGAGGATATGGAGACGTCAAGCTATTGCGAGACGATGGAAAAAGACTAGACGGACGCACAGTAGATGAAATGCGTCCAGTATCGATTGAAGCAGGCGTATTACCTGCGGCTGATGGTTCGGCCATGGTAACACATGGACTGAATGTTGCAGTTGCTGCAGTATATGGGCCAATGGAAGCACATCCACGTAAGATTCAACGACAAGATCGTGCAGTTATTGACGTACGATACAACATGGCTCCGTTCTCAACTGGAGATCGTATCAGACCTGGATTCAATCGACGTTCTCGTGAAATTTCTAAGGTAACAGCAGAAGCGCTTGAATCTGTTGTTCTTGTTGAGCGTTACCCTCGTTCAAAGATTCGAGTTGAAATTGAGATTCTCGCTGCTGAAGCAGGAACTCGATGTGTTGGCCTCACAGCAGCAGCAGTTGCACTAGCCGATGCAGGTATTCCAATGCGTGACATGATTGTCGGTGTTGCTTCAGGAAAAATCGAAGACACAGTTGTCCTCGATCTTGACAAAGCAGAAGACAACTATGGGCAAGCAGATTTACCAGTTGGAATTCTTCCAAACACTGGAGAAATTGCGTTCTTACAAATGGATGGAGACCTCTCAATTGAAGAGTTCAATCTTGCAATGAAATACAATTTCAAAGCTGCTTCTGAAATTCATGTACTCATGGTTGATGCGCTTAAGCGTCGTTATGAACGAGGTGATAACTGATGGTTGAACTTGTACCTACACTCTTGCGCCAAGAACTTGAGCGACTCGCTGCAGAGAATCAGCGAATTGACGGACGTGGACAATGGGATAGCAGAGATGTATCTCTTGAAGTCGACTGCCTCTACAATGCAGAAGGATCTGCAAAGGTCGTTTGGGGAGACACCATCATCTATGCTGGTGTAAAATTCGAAATCAGAACTCCTTGGCCAGACCGACCGACTCAAGGTTCCTTGATGTGCGGTGCTGAACTCCGACCTGTTGCTCATAGAAAGTACGAGCCGGGCCCACCATCTCCTCAATCCATTGAATTGGGTCGAGTTGTCGATAGAGGTATCCGTGAATCAGGTTGTATTGATATGGAAAAACTCTGTATCGTTCCTGGAGAGAAAGTATGGGGTGTCATGATCGATATTCACGTACTCTCTGACGGTGGAAACATCTTCGATGCTGCTGGACTTGCTGCGATTGCTGCATTGCGAACTGCAGTTGTCCCTGCAGAACGATTTGATGTTGGTGAAGATCATCGACTCCTGGTCAACGGCTCTCCAATTATGGCATCGTTCACTCGAGCCGGTGGAAGATTCGTTTACGACCCATCTGAAGAAGAAGAATTGGGCGGAGATGAGCGAATCCACATTACTCTCGGTGATGAGGGACACCTCCATTCTCTACAGAAGGGACTAAGAGGAGTGTTCACTCCGAGCGAATTTGCAGAGATTCTTGCGGTCGCAGAGCAGAAGTGTACTAAACTACGAGAAATGGTTGCAGAAAAGGAGGGGAACTGATTGGCTAAGAGAACCCAGAAAGCAAAGGCTACAGCACGATTTGGAGCACGTTACGGTGTTAGCGTACGACGAAATGCAGGCAGTGCACTCGCTAAGAAAAATGCAAAATATACATGTCCAGTTTGTCATTACCGCAAGGTTACCCGTCAGTCCGTAGGAATTTGGTCCTGTGGAAAGTGTGGGCACACCTTCGCTGGTGGTGCATGGGAACCATTCACACGTGCTAGCGATGCTAATGCACGTATTCTTCGACGATCCGTCGAAGGGGCAACGACTGCTGACATGGCATTCATTGCACAACAAGCCGCACTCGACTTCGAGCGTAAGGCATCTGAAGAAGAGGAGTGATAGAAGATGGCGGAGACGCCTTTTTCACTCGTCTGCACAATTCAGCGTTCAAATGTGCGTCAGCGCAAAGCCATGCAAGAATCCATGGCAAGTGAGTCTGAAACCACTTCAATTGACGACACTCAATTCAGTTTCGATTTACACGAAGCAAATGCGAAAGATCTCAGAGCAATGTGGAACACGCGTATTCGTGGACTCATTGCAGCCGATGAAATTCTCAAGGTAATCCAAACCGCAGGTTCATCAACCAATAGCGATTCGAATGAATTATGAGCACCATGGAACAACTCCAAGTTGTCGTTTCCGAAGTACAAAATGCACGCCATCAAGTTGCCACGGTTCGTGCCCAATTACAAGAACTGAAGACTACAATTGAGGCTGTTGAAAAGCATCCAGAAGGCCTATCACTTCATCGACAACTCGGCGGAGTCTTGGTCGAGGTTGACAATCGCAACGAACTTGTTGAAGAATTGAAAGCCACTCATTCCACACTTTCAGAACATGCAGAGCGTCTCGCAGAGCATGAAGCAAAACTGGTAACAGCATATGAAGAACTCAAGAACTCACTTGAGGGAGAAGCTTGAGTTCACATCAAGACCAACTTGAAGCCATGAAAGTGTGGCTTGATAATGCTCTAGCCACAGGTGCCGTTCCAGTCGTAACTGGACAGAATGGTGACATGGATACTGTTGGATCAGCAGTTGCGCTGTCATCATACCACTCAGGAATGTTATCGTGTGGATTACATCTTGGCAGAGTAGCTAAAAAGATGGTTTCAAAATATGAAGCTCCATTTCGAAAGATAACAGAAAAAGGAACGGCTTGGCCACAAAGTATGGGCGGTATCGTAATCGTTGATGCTGGTTCACCCGATCAGGTGGGATTTGACTTACCAGATGTTCCTTTGCTCGTCATTGACCATCATGCAACCAATGGCTGGAATCTCAAAGATGATGATTTGATGTTGCAATGGGATGTCCGAGCAACAACAGAAATAATTACTCAATTTCTATCAACATATGCACCGAATTGCCTTTCAACCAATGTCCGAAAAATGCTTCTTGCAGGCCTAATTACTGACACTGGGCGATTCAAACATGCAGACCAATCATCGTTCAAGACTGCATCGCTTCTGCTTGAGGATTCCAAAATAGACTATGCTGAATTCTCAGAACATCTCGAAAAAGAACAGACAAACCCAAGCGAACGAGGTAGTTTGTTACGAGGGATGGCTCGTTCTAAAATCCATGCTACTGGCGATTGGTCTCTTGTAACAACATATGCTGGAACACTCGAAGGAAGGCTTGCTTCGATGCTCCTCGGTGTTGGTTCAGACGTAACACTTGTTTCGAGATTTAAAGATGGCTCCACACGATTGACTGCTCGAGCAACCCGTAATGCAACCCTACGTGGAGTACATCTTGGTAAAATTATGCAAGAAATTGCTCAACAACATGGTGGTGAAGGTGGCGGCCATGATGGTGCAGCAGGTTGGACTGGTCAAATTGATCGTATTCGAGCAGAATCTTCCTTTATTGCTCACCTAACCTTGCAAAAGGAGTTGAACGAATGAGACCAAAGGCTCCTGGGTTATTCATTTCAAAATGGCGAGAAGAAGGTCCTGTTGAAATTGAAGTTGCTGAACAATGGCGAACAGATTCAGGTTGGAATGACTGGATGGCCATCATAGAAGCTGCATTGTACCTTGATGCAGCTGAATTAGTTGAACTCATCATGCCAGAATTAACGCCTGCACAACGAGCCACATTCGACCTTGTGCGTAGAAGGATGCTAGGAGATACTCGCCTTGAAGAAGCCATCGAACATGCACTTACCGTTTGTAGAACTCCCGACACAAGGGACCTCGCACTCGAAGGAAGGCTTCGTATGGAACGTGGATTGCAACGTTTCGAACGTGGCGACACAGTCGGTGCTGAAGAGGACCTAACCTGGGCTGAAACTCGATTGAAATCAGTCTCAAAGGCCAGTAGAGACCATGACTTATCCCTCTTGAACAAGGCAGCATTCCACATGGCTAACGGTGAAGATTTGATGGCTTTGCAAGTATATGGTGACATATCTCGAAAAGAGAATCATGCGCATGAAACAATCGCTATTTCTAGAATAGGAGCAACAAGAATTCATGCCCGATATGGTCATATGTTCGACGCAGCAAGAAATGCGTGGAATGGGCACGGTCATGCAATCTTGGCACAACAACCAACGATGGCCATCGAAGCAGGTTCTCTCTTCCTTGACTTAACTATCGATCATCAAGATGAGGAAGCAGTTCGTTTCCAAGAACAGGTTGATGAAGCAAAACCGAGAGATGCGAGTGAGGATACTCCAACGCTCTCAGTCCATCCAGATGATGTCAATGGTGTTTTTTCATGGTGCATGGAACGTCTCGAAAAGACAGCAAATGGAGAAGATCGTCCAGACTTAAGAGCGATGGTTATGATGGCAAATCGTCTTGGAAGGTTTGAACAAATGGATTGGTTGACATCTAATCCAGAACGGGTTCAAGATTCAATGCTTGTTGCTGTTATTCTTGGTTGCTCAATGGATGAAGGCAAGAAAGAAGCATGGACAGAACGTCTCCAAGAATTAATGCCCTAATTCTATAGAGTCGACCCATTGGCTCAAATCAATAACTTCTTGAGCATCCCAGTGAGTGAATGGTGGCACATGTTCAAACCATCGTACTTCGCTAACTACTTTGTCTGCAACCGTCCAAGTATCTCCATTAAATGGTGAATGTTCTGAATCAACAGAAACCAATCCAACCCATCCGTCTGAATAATATTCTGTATTCCATGATATCAGTGTACCTTTCCCACCAACTTCTTCCTCAAGTTCTCTCATCAGGGCCTCTTCTGGAGTTTCTCCTTCTTCGACGTGTCCACCTGGAAATTCCCATCCTCTATCTGGATGGCGAACCATCAAAATATTCCCTCCATTGATCACGGAGTTAAGATTCTTAGATTGAACCACATAAGCCAGTACAAAGGTTGGAGGCATCACAACACCTACATCAGATTTCGACATTTCTCGAGGTATGAATCAGCCCATTCCTCACCTGAGGCTACAAGCCTCCGAGCTAAGAAGAAGGCTTCTGAAATATTCTTTGAATCAATTAAAACATCTAACTTTGCCTTGTCTGGATGAACAAACGCCTCAGTCATCTCTGATACAGGTTCATCCGAATCGATTAACTCCACGGTTCTAACACGACGTGTCAATGATTCCATTTGTTCAAGGAATGCTGTTCGATGTTTCAGTTCAGGACCATTCCACGGTTGTGACTCTCCACCATCCATTGATGTCGTGAGTCTCGAGAGAAAGTCATCCCGTGCAAGAAGATGAGGGCGTAATGTTTGCACATGGTCATAGCAAGACCATGCTGAATCAGTTTCCTCTCTACGTTCATGTAATCTTCCAAGTTGCATCCATAGTTCATGATTTGAAGGACGATGTGCCAGAAGATGGCGGCATAATTCGATAAATAAATCTTCGAATCCTTGGAGTCGTAATTGTTCAATACGGCGACCATAGATGATGTTAGCACGCTGATCTCTGAAATCTAAATCTCTGCATCGGTCAGCAAAATCAGCAATCTCAAGAAGCACTTCATCACTTTGAGAATCACCACCACCGCGAACAACGAGTGCGTCCCACCAAGCATCTGCAGTGAGAGGATCCTGAGAAAAGGCAGCTTCAAGCATTTCCACTCCATACTCAAGATAATTCAGATTCTTCAATTTATCAAACTGATCGACATCTCTTCCGAGAACAGTGAATATATCTTCAAGAACAATTCCTAAACCATCATTATCGCTGAGTAATACTTTGATATCAGAAAGGCAACGCCAGTTTCTCTCATCGGTAAAATCATGCAAAATGGCTTGTCTTGCATTTTGTTCTGCCCATTGAAAGTTGGAATCAGAGCGTTCTGGATCACTCTTCGCCAAACGAACAAACTTCTGGGCTTGAGAACGATATCTATTGCCTAAATTCCTTCGTGGATGTTGTAAGTTATCTCCACTATGCTCTCGCATGGCGACCCTCCTATTGGACACTCTGATAGCCTTCTGGGTTATCTCCGTGATGGATAGTTGCATCGAAACCAACCTTGGACGTTTTACCATCCTCGTATCTCGATGGGTCGAGACTCGACCCCTTTTGATCACTGTAAATGTAGGTGTCTCGGTCAGGTTGCCAACGAGTAACCATAGCCCACTCGACACGAACTGGGTTGCCAATATCGATGTCCTCATCAACGATGGTAACCAT
>QXYA01000059.1 GCA_009887135.1 Candidatus Poseidoniales archaeon
AGCTGTGAGGTGGCTTTCATCTAAGAGAACGACAGCAGCAAAACCGGGTGGTGAGGTGATGCCATCGAACAATTCAACGTGGGCATGAACTTCTTTTGCAGAACTTCGTGCAACGACCTCTTGTAGAATGCTAAGAAGCCAATCTCCATCTTGATGCTCTGCTGGAAAGAATCTGTTGTAATCAAGGAAGATATGTTGGCCGTGAGCGTTTGTTGACATCGTGTTCACTCCGCTCTTGATTTTCTGAAAATCGTTGGTGTTGTGGTTGCCCGGTGTGCCCCTTCTGTTTCCCGCAAGAGGTCCCATCGCCCTTCCTTGCGAGCCTTTGCATGGCTTGCGACAATCTTTGTTGCGAGCATTGCTGCTGTAAATTGGGTCAGAGGCGTATCTATTTGTGGGACGATTTCATTGACATCAGCACTAACAACAACTGCCTTTGAGGCACTGAAGAGAGTCTGAATCGTTTGTTGGACTTGCCAAAAGGTTAGGCCTCCAGGTACAGGAGTCCCTGTAGCAGGGACGAGCGCCCCGTCCAATCCATCGATGTCAATGGTCAGATGAACAGGTCCTTCGATTGAATCTAAGAGGTCGAGCCAAGCCTGCCAATGTGTTGCACCTTGACATGGAGATTGGGTATCTTGAGCAAAGAATGTCGTGATACGTTCGTCTGAGAACATACGTTCATGCTCTTCTTTGCTAAAAGCACGGATTCCAACTTGCAATAATCGTCCTACTCCTGCATCGAGTGCTCGTGCTGCTGCACAGGCATGTGAATAGGGTTCGTCGTCAAGTTCAGATCGCAAATCGCCGTGAGCATCGATTTGGACCACAGTAAGATTGGACAGATCATTGTGAACCAATGGATGATTCCGTACAGCTTCCATCAGCGGAGGAAGAATCCCATGTTCTCCGCCAAGTGTGAGTGGGAAACAATCACCGTTGAACCATGGATTGAGATAACCAACCATGGAATCAAGTTGATGGAGTAACGTTGGTTCTTCTCCATCCCAAGCCTTTGCAGTATGAATGACGAGACCTGCAGGGAGGTCTTCCTTCAGTTCAGCATCATACAATTCGACTTGTCCAGATGCTTCTATGCAAGCATTTGGGCCTTTTGAGGTACCTGTTCCGTAAGATGTTGTTAATTCATACGGAAGAGAAAGGACAACGATATCGACATCCTTTTCAATGGGCATGAGCCCCAAAAAAGTGTGGTCATCGGACGGTTCCATTGTGACAAACGCGGCGTTTCCTGTTCTTGAGACTTCTTCAATATAATGCTCAAAAAACCTTCAGGACACCCTGTTTCATGGAAAAGGGGCGATGTTTTAATATAGTCCGGGGACCAATATACAATAGTGTTCTCGGACAGTAATGTCCGGGGAGGGGGAAAAACGATGGGAATGACACTACAATCACTGACACAAGCAATACAACAGCATATCGATACAGAGATGGATGCTGAAGTCGCTGCCGGAATGGCAGAACACGCATTAGGATTCTTTGGATTCTATAATCGAATTATTGATAATGCATTGGAACCTACAGACCGTAACTTGTTTTACATGTTCCAGGACTATGATTTACTCACAACAGAGTCTGAAGAGACAACACTCTGGGACGGAAGAGAATGGAGAATCCACTATTGGAAGTTTAAGCCAGACCTCAAAGAGCGCATGGAGTCCTACATGCAGCGCCAGCGCCAACCAGAAGATATCGATCCATTTGCAGACGTTTACGGAACCGACGGTCGATCGATTTGGACAAGAGAATCTGAAAAGGTTGCAAATCCAAATGCTTTCACAAGCGATTGGTGAAGGTACAATCAAAGCGTTTTTGGCAGAAGGGGGGTTGGTTAACCCATGCGAGTCGCTGTAGGTTTAGTCCTGTGCATGTTCCTCGCAAGCATTCCAATAGCCAGTGCTCAATCCGATTCTACTGAACAGGAAGAGTGGCCAGGAGACCCAATAGATAGCCATATTCACTTAACTTGGGCTACATTAACGCTTGATGTCAATGACTGGGCAGACGAATATCCTGAAATCGTTGATGTAACGAGTGTCGGTGAATCTGAACTTGGAAAATCGCTGTGGGTTGTTCGACTTTCAGATTGGTCGAACGAGACCAAACCGAATGGGGATATCAAAGAAATCGTCTACATTGACGGTGGCCATCATGGGAACGAATATCTTGGTACTGCGCTGGCATACTTGTCAGCAAAATGGTACATTAACGGATGGGCTGAAGGCAATGAAGAAGCGATTAATGTGCTTCAAAATACTGAACTTCACATCCTGATCATGCTCAATCCTGATGGCAATGATATCGATACTCGATGGAACATTAACCAAGTGGACTTGAACCGAAACTATGACCACTACTGGAACACATGCCCCACCACACAACCGGGTAGCAGTGCTTTCAGTGAGGCTGAAACATCGGCGAATTCAAATTACATGAATACAGTCGTTCCTGATGCTGACTTGTACGTCACAATGCATACTGGCGTTTGGATTATGCTCTATCCTTGGGGCAAGTGGCCTGATCAGCCTTCCGATTGGGAACTGTACCATCAAATCAGAGAGGATGTCCAAGAGAATATCTCGAGCATACCGATTCAAAATGCAAACCAAGGATTGTATCCAAACTGTGGAACAAGCAGAGATTATGGCTACGGAGTCATGGGATATCCTACCTTCACGTTTGAAACTGATGATGAACAATTTGTTCCAGGGTCATTTGAGAACTTGAATGATCGGTTAGGAGAAGAGATGGATGTTATGCGATACCTCATCGACAACGTATGGTATTGGAGAGCTCGTTTGGATGTTCGAGCAATCGATATTGCAGGAGATACCCTTACTCTCGATGTGGGCAACCAAGGACAAGCATCGACCTCAAATGCAACCTTGCAATACCTTTCCTCTAATGGCGAAGTCGCATGGACTTCGCCGGGTTTCTCAGTTAACGCAACGAATGCGTCTCTAGTGGAGATGGATTCAAGCAATCTCTCCTTAGAAGACGGGGGTTCTTGGCAGTTGTATTATCAAGTTCGAGTCATTGATGCCTCACGCTGGGTTTCTGAGCCTATTGAAGTTGAAGCCGTAGTATCAACAACAGATGAATCATCCAGCCTACTCATCGGCTATGGTATTTTCAATCCAATCGCTATCATCGGCGCCTTGGCTGTTGTTTCTCTGTTCAAGAAAGATGAACAAGATGAAGAGTAATACTCTTTCTTGGCTGAAAGTTGGTCGCAAGGTTTCAAGTGCTCCAAGTACTTGGCAGTAATCGGTGAAACCATGAAAATTAATGTCAGTTCAAGCCACAACATCGACGGAACGCTTATCCTACCTCTTTTCGAAGGCACAGAAATAGTCCCAGAAGCACATGCAACTGGGCTACATGTTGCTCTCAAGAGCCAAATTAATCGAGTTCTTGCTGATGGTGATTTCAAAGCAAAGGCAAAGTCAACAATGACGCTTGTTGGCGGCGAAGGTGGAAAAGCAATGCTCGTTGGACTTGGAAAGGAAGATGACGCTGATCTCCATGCTTACAGAAAAGCTGGTGCTGCTGTCGTTGCTGCTCGTAAGAAGGCACATGGTACAGACCTCACAGTTCGATTCTCAGGAGCTCCTGTTGACTCCATGGGCGCCTTTGGCGAAGGTATGATGCTTCGAGATTACTCTTATGACAACTACAAGATGAAGGATGATGATGATGAAGAAGGAGAGCGCCTTGTTCGTATCACCTGTGATGAAGGCCAGGAAGCTGAACTTGAAGCACTCATCGATATCCACGAAGGTGTTGTCTCTGGCGTCCATCTTTCTCGTGATCTTGGAAACTGTCCACCAAACGATATGTATCCAGAAGCATTTGCTGACATGGCCTGGGAATGGGCAAAGGATTACGATAACGTGAAAGTTACAATCATCAATTATGAGCAAGCTGTAAAGGCTGGAATGGGTGGACTGGTCGCCGTCGGTATGGGTTCATCCCGCAAACCATGTATGGTCATCTACGAAATGAATCATGAAGTTGAAGGCCGTTGCCCTCTCCTTGTTGGAAAGGGAATTACATTCGACACAGGTGGTATTTCACTCAAGCCAGGTGCAAACATGGATGAAATGAAGTATGACATGGGCGGATCAGCTACAGTCTTTGGAACCATGCAAGCTCTTGCTGCAACTGGATACGAAGGAAAGGTCGTAGCGATTACATGCATGGCTGAGAACATGCCTGCTGCTAACGCTCAACGTCCTGGAGACGTCATTACAACACTCTCTGGCAAGACCATTGAAGTGCTCAACACCGATGCAGAAGGCCGATTGGTTCTTTCTGACGGATTGTGGAAGGCTGGAGAATTCGATCCTGAATTCATCATCGACTTTGCAACACTTACCGGTGCTTGTGTTGTCGCTCTTGGCCATGAAGCAACAGGACTCTGGTCCAATGATGATGACTTCAGAACAAAGATTCACGAAGCGGGTAATGCAGTTGATGAATTGGCTTGGCCAATGCCTCTACTTCCAGCATTCGAGAAGGAAATGACCAACTCAAAGATTGCAGATACTCGCAACCTTGGCGCAGGTCGTTATGGTGGAGCAAACACAGCTGCAGCCTTCCTCAAGCAATTCGTTCCAAATCGTAACTACGACAAGGATGGAGAACAAATCACATGGGCTCACATGGATATCGCAGGAACATACTGGGGTGCTAAGACCAACACTATGGTTGGAAATGGCGCAACTGGAATACACGTTCGCACCATGTACCATTTGATTACGAACTACAAGAACTGAGTCTTGTGATCTTATGAAACTGAATACTCCACTGATTGGAGTAGTCATCCTCATGACACTCACATCTGGATGTCTTGGCTCAGTTCAGGATAATGAAAAGGCGAATGGACTCGTCGTGACGACCGATACCAACCTCGATCAGATTGTAACCGTCTATGATCAAGGAGAACTTATTCAACAAGAAGATGGAACAATAATGTTTGATTTCTCTGATTCAGTATTTTCAGAAGAAATTCTTTCCTTCGGCATCTCTCCAGGAGATGGACGTGAAGACATTATCATCGATGCTACTGAAACTTCAGAAATAGAAGTCACTTACGACAGACATGGCTACTACACGGTCAATGCTTTCGCAATCGGTATCAATGGTGAAAGAGAATCTACAGCGATTGTGATAACAATCGAGCAAGAGATAACGTGGACTGAAGTGAATACTGGAAGTCCCGAAATACTCTATTTTGAGGCTGAACCAGGGAATGAACTTCCTTCTCCATCGTATTTTATATTGAATTCAACTGTTGAGAATCCAAGTTCAATCATTGGAATTGATGGGCGTTCAGTAAGCGTCTCATGGTCGGTTGTAAATCCAGATGGACCGTGTTTGAGTGAATCAAGATCAATCGAAGATGGAGATTCAACAACATGGAACACCCTGCATTTTAGTCCAGTTGGAATGCATGAACTTGAATTGGTTATTGATGATGGACAAGATACCATCAATGTTGAGCATAAGGTCTCAATTCGATACGAACTTGTCGAATGAATCATTCATCGATGAAGTCAACTTTCCCAGTCTCAACATCGTACATTGCCCCTTGAACAACTACGTTTGATTTGAGTAGAGGATTGTTTCGAAGCGTTTTCACATCACGAGTCAACTTTTCCATTTGATTATCAATTACAGATGGAGTGAATTGTGAAGCATCAACACCTGTGTTCGATTGAATAGCATCCCTTACACCTTCCAATGTAGCTGCAGCCACGCCACATTGGGTATGTTGCATAATGAGGATTCGATCACAATCAAGAATGTGGTTTGCTACAACAATGTCACTCTCAATAGCAGAATTGAGTTGACCACCACCATTTCGAAGAACTTTCATGTCTCCTAATTCCATACCAAGTGCTTGATGTGGCAAGATACGGCAATCCATACAGGTGAGCAAAAGCATCTTTTTGGCAGGCAATCCAGGTACATCCTTTCCAGGAAATGCAGCAACATAATCTGTATTTGACTCAGCAATATCAGAAAAATCATCACTCATACTATTCGCCTTAAGTAACCGATAACGCAAAGGCATTTGATGTTTTTTTATGCAGTGACACTTTTGTTACCATTAGGATAACTTATATCCTGTTCAATAATGGTACACCCATGCGTAGTAAGGCATTGTTCATCGTATCACTGATGATTTTCGGGGGAGCAATGTCAATTCCTTTCATGAACGATAGCACTCTACATCTGGACTCTGAAATTCCAGCAACACAATCTTCCTCAGGATTAGATCAAATAAACGCGACACTGTCAGCAAGCGAGGGATCAAATTTGGGTGGCTATGAAATTACCATCAGTGGTACTGGATTTACGGATTTGGCATTCAATAACATCACCACAGATGGACTCACCCATTCTTGGACTGTTTCAACAGTTGATTATGTTCAAGGTGGCCACGGTGATCAAGCGATTGCAGTGACCTCAAATGGAGATGTGCACATCGTTTACTACAACTACGATACACATCAGCTCAAACACGCTGTTTTTGATGGAACCTCATGGTCAAGATCGGTTATTGTATCCAACACTGGAAGCATGGACTATCGAGATGTTGAGATGGTTGTTGATAGTAATGACCACCTTCACGTATCTCATTGGGTTACAGGTGATTACCTCCACTACAGATATTACAACGGTTCAGGATGGTCCATCCCATATAGCACAAGCTACGTCGATTCCTATGGAACGGGTATCGCTGTCGACTCCAGTAACCGTGCTCACATCGTATTCTCTAGTCCAGCCTATGTATGCGGCGGACTAAATTTGGCCTATGATGACGGAACCAGTTGGAACGAGATTGGCTTAGATACCTCAACTGACCTCATCGGATGTTATCCCTCTATTGACATCGATGACAACGATGCTGTGCATGTAGCCTATCGAGATCATCGAAACAGTCGCTTTAATTACATCACCAACGAAAGCGGACCTTGGGATAAGTATCAACATTCCAACACCAACACGCCCGGATACCACACTCAAACGAAGGTCAAATCAGACGGCGATATATTCATCATCCAGAAAAACAGTAACGGACTTCAATTCGCAGAAGGATATCCTGGTACCCTTTGGAATCAGGGATCAGTCACGGGCGATTCGGGTGATGACACATCCTTGTTCTTGGATGCTGTCGACCGCCCTCACGTCTTACACTGGAAGTCAAACTCAGACGATTTGCTTTACTCAACGAGGAACACCGCAGGAACATGGTCCAGTATGACCGTTGATGGAGCAGGAGGACTTGATGTTGGTCGCTCTAATGCACTTGTTGTTGATGACAATCATCAACTTCATGCAGCATATGCCGATTACGACAACAAAAACTTGCGATATGCCACCATGCCAACAGGACTCTTGGAAACGAGCGAAGTTAGTATTCAATTCGGACAATATAGCAATGTGACAGCTACAGTTGTCGATAATTCAACCATTCGCGTCAATGTACCAACTGCTGTTGATGCTACCGAATCCGTTACATTGACTCTTTGGGGTGCAAATGGAACGGGATATGACCTCTCTTCATCCTTCAGATTTTACAACGATGACGATGTTGACAGCGATGGCGTACTGAACGGTGATGATGATTGTCCCGATGAATACGGATTATCCACAGTCGATCTTGATGGATGTCCTGATCGTGATGCTGATGGTGTAAGCGATGTCGCTGATGTATTCCCTGATGAACCAACACAATCGACAGATACTGACGGCGACGGTTGTGGCGACGCTGCAAGTGGCTTCAATGGCGATCAATTCCCATCTGATGCAACACAATGCGCCGATACCGATAACGACGGATATGGAGATAACCAGACAGGGACTGAACCTGACGATTGTCCATTCGTTGCAGGCAATTCAACAGTCAATGGATACGGTTGTCCAGATAACGATGGCGATGGCTGGCCAAACAGCCTTGATGCATTCCCTGATGATGCAAATGAAACCGTTGACAGCGATGGAGACGGAGTTGGAGATAACAGCGATGCGTACCCATACAATCCAGATGAAACACTCGATTCGGATGGCGATGGCGTTGGAGATAATGCAGATGCATTCCCATTCAATTCTCTTGAGATGTTCGACTCTGATGGAGACGGTGTTGGGGACAACTCCGACATGTTCCCGAACGATGCAAATGAAACTGTGGATACAGATGGCGATGGTGTTGGCGATAATGCTGATTTATTCCCGAATGATATGTCTGAATGGATCGATTCAGACGGGGATGGTGTAGGAGACAACAGTGACCCGTTCCCGTTCCTCTCGAATACAACCGATGGAGATGGAGATGGATACTTCGATAGTCAAGATAGATTCCCAGAGGATTCGAGCCAATGGAACGATTCTGACGATGATGGATTTGGAGATAACCCTCTTGGCAATAATCCTGACTTGTTCCCAAACAATCCAACCCAATGGAACGATTTCGATTCGGATGGCTATGGCGATAACTGGGGTACTGACGCTTGGAATTCCACACGCCTCTTCGTATGGCCAGGCCAATTCGTAGAAAATGCACTCATGGCAGATCACTGCCCAACTGAATACGGAAACTCGTCTGCAGATGGATTTACAGGTTGTCCTGACAGCGATATGGATGGTATAGCCGACATCTACGATGAAATCGTGGATGAGACTCCAGTGGAGCAGTTTGATTCTGATAATGATGGTATCAGTGATGCGAATGACATCTGTCCAAATACCCCGCCATTGTCTGTCGTCGATTCAGAAGGATGTGTTATTGAGGTCGCTGGCGAAGAGAGTACTGAGGAAGACTCATTCTTCGGTTCACTTCTTGATGGCGATGGAGATACGCTTACCCAAACCGTAGGGATTGGCGCAATACTTCTTGCCCTCTTCGCAATGCTTCAAACAAATGCAGTTATGGGAGTTTTACCTGACGCGTTCAGATGGATGCAGGTTTTGCGTACATCCAAAAAACTCTCGAAGGAAGAAATGAACGAATTAACATATCTTCAATCCCTTGTTCAGGCTTACTATACTGATATGGATACGCTTGTTGAGGAATTACAGCAACTCAATGCAGACTTGACTGCTCGATATACCAATAACGAGATTCGCAAAGATACTCGTGAAAAATTGATTACACTCATCGATGATTTGCTCTCAACGAGTCCAGAACAAATGAAGCGCATCGCCTACAATGATGCTTACTTTGGATTGATTGGAACGATTGATACTCAAGAACGAACAAAGCTTCTCGAAGAGGAAATCGCCATGAGAGATGTTGACATCTCTGAAGAGGCCCCTACTAATGACCATCCTTCTGCTGAACAGAAAGGCGTCATCAATGCTGAAGATGGGCATGAGTACCTCGAGCTTCCTGCTCAAAGTGGAACATGGTTCATCAGAAACACAAGTACTGGCGAGTGGGATCGTTGGGGATGAATTAGATTGGGCATGTCGAATGTCCGAACAATTTGTAAAATGGACAAAAACCAACTGCGGATGTTAGCAGGCTCCAGCATCCTAATCCAAGCAGTAAAACGTCCCAATTAAACTCGGACGCATATTCTACGCCCACCATCACAAAGCCTCCAAAAACTCGGACCAGTCTATCGTTTCCACTTAGATTCATGGGTATTCACTGATATCAAATTCCCTCTACGCGCCTATAAATGCCTGTTTTATCTGTTTATTCGGTTATTATTCAAGAAACCTGACGCTGTATTCGATTTCGTTAGGTTCATATATGCCCCCGCTCTCGGAACTATGTAACCTCGGGTTAAGTAGTGGTGAAACGATGACTGCAGATGATTGGGAAGAGAAAATGCTTGACCAACTTGAGAAGCTCTTGTCCAATATGGGCATGAACATGAGCCGTGAACAACTCAGAGGTCTATTGAAGCAGTTTCGATCCCAATTCGAAGCAATGGGAATTGACGAAGAACGTATTGCCAAGGGTGATGTGAACTTTAATTTCGATTTGAGCAGCCTCAAGGACATGTTCCAACCAGGCATGGATTTTGGTGAATTGTTCAAGAACATGGGCGTTGATGTCCGTGTCGATACAGCACCAGTTGAGATTCAGACTCCAGAAAACAACGAGGAAGAGAACCTCACACTCCCTGCAGACGATATCTATCTCGAAGGTTGGAACATGAGCGTCACTGTTGATTTTGCTAAGAAAGGTGAAATTGAACAAGATCAAGTCGAATTGAACCTTATCGATGGAGGCACGCTTGTCGAAGTCCACAGGTCTACACAACTTGCTCCACTTGCTCGGATTGAACTCCCTCATGCTTGCGAAGATGTTGTTGATTTCACGCTCAATAACGGTATCCTCGATATCACGCTGCGATTGATTCCTCCTGAGGAGGCCTTCGCAGCACTGCCGCCAGGTGAAGACGGCGACGATTCTATTCCCCAACAATCCGACATTACCATCGATGTTGCAGACGATGATGATGACGATGATGGAGGAATCCCTATTCTGTGAAAGGAGATGAACAAATGAGTAAAGTAATTGGAATTGATTTAGGAACAACAAACAGCTGTGTAGCAACCATCGAAAACGGTGAACCAATCGTTATTGCAAACGCCGAAGGCGCAAGAACCACTCCTTCTGTCGTTGCATTTAGCAAAGATGGAGAACGACTTATCGGGATTACTGCAAAGCGACAAGCGGTAACGAACCCAGAACGAACCATGATCTCTGTCAAGAGACATATGGGGACTGACTGGAATACAAAAATCGATGACACTGATTACACACCTCAAGAAATCTCTGCGTTTATTCTTCAAAAACTGAAGGCTGATGCTGAAGCATATCTCGGTGTTGAAGTCAAGCAAGCGGTCATCACATGTCCTGCATACTTCACTGACGCTCAACGAAAGGCTACAAAAGATGCTGGACGTATTGCAGGGATGGATGTTCTTCGAATCATCAACGAACCTACCGCAGCAGCTCTCGCCTATGGTGCTGACAAAGGAGATGACCAAACCATCCTCGTCTACGACTTGGGTGGAGGTACTTTCGACGTATCGGTTCTTGAAATCTACAACGTTGATGGCCAACCTCAGATTGAAGTAAAGGCCACAGCTGGAAACAATAAACTCGGTGGCGATGATTTCGATGACCGTGTTATTGAATGGCTTGTTAGCGAATTCAAGCGAGAAACTGGCATTGATCTCTCCAAGGACAATCAAGCAATGAGCCGCCTCAAGGAAGCTGCTGAGAAAGCGAAAATTGAACTCTCTGGAACACAATCGTCTCAGATCAATCTTCCATTCATCACAATGAAGGACGGAAATCCAGAACACCTCGACATCACACTCTCTCGTGCACGATTTGAGGATTTGATTGCAAAGCATATCGAAGACACAATGGGTCCAACCCGTCAAGCAATGAAAGATGCTGGTATGAAGAAAGGCGATGTAGACAAGGTCATTCTTGTCGGCGGTTCAACCCGTATTCCTGCTGTACAAACCGCCATCGAAAACGAAACTGGAAAGGCACCTTACAAGGGAATCAATCCTGATGAAGCAGTTGCTATGGGCGCTGCACTTCAAGCAGGAATCATCGCTGGTGATGATGGCGTATCCGACATTCTTCTTCTCGATGTAACACCCCTGACCCTCGGTATCGAGACACTCGGTGGAGTCACAACAACAATGATCGAGCGAAACACAACAATCCCTGCTCGAAGAAGTGAAATCTTTTCAACCGCAAGCGATAATCAGCCTGCTGTAGAGATTCACGTCCTTCAGGGTGAACGAGAATTCGCAAAGGATAACACAACCCTTGGTCAATTCCACCTCTCTGACATACCACCTGCACCTCGTGGAGTCCCTCAAGTTGAGGTTACGTTCGACATTGACGCAAACGGTATCGTTAACGTGAGTGCAAAGGACATGGGCACTGGAAAGGAACACTCCATCAAGATTGAATCTCAAACATCCCTGAGCGAAGAAGATATTCAAAGCAAGATTGCAGAAGCTGAAAACTTCGCAGAGGAAGACAAGCGCAGAAAAGCAAAGGTCGAATTGCGAAATATGGCAGACCAAATCGTCTACCAAACTCGCCGAACCCTCGATGAAAATGAGGACAAACTCGATGCTGCTGATCTTGAACCAGTTCGTGAGAAACTCACTGAACTTGAAGCACTTGTCCAAGATGGAGAAGGAAAGCCAATCGATTACGATGCAATGGATGAAGCTACAATTCAAGCAAAGGTCAAGGAAGTTGAGGAATCAATGCATGCAATCTCATCCAAACTCTATGAGGCTGCTGCTGCTGAAATGGCTGAATCAGAAAACAATGAAGGAGATGGAAACATTAACGTCGAAAGTGACGATGTTGTTGATGCTGACTTCGAAGTTGTTGATGAAGAAGACTGAGCATCGGACTTATGTGCACGGCTCAGGTGGATTGGCTATGAGCGAAGTCCCTATCCTTGAGGAGACGGACCGAACAACGGGACGAGATGCCCTTCGCAAGAACATCCAGGCTGCTATTGCACTGGCCGGAGCAGTTCGCTCAACACTTGGTCCTAAGGGTCTTGACAAACTCTTGGTCGATGATGAAGGTCGCAGTATGGTGACCAATGACGGAATCACTGTCCTTGAGTCTGCGAAAGTCGAGCATCCAATTGCACATATGTTGATTTCAGCCAGTGCAACGCAAGACCAAACGGTTCGAGATGGGACGACAACAACCGTTCTTCTCGCTGCTGAATGGTTGCAAAATGCTTGGCATTTAGTCGTACAAGGTGTACACCCTGCTACTATTGCCCGAGGATATCGAATCGCTGAGCAATTCTGTCGAGATGCGATGCCAGAACTCTGTGTTGAAGCATCAAAGGAACAAATTCTTGCAGCGACAAAGACATCTTTGGCAGGAA
>QXYA01000006.1 GCA_009887135.1 Candidatus Poseidoniales archaeon
TGTGGGATTTCCAACGAGACGGATACCTTCCGTTTGAAAGAACTGCGATCCCAGTTGGTCAAAGAACACCTGTCATGGACGATATGATTCAACATATCCAGCCTACTTTAGTCCTCGATGAAAGTGTATCACTTGATGCTGAACCTGCTCCAGAAGTTAGCATTGAAGGTGGATGGGAAGAGATGCCTGCTCCCGTTGATGATGAAGTGGTAGCGGTTGAGGAAGAACATGTTTCTGAAGTACGCCATCCGATAGAAGAAGACAGAGTTGATCTTGAAGCTGAATTAGCACGTCTTGATGCTGAGCGGAATGTTCGTGGAGCGAAGACACCCGAGGTAAAGGTGGATCCACACCTTGCTGCTCTAGAAAACCAACTTTCCGAGTTGGATTTTTGAGGTGATGAAATGACTGATACACTCCTTGGTAGAAACGAAACAGTAGGTTCAACATATCCAATGTGGCTTGACCGAGTTATCTTCATTCTTGCCATCGTTGGGTTTGTATTTCTCAACCAATACATGTGGGAAGCCATTAGTTCAACCTGGCTTCAATGGGTTGCATCGGTTGGATTAGCCATTCTTTTACTCATTATGACGGAAGTAAGTGGAAGAATTATCCAAATGCTTCGTGCAAATGGTTGATTAGAATTTCTTTTCTTCGACCGGAGCCTCTGTCTTATTTCCAAGAGACTCAATCAAGCCCCAGACTCTCTCCCAAGGGATGAAGAAACGCATCACTGCAATTAGGCTAAGGAAGAGAAGCGCAGAGATGACCAATCCATAGGTTAGCGACAGTTCGATAGATTCTGAAACTTGAGCAGCCCATTGGCTACCCGTGGATGAACTTACTACCTCCAAAAGAACACTATGGAACCCAAGAGCGATCATCGTCATCAGACCAGTTATCGTCAGGAATCCTGCTGTGTGACGTAAATGACCGTTGAGAACATTGTCCATTTGTTTGACATATTCTGGGTCTCTCTTGCAAGATTCAGGCAATCTGTAAGCGTATTCAAGATAACGGATGACACCGAAACCTGATTCTTGGAATACCATGATTAAAACAGCAATGAGAATCAATGAGAGTTGCTCGGGCGTTACCAAATCAAATCCAAATATGCCTATCGTCGGATCGCTGACTTGTGTTTCAAGTGTTTTCAGATTGGCCCCCCAATCACCTAACTGGCTTTTAATCAGAGGGAAGGTAAGGATTGCGTGTATACCAAGGAAGAGGAGAGTAAATCCGATTGCCCAACCAATTGAACGTCTCGATAGCCCCCAAATACCACGTGTGCCCATGATAACTGGTAGGAGATAGACGAACAGAATAACGAGAGAGAGAATCATCAGGAGAGGCCATTCAAGTGTTTTGAGTTCACCCTCGGATGGAGCTCTGAAATCAAGTGAGAAAATCATTGAAGGGACCCAAGTCAAGAGGAGACGACCGACGAGAGAGACCATGAGCAAAATGATGAAGCCAAGTTTGATTCTTTGCTGTAGTTTTGGTGATTGGAATGCCATTAAGGCCATTGAACCGCCCAGGAGAAGTCCCAGTATAATTGGAACATAGAATCGAGCAAGCCCTTGTCTGCCTTCTCCAGTAATCCAGTCCCCAATTGGAACTTCTCCGACAAGAGATTCAAGCGTTTCAAAAACCATTGTGTGGTCAATACTGTTGACAACATAGGTTGAAACAACCTCAAGGTACATCCAAACAAGAGCAATTGTTGCTACAACTTGTAGCGTGATAATTTGCCACTGCTTCCTCAGCATCTTCAGATGAAGCGTACGTGGTCGTCCGCCAAGAAGAGAAACATCACTCTGAGGATCAACTTCACCTGCCATCTAGAATCCCCTCACTTGCATAATAGCCTGAGACAAATCCATGTCTGGCATCCAATCAATGACTTGTGCTCCTGAACCCGCAAGGGTTGTCAAACGGTTTTGGCGTTCAAGTTTGAGGACTTCATAGGACATACGAGGAATACGAGAAACAAGTCGCTCGAAATCAATACTCGATGGCGATAATACAGTGACTTCGTGACCTCGTCCAACAAGGTCTCGAACCGCAGCAGGGACTGTCCCGTCACCTTCGCATGATGAGATGATGAAGACTGGGCTGCCTCGACTGAATCTACCACTCAATGAATTGGTGACCGCTTGCAAGGGCATACTTCCTTCTGGTTTTACCCCAGCAAGTGAACTGAGGATTTTGAAGTACTGCTTATCACCAGTATCTGGAGGGAGATAGGACAAACCATCTCCATAGATGCTTAGAGCAACGCTATCACGTCGCTTGAGGAAGAATGCTGCAAGGCTGGCTGCACTTACTGTACCCATTTCGAGTGGATTCTTCAGAACAGTTCCAATTCGTGAAACATCTCTTGAATCGAGGAGAATGTAGAGATCAGTTACTGCATCTCGGCACTTTTCGTTAACCATCAAATCGCCTGTACGGGCAAATGCTTTCCAATTGATGTTCTTGAAAGGGTCTCCAGGGACGTATTCTCTTAACGAATAGAATTCAGAGCCTTGCCCTGGCGTTCTCAGAGTGGTTGCTCCGGTGTACATCTTTGGCGTACGTGAACGAAGGAATGCTTCCTCTACTTCCTTGATTTGAGGGAAGATGACGATATCAGAATGGTGATCGACATACATATCTTCTACGCCCAGATTGAACGTGTTGCGGACACGGAGAGAAACTGGTCCCAGAGAGTAGTGTCCGCGAAGCGGGCATCGAAGGACGTAACGGATTCGTGCACTTTCACCTGGCTTGAGGTTGAGGCGCATCTGATTGAGTCCGCTTCGAAGTTTCATCTCGTGAGGGATGTTATCGTACACATCGAGAAGTTGAGTACGTCGATTGCTACGATTAGTGACGAGTAGTTCGACATACAGATCATCCCCTTTGTACAAGTTATCTGCTGAAAGAGTACGCTGTACTTCGATATCACCGTGACCGGATACCCATGAATTCACGACGATGAAGGTAATGAGAGCAAGACCAAGAATCATCATTTGATTATTGGTAATCATCATCCCAATGAGGATGAGTGCAATGCCACCAGTGAAGGTGAATGCTGCCTTACGTGTCCACATTGTGGTCACCTCCGCCCCCAAGCTTTGATTCGCTTCACGAGTGCAACAGATTGTTCAAGAGAGTATTTCCCAGGTTCTATCGCAAATTTAGCGAGAACCGGATCTTCGATTAAACTCACCAATTCCTTGGCAGGCATAGCATGGAATTCGTCTCTTGTCAACCCATTTTGGTTACGAACCTTCGAAAGGAATACTTGCCGTATTTTCTCAGTTTTCGCATAATAGGTGTATCTGTTGGCATCTCCAAATCCGTAGTAAATGATGCTGAAAATATGGCGCCATGGTTCTGGGTCTCGCTTCTTGAGAAGTACACCTTCGAAGGTGATGAAGAGAACAACAAACAGAGCGAGCATTGCAAGCCCTTCACCAGTAAAGTAGACCAAAAGGAAGTATACTGTGTTGTAGGAATCCGCTAAGAGGGCGTTTTGAGGGTGACGACTTTCATCAAAGATGACCATTGCATTCTCAGCAGGTTGTCCTGTTTCTCCGTCCTTTGTACTCATCAACGATTCTGAAATGACATCTAGCGCCCATTTTCTGTTATCGTTAGCAGGGATGGTTTTGGTTGGCTTATCACCGTAATTCCCATTTTTATCACCGTAATCTCCATTGTTGAATCCTTCATAATCGTAAATAGCGTTAATCAGTGAACTACCATCTGCAATAAAGAATACTCTTCCTCCTTCGTCTGGATCGCAACTCGATGAAGCACAGGCTTCGATTGAGAGATTGAATTGTCCCGACAGGTCGGGTGTTCGGCTTGATTGTTCGTTACCAATCAACAGCTGACCATCACCATTGACGTCAACAGTTGCTTGATTACTGGTAACTGCTCGGACGTTAACATCATTGAGAGCCCCTTTTACTCCTGGTACAATTTCAAGTCCTGTCACGTTGTTGAGGAGCATCGTATAGGTTGCGTTGTATTCGATTCGGCCAAGTTCTCCTGAACTCTTAACCCAATGGTGAGAACAGAGACCTGCTTCTTTGAAAGTCATCGATTCACCATCAAGTTCACTGCATGGATGTGGACCAGTGACATCGGACCAACGCTCGTGTTGATCGAGTGTTGTTGGATCGAGTGTTGTTCCGTTCATCCCACAAGGACTTACTTGCATACACATCCAGATGTAATTGTAATCCAATTCTGCAACAAAATTTGTGTCATAAAGCTGGTATCCAGAGTATCGCACACCGTATGCCTCGCCGATACTCCCTGCATAACCAAAGTCCTCCAAGACAATAACGGTTCCACCGCTATCAACAAATTCAACTATGGCGTCAACTTCTGAAGGTGAATAACCATCTTCTGTAGCAATAGTGATGAAACCATCTTCATCAAATTGTGGGAAAGAGAGCGTATCTCGTTCAACTCCTGCAACAACAAAGGTTGTGTTTCGAGGATCTTCAAGGTCAGCCAATAACAGAGGGCTGCTTACAAGGGATCTTGTTTCAATGCCCATATCCTTGATGTCTTCACGGAATGCAGACATGTCATTCCAGTCGTCATCGTATGCAGACAGTTGTTCTGACTGACTTATGTTGATGAAGTTCTGAAGAATTGTCAGCAAAAGGATACCGAGAACTGCCCAGAAGGCAACCTGAAGACCAATACGCTTCAGATTTTTTGTTCGCTCCGCCGCCATTTCACTCACCTGCTAGAACACCGTTCAGACAAAGACGGGCTCGCATCGGTTTAGAAGGTTGTCCAATCGTGTTGATAAAATGCTCATCTCCGCATCATCAAATTTTCAGTAAAATAACCTGCCCAAAAGAGGACACATCAGTTGAGGGGATGAACACATTTCCGTCCTTCGATGGATAAGAAACACGACTCACATCGAGGTTATTTCCAAAGGCTATGACAAGGTCTGATATCTCTCCGTTTGAAATGTCTATAACAAAATCAACAAGGGTTCCGACTTCCTTTCCTTTCCGATCTTGGACGATACGCCCAATCATTTCTTTGCCGAAACTGGATTCCATGTGCTTCGCCTTGTATCATCGACAGAGCAGGAAGGTTTTGACCGTTTCCTTGCTCACATTGTTTCCATACCGAAGCCGTAATCACGAGTTCGCTTGATGTTGGAAAGTCCTGATGTCAATCGAGTTTCCATCTTTTGATAGTACTCAAGCATCTCAGGAGTTACCGTAGGGCGAACACGCGTTACTGCTTCGTCGAAGTGCTTCTTCGAGACCTTCTTCTTACCCTCACGCATTGCGATAAGGGCGGCTTCTCGACATACTGCTTCGATATCTGCGCCTGTGAAACCTTCCATGTTGGAGAGAATATCCTTGAGGGAGAATTTCGACAGTGGCATTCCTTC
>QXYA01000060.1:0-9681 GCA_009887135.1 Candidatus Poseidoniales archaeon
GACGAGATGTGTGGCTCACATGCATAGTAGAAGGTTTGGTTCTCTGTGAAAGTGTGATGGAAAGCAACTGTAGTTGCTGCTGCCCCTGAGGTTACACCGTTTGCTACGAATGTTGTGGATTGGAATCCATCAACTTGCTTGACGTTGTGTCCCATAGCTGCATCAGTCCATGACCAACAAACAGTTTGACCGACGTCAATGTTTGTGATGGATGGGCTGAATCCGTATCCATCTGCAGTTAATCCGATTGTGACTGCACAATCGACTCCTTCGAATGGATCTGGTGTTTCGTCAGCAGGTGGCATGAGAACTTGATCGATGACATGGATTACACCGTTAGATGCTGGTACGTCTGCAAGCGTTACATTTGCCATTGCAGTTCCGACCATGACTCCTCCGTTCGCAACATTGATTGTCAAATCATCACCATTTGCTGCTGTTACGGTTGTCATGCCTTCAGCAAGATCAGTTGACATTGTGGTTCCTGCGACGACGTGGTAAAGGAGAATGTCGGTTAGAACCGCAATCTCTTCTGCTGTGTCGAATGAATCGAGATCAATGCCTGCTGCTGCAAACGCATCATCACTTGGAGCAAATACTGTGTATTCTGTATCACCGCTTAGAGTGGTTACCAAGTCAGCAGCAGTGAGTGCTGCTACAAGGGATGTGTGGATTGTTGTTGCTCCAGCAGTCATAGCAATGCTCACTGCAGGTGTCCACATGTAAGCGCCACATTCTGCTGCACTAATATCCGATACTGCATGCGTTACTGTGTTGTAGCAACCGGTGATTGTCTGGCCGCCCATGGTATAATTTTCCACAAACATGTGAGAATTACAAATGAGGTTTGTAGCACCAGGAATGATTGTATGTGATATTACGTTGTAGCAAATGTCACCGGACGGTGGCATCAGTACTTTGTCGATAACGTGAATGATACCGTTTGATGTTTGTACATCTGCACCAGTTACAGTAGCGTCTCCAACAGTTACACTACCGTCGGTACCGACTGCGAATGAGGCTTTGTCGCCATTGACCATTGTTACTGCAAGTCCATCAGTTACTGCAGATGAGGGGACTGCTCCAGAGTACACGTGGTAGAGTAGAATATCTGCTAGCGTTGCGTTTTCTTCAGGGGTATCGAAGGTTGAGAGATCGATTCCTGCATCAGTGAATGCTTGATCTGTTGGAGCGAAGACTGTGAACGGACCTTCACCTTGAAGCGTAGCGACAAGATTTGCTTGGCTTAGTGCTGCAACCAATGCAGTGTGAACTCCTGTTGATTGTGCTGTTGCAGGAATGTCAACGAGAACTGGGTCTGCAGGTGGCATCAATACTTTGTCGATGACGTGAATGACACCGTTTGAAGATTCAACATCAGCGAGTGTGACCACTGCATCGTTTACCTTGACTTCTGTGGAAGACACGGAGAATGTGAGTGTGTCTTGGTTGAGAGCAGAAGCTTCCATTCCGTCGGTCAAATCCGTTGACATGACCTTTCCAGAGACAACGTGGTATGTGAGGATGTCAACGAGTGTTGCATTTTCTTCATCGGTATCGAACGTTGTCAAATCTATTCCAGCATCAATGAATGCTTGGTCTGTCGGGGCGAAAACCGTGAACGGGCCAGTTCCTTGCAAGGTTGTCACCAGATCTGCTTGAGTTAAGGCAGCGACTAACGAGTCGTGGATGCCGGTTCCAGCAGCGTTGGTTGGTATGTCGTCGGTTGCATCCGCAGTTACAGAAAACGGTAGACTGGACACGAGTAGGCAGGCTATTAGGGTATACACGATTGATTTACGCATTGCATCTAAGCCCCGTTGAGGAGTTTATAATAGCCTGTATTTTATTCGTAAACGTATTCGATTCAGAATGGTGAGCGATAATCTTCAACGTCTTGAGAAATTCTCAACAATTGATTGTATTTTGCGACCCTATCGGAGCGAGCAGGAGCCCCTGTCTTGATCTGGCCGGCTCTTGTGCCGACTGCTAAATCTGCAATTGTTGTGTCTTCTGTCTCTCCGCTTCGATGAGAGACAACATTACGATAGCCGTTGGTTGTTGCAAGGTCCATAGCCTCAAGAGTCTCTGTAACTGTACCGACCTGGTTTACTTTGACAAGCATTGCATTTGCAGCACCGATTTCGATGCCTTGAGCAAGTCGCTCGGATTGTGTAACAAACAGATCATCTCCCACGATTTGAACTCTGTGGCCTTCTTGCTTCGTCAAAGCAGTCCATCCAGCCCAGTCGTTTTCACCGAGGCCGTCTTCAATTGAAAGAATAGGATAAGCATCAAGCCATTCCCCGTACATATCAGCCATCTGGTTTGCGGAGAGGACCTTTCCATCCATATGATATCCGTCATCTTTCAAAAATTCTGTTGCAGCTACATCAAGAGCAATTCCAACATCGTCTGTTGTATATCCTGCCCCTTCAATAGCACGAACCATGTACTTCAAACCGTCTTCGTTGGTGGGAAGGTTTGGAGCAAACCCTCCTTCATCACCGACACCGCCAAGCAATCCGTCAGCTTTCAATTCGCTCTTGAGTTGGTGATAAATTTCAACCCCTGCGCGCAAGCCTTCTCCAAATGTGTCAAACCCATGTGGCATGACCATGAATTCTTGGACATCAACATTCGAGGCTGCATGGGCCCCTCCATTGAGAATATTGAGCATTGGGACAGGCATCTGTCCACCAGCAACGCCACCAATATACTTCCATAGAGGAAGTTCATGACAAGCCGCTCCGGCATGTAGACATGCGAGAGATGCACCGAGCATTGAATTAGCACCAAGCGTGGATTTGTTTTGTGTTCCATCGAGTTCAATCATTACTTCATCGATGATTCTTTGTTCATCAACCGGCATTCCAACAAGTGCTTCTGCAATTTGTTCCCGCACGTTTTCTACGGCAATGTCTACGCCTTTTCCAAGCCATTTTTTAGGATCATTGTCTCGCATTTCAAGTGATTCGTGTTGTCCTGTAGAAGCTCCGGAAGGCACCATGGCCCGGCCCATTAAACGCCCATCTACATAGCAATCAACTTCAATCGTCGGGTTCCCTCGGCTATCAAGGACCATTCGCGCGTCTAATCCAGAGATGTAGTCGGACATTGCTCTCAAACCTTCCAGTTCTCCGCGCTCTTTGAATCAAACGGGTCTGTAATTTCCATCTATATCCCATTTTTCAAAATATGAAATTGTTGTTTTTTGTAAAAATAATTACTTGTTTTTACTTTTTCAGGCGTGAAAAGGTTTGATATACCGATATGTGGAGGGCATGGCATGCCCAGAGTTGCAGAAATAGACCGCGCCATCCTCGCCCAACTACGTAAGAACGGAAGAATGTCGTTTGTCGATCTTGCAAGAGAAGTTGGTGCAAGTGAACGAACCGTGCGAACCCACATCCGAGCAATGGAAGAAAACGGTACAATCCGAGGCTACACCGTACGTGAAAGTGGAATCGGATTGACTGCACTTGTTCGCATTAAGGTATCCCCTGGTGCTGAAATCGGTTCCTTTGCTTCAGAAGCTACTGGGTGGGAAGGAATTGAAATCATCTACGAAGTTTCTGGAGAAGCTGATCTGGTCGCTCTTGTTCACGTCGATGATACCGTTGCTCTTCGACAATTGCTCGATAAGATGTGGATGGCTGCCCCAAACGAAATTGCTTCAACGACCACTGAATTGGTTCTCGAACAATATTGAATCGTTCAGTAAAGCCATGTTTGCAGATTTTTATCGCAAAATAAGCGATTTAGTTTCTTGGAAAAGAATAGCAATCATTGGTTCATTAATGTTTCTTGATACGAGAAATATACCTGGGCGATCAGAGCAGCGATTAAACTAATCACGTAAAAGCTCGGGCGGGGTATGATCTCAAACTCTGTATCGGCCCCTATTGTAATGAATGCAGTCAACTGGATCAATAAATACCCCGCAACCGTACATATGAGTGCTCCTTTTGAAGTAGCCCAGCGCTTATAGTATGCCCTTTCTATCATTTTTATACTTATTTCGAGATTGCCTGCTTCCGTCATGTGTACTATTATTCTGAATGTTATATGGGCGATTTGAAACAATAGTGCAATTATTACGAGAATCATAAAAATCAGGCCAACAAATGCTAAAAAAGCGTCTTCAGAAGATAGCCCTTCAAACCAGCTCGAAGTTTCACTGAGGCCTCCAAACGACCCTTTAATTCCCAAGGGGGTGATACCTAGAGAGATTTGGCCTGAAATAAGGATGACCCAATTGGAGAACAATCCAAAAATCAGGAGAACTCCACCTAAACCATGAGCGACATGGGAAAATGTCGTAATACTATTATTTGCACCTCCAGCAGATGTTGGTGCCAAAGTATCGCTTTCCCCCCATTCAAATTCTCCCTCGCAGAAAGGGCATTCAAACAGCCCTGATGCATCGTCATCCAATTCAATGTGCTCTTAACAATGGGGGCACTCAATGACAACCATATCTAGGTGCTCTCGTGTTTCGATTTAGATGTTCCCCCGACGCGAATGTTTCATGAAAATGAACTCGAATTATACTGATGGGCGAGGAATACCCCTCCTTCTTGAGAAACAATAAAGTTGTGGAATGAATAACGCGGTTCACATGATACCTGCCCAGCACCCCCAAATGTACCAACAGCCCGCACAAACGATGTCAGCCCCGAGTAGATTCCAGCCCACGCATCAGTTAATGACAACTAACTCTAATCGCGGATGGCTTGTTGCTGGTGGAGTCCATGTAATATACACAGTCGGCATATTTGTTCTCGCTTTTGTTTCTGCACTCTTTGAACCAGCCTCAGATTATTATGAGGATGCACACTTGTATTATTCCATGAGCCAATCGACATTTTATCTCATGATCCCTGCGTTTGTTGTTTCTATCGTCTCTGTCTACGCAGCTTTGAATGTTAAGTGTAACAAGTTAATTGCAGCCTTAGTGCCCCCTATTAGTCATTTTATTTGCTACCTTCTCTGGTGTCTTATTGCGGCTACTGCGGCTCCGAGCGATGCTGAATTCTCAGACGCATGGGAACAGATTTTTGGTGATGATTTCTTTGAAGTTGCAGTTCCAATAATAACATCCCATGCGGTATTATGTGCTGGACTTGTAGGTTTAATCAGCATTAGTTCAAATGAATGAAATCCGCATTAATTAGAACCCTGTCAATTTACCTTACTTTTCAACTCAGAAAGGTAAGTATTAAATCCCGTTGTTGTCGAAAACTTGATTGGCGAAACAATATGAGTAAAAATTGGAATAAAATTTGGAGATGGATTCATCTCGCTATGGGACTAATGTTGGTAATCTACCATTCAAGAATTGCATATTTAGAATACGGTTGGGTCGATAGTGCCTGGTCAAGTGAAATCGATTCGTTCGTATCAACCACCTTTGTGTTTATGGTAATGTGGACCGGCCTTGCAAAATGGCCAATTTATCCTTGGTACAAGAAGCGACAAAACAAAAAGAAGCGCGAAGAGAAGGCCGCTGTTGCTGAATAATCAAAGCTCGTTCGGAACTGGTGTCTGATCCATATGCAGGAATGCATAGACGGCCCACCACGTGACGATGTCCCATGAATGAACAAGATTATTGATTCCAGTCGAGTTTTCTGTCCCCATGTATTCGATCATGGTTTCCATCGTATCGCATTCACGATGATAACATGGATATCCATCTACAAGTCCATTCCAACCAAGTGTAGCAACTCCAATGTTTTGGAATGAGTCATGATCGCTTCGAGCGGTTGGTGATTCGTAAATTGCTACTGTGTCTTCGTAAATGTCACCCCAAAGTGGGCTTTCTCCCCCTTCGAGCCATGCTTCTCTTCCACGATCTATTTCGTTTCCGAGATCGAGGGCATCAGCACCTATCCATTCAGCCAAGTGATACATTCCAGCTTGGTCAATAACATCTCCAGTACCGTCAGGACCGAGGTATACAGAAAGTGCATAATCTCCGGGATAATTGACACCTGCCATATCCAAGTTTAGATAATTGCTCACTGTGACTCCATCTGGAAGGTCGTTTGCGAATGAACGAGAGCCCCACAAGCCCTCTTCTTCAGAGGACCATAAGCAGAAGACCATTGTTCGTCGGGCATCAAATTCTGCAAGGACGCTTGCAGTTGTCAAGACCATGCTCGAACCTGCAGCGTTGTCGTATGCGCCGTGTCTTGTGCCGTAGCCTGGAACACCGATTTGAGCACCAGGTGTGTAAGCCACCGGGGGTGCAATATCGAAATGAGCGCCAAAAATCAACCATTCATCGGGATAAACCGAGCCAGTCTTGTAACCACAGATATTCACCGCCCAAGCGGTATTCGATTGGAATCTATGTACTTCGACAGTGTCTAATCCGTACCCTTGCATTACACCTTCGAAATAGGTAATTGCGTGTTCGTAAGAAGGATTTGCATTTCCAATCCAGCGATCAAGATAGCCGACTGCACCATCTGCACCGCATGTAGCACATGGAGTATCGTCGGTGATGAAATCAACCCAGTCATAGACATCTCTGCCGTTAACCCAGCCATCACTTGCGCCTACACCGTTTTCTTCATTCAAATCGGCACGGAATGGTCGGCTTGTTTCCATAATTAATGGAGTCACGTCCCCGCCGGATGCATTTCCAGTCACTAACCAAGGCCAGATTCCACCTGCGTCTTGATTTTCGACTGCTTGTACAGCAGAACCACTATTTGGATTTTCAAGCCAGGTCACCCATGACTCATCCGCTTCTCGAATTGGCCAGTTGACTCTACCGGTATCGCCGATGAAGAAAACAATGGCATCGTTTCTAGGAGGAAGAAGGATATTCATGCTCACCTGTTCACCAGAGTCCATGTTGAGTACGGTTCCATTCTGAGCCCGCATTGACCCGGGGTCCTGAACGAAGTAAGGAACGAATACTGCAAGATCATCACTTGCATCCAGCGTTATGGTCTGCCACATTCCAGCCTCAAGCGAAGATGCTTCAACAACGGTTAGAGACGATTCATCAAGAGATTGATCTTCGTTTTCCCCAAAGCAACCAGATAGGGGGGCAAGAAGCATAAGAGAAACCAACAGCATGGCTTGCATCAGCATACGCATGAAGATACCCAAAGACTTGACTGCTTTGAATTCAACGGTAAGACGAGCAAATTTATTCATCGCCAAGAGTTAAATGACGAGGGGGAGCCGATTGTTCATGGCTACTGTTCGCACGGACCAGAAGCAACGTGCCCTGATGCGCGCTGTTCCCGAGTCCTTTTCCAAAGCCCTTGCCAAGTATTTTGGCTCTGGGCCAACGGATATTGTTCTTGCAAGAAAGCAACACGCCGCTTACGCTCAAGCATTACTTGACTGCGGATTAGAAGTTACAGTTTTGCCGGCAGATGAAAACCATCCCGACTGTATTTTTGTGGAAGATCAAGCGATTGTCATCGATGGTCATGTGCTTTTACCATTGCCGGGGCATCCTTCAAGAGTTGCAGAACAGCCTCCAATTGCAGATTTCCTTTCTCGACAACTCAACGGCTTCCAGGTTTGCGGCATGTTTGGCGAGGCTCGAATGGATGGCGGAGATATTCTTCGATTGGGTAATATCTTCTTTGTAGCACGTTCAAAGCGAACAAATGATGCTGGAATTGATACGCTCAGAAATTTACTCACACATCTTGGACATGAGTTGCGAATCATCGATATCCCGACTGAAAAGGCTCTTCACCTCACATCAATTTCTTCCACACCAACCGATCAAGTCATCCTCACAGCTGAAGGTTTCCTTAGTGCCGATGATTTTGGAGAACTACCTGAAGGGAGTCAAATCATCTTCCTCCCCGAAGAAGAAGTCTATGGTTGCAATACGATTGGCCTTGGAAATGGAAAGGTTCTCATTGCTGAAGGTTATCCTTCTGTCCTGGAGACTGTTCAAGAATTAGGCCTTGAGCCAATCGTTCTCGACATGAGTCAAATCAGAGAAGCTGATGGCTCGATTACATGTTGCACGCTCTTCTTCTGAAGAAGCAATGAGTGCGTTGATATACGCGAGTGTAGCCGTTTAGATTGCTGCAGGGGTCGCCCAGCTTGGTCAAAGGCGCTGGGATGAGGTCCCAGTCCGTATCGGTTCGCAGGTTCGAATCCTGCCCTCTGCACCATTTTTACCAACAAACTTGACATTCTTCCACGCATAGGGACTGTTGATAGCCATGGCTGATGGACCTGAAGTTGATGAAATTCGAGACACTGTCATCACACAGATTGTCGATGGCGGATACGTCACAGCCATACCAATTATCATCCTCTCTCTGTATCTTTTCGTACAGGGTTATCGAAGATTAGTGATTATCACAGCAATAGCCGGTTGTGCAATTGGATATCTCTCTGCAAGTACACTGCATCCATATATGCTCGATCTCGGCCTCAATTTAACTCTCGATCGTTTTCAGTTGTTTTCTGCGATGGCTTTTGCTATGATTGCAGTGATGATTACTTCGATTTCAATTCGTTTCTTAGCGACTGGTTTTGTTTTCATCATCATTTCTAACGGTATTCAAATGCTGAAAAATTACGGCATCAATCCAGAGAAAGGGGAATTACTTCCAGGAATTACTGCAATTCTCGCTTTCTTTGTAGGCATGTCGTTTCGACACGTTTTACCTGCCTTTGTTGCTGCTCTTCTCGCTGCAATCGGCCTGTTTGTTGGGGGGTGCATCGTCCTTGACCTCCCCCTCTCCTATCTTGACCTGAGTCAATCGAATGCACCGCTTGCCTGTATCCCTGTTGCGCTTATCAGCCTCTTTGTTCAGCGATGGCACAAGAAACGAAACAGTCCTGATGATGGTGAAGTTACTGTCCGTCAACAACAACAGGCTGTCCAAAGAGCAAGGTATCATCCTGAACTTGAAGTTGATACACAATGGGCGCGCGGTGGATTGAGAAAGTAAGCGAAGGGTGCTCTTCTTTGTAGTATCATTTGAAACAGTGGATGAATGCATTATGGGAGAAGAATTGGGTTTCTTTCATTCATCCATACGATTGAACTCCTTGGATTCGTTGTTCTGCTAAGCCAATTAAGTGGAAGTGATTTTTGATTGTTTATTCAATAAAAACCGAAATCTCATCCAACTCTTTTCGATCAATATCAGGAACCATGGCTTTCTCACTTGGATAACCAACTGGAAGAACTAACATTGCATGTTCATGTTCAGGACGGTCGAGAATTTCTCGAAGGAAACCCATTGGAGAGGGCGTATGCGTGAGTGTAACAAGCCCCATATTGTGAATTGCATGAATGAATAATCCTGCTGCTATTCCGCAACTTTCTGTACTGTAATAGGTTGGCCCCCATTCTCCATTTTGCCGTAGCCGTTTCGATTGTCTAAACAATACAATGACCCATGGGGCATCGGTAAGATGTTCTTTCACTGCATCTGTTCCTAATGGATCTAGAACTTCTTTCCAGGCATCTGGCATTCGTTGAGAATAGGTCTTTCTCTCCTCTTCTTCTGCAGCATTTCGTATCTTTTCCTTGAGTGATTGTGAGGATATGGCAACGAATGTCCATGGCTGGAGATGGGCTCCGCTTGGGGCAGTTCCAGCGCACATAATTGCACGCTCAATCAATTCCTTTGGCACATCTTTTGTTGAGAAATGACGCGTCGTACGCCGTTTCTG
>QXYA01000060.1:9691-11106 GCA_009887135.1 Candidatus Poseidoniales archaeon
TTTCTGCATAAGGTGTAGCAATTCTTTAGAGCGATGTTGCATATCTTCAAGAGAAGTCTCTTCCCATTCAAGTTCGATGAATCCCTGCTCGGTCATGGACTTTGCAAGGAGTGGACAGTTATGGTATTGTATCTCAATCGTTTGAAAATGCTTCTGGCTTGTATACCCAACGCCACTCATCTTCCCTGTCATAATATGACATAATGCCCGGGTGATTCGCCATCTTCTGATGATATTCCAAAAGAAGAGGATATGGTTGAATCATGGTTTCCTCGATTCCGTCGAACTGGCCGGAGAACATCATGAATGTGTTGAGAAAGGCCTTCACATCTGCTAATGTCATGTCTTCTGTTCCTGCAATCCATCCTGTTTGTGAATTCTCGAAAAGTGTCTCCAGAACCTTGAGTCCTGCGTCGATTTTTGCACCTGGCTCGAAAAGAGCCTTTCGTGCTGCAATTTTCTCATCCAGATCATCGATGTAGAACGTGGGAGAAAAGGAAGATCTCCAACCATTAATGACTTCAATGATTTCGTTGACCTTTCCTTGTGTATACAAATCGTCTGAATCCAGCCCAGCTAATGAAGCAGCATATCGCATGATGGCCCCAGATTCGGCAATGGTCCCTTGGGGAGTTTTGAGAACTGGAAGGAAACCCCATGGTAATTCTCCTGCCTCTTTTAGTTCCTGATAACCGTCCCAATCGACAACTGTATTCTTCCAAGGTTTACCTGATAACTCGAGACAAAGACGTGTTGGTTCGGCGTAGCCTGGTGATTCGAAATAAATGACTTCATGCATAACCTATGCTTCGGAAAGCAGTTCATCAAACTTCGTCATCTTCAGTATATCGATTTCGGACGCGAAGCCATCCCTCACTGAAGAACATCAAAGCGTAAAGAGAAGCGAGCCAAAGATGTACATGAGATGAAATATCTAACCAATTTACTGCATCCTCTAATGGATTTGCAAAGGCGATGAGGAGAGAGAACCAAACAACAGTGCACCCGTGGAGTATCCATCTAAAGACGCCCAAAATTTGTTTTGAATTCGCCCTCATTTCTGACATTTGGGAATCGGTTAAAATTGCTGTAATCCCGACAACTTTGTCAAGAGCGCTTCCTCCATTCCAGCGAATCTTACCAAGACGAAATCTGTTAATGATATCGATTAATGTAAACAGTGTTACCCAAACCACAACCAGTTCAAGCATTGGATCCAGTCCCATCAGATTCAAACTACCCCATGTTGACCAACTGAATATTGTCCAAATCCATGCAACGAGGAAGAGTTGTGCAAATCGGGCAAATCTGGAGAGTTTCCGTAAGAGAACAAGATCGTGAGAGAGGACCAATTCAAGGGTGATGAATAGGGCGACTGTGAGCGTAATTATTCCACTGAAAGCAAGTCCAGTCCA
>QXYA01000061.1 GCA_009887135.1 Candidatus Poseidoniales archaeon
TGATAGGGTCCAGTCATGAAAAGAAGTGGAGAAGATGGGTGTCTAGCAGTATCGATATTCTTTGTAACGGGATGTTGTAAAGAGGTTGCCTCGGAATAATCTGTTGTGTCCCATTCAACGAGCAGACGTGTTGCAAGGCCTTTACCACCCATACTTTCGATTAACCATTCTTGAGGAATGTCTCGTGTTTGGACTTCCTTGCTGGTCATATCAACCCAAAGGACACGTCCAGGAAACCCGTCAAATCGCCAAGATAACTGCATGAACTCACCTCAGCCCATGGTGCGTTTCCATGAACCGTCTTGATGCTCGTAAATCATCGGAACACCAGTAGGAACTTCCAAACCAAGCACTTCCTCCTCAGAAAGTCCTTCAAGATGCATGATGATGCTTCGAAGAGAATTCCCATGCGCAGCGATAAACAGATTCTTTCCCGAATCATGTGCTGGTAGGAGTACACTTTCGAGATATGGAATTGTACGTGCTGCAGTCAATTCTAGACTTTCTCCATTTGGTGGAGGTGTGTCAAATGAACGACGCCAAATCTTGACTTGTTCAGCCCCAAATTTATCGCGAGTCTCTTGCTTGTTCATGCCTTGGAGATCACCATACATTCGCTCATTTAATTGCCATGAAACATAGACTGGAAGAATATTGGAATCATCTGCATCTTGATTCAGTTGCGACCATGCAACCATTTTTCCTTCGTTCTCACTCATTGTTTCTCCAGAATCAACGTATTGAATGACTGGTGTTTTTCCACTGTTGTGTTGACTCAGTGCAAGCATTGCAGTCATTTGAGCACGAATCAACGTGGATGTGTGAACCTCATCGATCCGAATATCTGCTAATGTACGCCCACCAGCAAGTGCCTCATCGATTCCTGTCTGGGTTAATGGAACATCAACCCAGCCCGTAAACAAGTTCGCAGCATTCCACATTGATTGGCCGTGGCGCATCAAGATGAGTGAAGCCATATCCATGCCACTGGTTGGTGGTGCATCAAGGCTACGACTCAGTCAATACCTATCTTAATCAATAATTTGACATTCAGGGGCGAATAAGAATAACTTTAACCAAACGGGATTAATCCGAATTATGGAGCACTATATCTCTGATTGGGATGCTATTAGCAGTCAATTTTCAACGATGTTTCAAGGCCTTGGAGAAGTTAAAATTACAGAGGAACATCTCTCCTATTCGTCGAAGAAGCCTCATGTAGCAACATCACTGATGTTAACGAGAGATGGTCAATTGGTTGCGAGTATGCCGCTGCATACCATTGATTCTCGATTTGAACAAGTCATTTTTGATGAGTCACTAGAAGCAATTCGCCTCTTAGGGCCTGCCTTTGATTACACGTACACAATACCCTCAGAACTCCTCCTACACAGAGACACTGTTTGACTGAATTTTCAAATAAAATTCTGACTTAACCACTCTCGGTATGAATACTATACTCTTCATAGGAGAAGCAACTATGGTGAATTCATGAAGCCAACAGATGAACAAGCTGGGGCATGGACTAAAGCCTTTGATGCAGGGAAATTTGTGAGGAAATCAAGTGAATTTCGAGATGTCATTCAGCAAGGTGGAACATTTGATGTTGAATCAAATCGTTACCATTTGTACGTCTCTCACGCATGTCCTTGGGCACATCGAACCCTGATAACAAGAACACTACTTGGTCTTGAAGATCATGTTAGTGTGGACGTAGTCGACTGGCGAATGAATCAAGATGGATCTTGGTCATTTAATCCTGAAGAAGAAGGAGCAACCGCAGACTCCGTAAACGGTGAGACGAGCCTAGAAGGAGTTTACAACCGTGCATTTAGCGGTTGGAATGAAAGTCAGAGTATTGGAACGGTTCCAGTGTTGTGGGATCGTAATCATTCAACCATTGTGAACAACGAAAGTCGAGAAATTGTTCGAATGTTCGATACCTTGTCTCAATCAGGTTTAGGAAATGGTAGTACGCTTTGTCCTGAAGAATTGAAAGAGGACATAGATGCGATGATTGATGCGAACTATGAATCAGTTAACAACGGCGTCTACAAATCTGGCTTTGCTCGTACACAAGATGCCTATAATGCTGCAGTAACGTCGTTGTTCGAGCGCCTTGATGAACTAGAAATCCACCTCGAGGGGCGTGAATGGTTGATTGGAGATGGAAAAGGAGTTCTGACTGAGGCAGACATTTGCTTATTCCCCACATTAGCTCGATTCGATTTGGTCTATGTCGTTCATTTCAAGTGCAATCTTCGCCGAATCATCGATTATCCAAATTTACAAGCCTTTGTGGAGCGAATGATCGATCAACCAGGTATTCGCGATACATGCCATTGGCATCACATGAAAGCACATTACTTCTGGTCGCACCAGAACATCAACACCTTCCGAATTATCCCTCTTGGGCCACTTGAAGGTGCTCATACAAAATAGGAAGAAAGGAAGAGTATTCTCAGCCTTGGCAATGGGTAGCGTCTGACAAGACCCACTGCAAGCCCTTTGATTTGTCAATACTTGAGGAACGGGTATTTGGACACGTCAATGCCCCTCGGAACGTTGGTGTTCGTGGAAATGCTTAAAAAAATCATTGCGAATGAAGACCTATGGACGAAAAGCCTCCTTCAGTTGAGATTTCCCCAAGTCAGGGTCAACCCGATGCAACAAATTTTGCTTTTCCATCTAACGATGCCGCCCCTGAACCCGTTTTGGTAACTCCAACCCCTCAGGGACAATATATTCAAGGAAACATGCAAGCAATGGCTCCTGGAATGGTGCAACAACAAGTGATGTACGTCCCGTTAAAGTACAGTCCTCAACCCAACTACCGTACGATTTCCTACATCGTACTCGGTGCTGGAATCGCTTTGAGTTTCATACTCAATTTTACGGCAGCAGGGATGAATTCGAGAATCATGGAATCCCTAGGTTCGTTGGTATGTTGTGGGGCATTCACAGCCGTTGTTTTCCTCGATGCAGCGTTCTACAAGGGCAAAGCTGACTGGCAACAAGCACATGGCATGTCTGCTGATGGTTCAAAAACCAGTATGGTGGTGGAATTGGTCATTGGAGGAATCTTAGTAATATTGTTCGTCCTAGGGTTGTTAGGTGCGATCTTAGAAACCGTATGATTTTCAATCGCTAGCGACTGTACAGGGGGACTGAACACCCATTGTACTCCTCCATAATGTCTTGAGGGGTTTACAAGAACCCTAGCGATTTCGTGGAAATGATT
>QXYA01000062.1:0-1123 GCA_009887135.1 Candidatus Poseidoniales archaeon
TTTGACATGTTCGAGCACCCCTCATCAGATTCGACGGATAGACGCACTACGGCGGCTCTTGGATAGGTTGGTTAAGATTCTCTTCAACTGTTCATCTGAAACAGGTATAGAGATTTTAGATTCTTGATGGAGATTGACAAGTTGCTTCTTGAGCAACTCTGCTCGAGATGGATCAACCAAAGAAACATTGGTTAAACGGCCTCGTGCTTCTGGAGAAAGTATTGTTCTCATGGCTGTATCGAGAGCGTTTTGTTCGACTGCCTTAGCCTGAGATTCTACTTCAGCATTTGCTTGTTGCTGAGCCTGTTGTGCTAATTGCTGTTGTAGTTCTTGTTGGCGTCTTAGTCGGAACGCTTCAAGTTCTGAAGACGTATTATCAACCATAGAAACCACTCACTCACTTCCAATCAGTACTTATCGAGTCCAGGATATTCCGCTTCAACATCAGGTCGAACTGCATGAGCAACTTCGTTCAAGAGTTTGTGTCCTGCTGGTGTAATAACACGGCCTGAGTAAAGTTGAGTAGGTTCACGATTTTCGTGCTCAATAACACGGGATGCTTGTGTAACGACGAGTCCCGCATCTTCGAGTTGTTGAAGAATAGCACGGATTACTTTACGTGATCCAACACCTGGTGTGTTAGGCTTTGAACCGTTATTCTTGCGTCCGCCGTACTCTTGTGAAAGAAGCGTTACACCGATTGGGCCTTGACGAGCAATTTTACGCAACATTGCTGCTCCGCGGATGTGCCACCAGTCGGTTTGGCTTGGAGGGCGCTCACGGGATGAGCCAGTTTTCACAACTTGAGCCCATTCAGGCATTGAAATCGAGGCATTGCTCTTCAATTGTTCAGCAACAGCTGGAATCAGAAAGTTCGCAGGAACGTCATAAATGGTCGTCATGTCTACACCAAGCAACCTTCCGACTTGTCTCCCCTATTTGAATAAAACGGGCGAATCACCCATCATAATGATGAGCATAATGTCCTTTGGTCGAGTACAAGTCTTCATGAATCAGGCGTGTTTGGCATAACTAATGAAGAAGGCTTTAGCACAGAACCCCAATCTTTTACGAACGTTGATTGGGCTCTCTCTAACACTCATATTTATGCTCTCATACGCAG
>QXYA01000062.1:1133-10468 GCA_009887135.1 Candidatus Poseidoniales archaeon
GTATATGGAGCCACCGTCTCACCAAATTACTACATATACCAAACTGAAGCCACAACTACTGAATTCAATGAAATAGACTTGGATAAACAAGTTATCAACAATCAAACATACTGGACGGCCGTCATAGAGACAGATGCTCAAAACCTGACGTGGGTGAATATGACAGTTGAGGATTTAGCATCAGGGGCAGTCATAAAACTATCAAACACTGCTAAACTATACAGTCATCAATTTCTAGGTGTAGAAGATGCTAAGGTGACTGTTGACGGCGATAAAGTGGACTTTAGATGCTCGGAGCACTGCCAGTTTAGTGATACAATAGAGGTCGAATCTGAAGACTCAAGTATTGAGCTACGCTCCCTCACATCAACCAATCCAGCAAGACGATCAAACGGAACTGTATATGCCGATGACATACATGAAGCAGAAGAAGAGGCCCGTAATGAAATTGAGTATCTTCATGGTTCATCGCAACTTCTCATCCAAATACTTGAACCAGGAAATAAATCTATTCAACCAATAATCCAAATTCATACTGTTAACGAAGAGTTTTCATCGATTGAAGTATACTCTATCGATGCTGCCACCGAGTTCCTATGGGCGCTTGCTGCAGTAGTCGGATGCTTTTCGATGGTTCTGATTCCATCCTTCACAGTGTATTTTGCAGCACGTGCCAAGGATAAGAAACGGGAACAAAAACTCCAACTGGCTCAATCAGAGTCCATTGACGAATAAATCAAATACGTCGAGGGAGAATACCAGTCCATGGGGCGAGGGCGAACTGCGGCGATTATTCTCATTTGCTTGATGTTCCAACCACTTTCAGACCCATCAATCCTCGATGAAACTACAAGTTCATCGGTATCAAAGAATTCTGGCATAGACATCACACCTGTTGATGTCTCGATCACGTATTCGAATTTGGCTGATGAAAATCAATACAAGATGTTTTCTTCAAATCATCCGATTCCAAACTTCAACAGACCAGCGGAATTGTACGTCACTGATTCTGTTAATTCAACACCAATGGATCTTGAAGTTACAGTTCGAAACGAGGGGAGTTCAACTTCAGGTATAATCACACTTCAGCTCCTCATCCTACACAACGAATATGAACAATTCGAACTGGCCAATCGAACGATTACCATGAACGGTTTAACAAGTAACGGACAAGGTACAGCAACCTTTTACAATGTATATGTCAACTATTCTGGGAACCATACGCTCCAAATTATAGCAAGCCATGGTGCCGTAGACGACAATGCTGGAAATGATATTCTTTCAAGGCATTATACAGTTGCTTATTCATATTCAACGTGTACTTCTCTTTTGGGATGGAATACAGGACCTTTGTGGGGTATGAGTTCTGATGCTGCTCTAAGCATGGGCAGTTCTTGCCACATTGGACAAGGGAGTATGGGTTCCTACAGTAACAACATGCAATCCTCGCTAACAACACCAGTATGGGATTTCAGCGATGTCGTATACAATCCGTTAATGACGAATGGAATCTCCTTTTTCTACACCGGCAGTGCTGATACAAATGATGAATTGAAATTATATGCTAAAAATCAAAACGGAGCATGGGATGAATTGGCAACAATCGCCGGAACTGTAGACGTGAATTTGGGTGAGTGGAGGACCATATCCAATGCTAACATGGGGCACACTACACCGTTGATTCCAGTAAATCCGAGTCAACACCTTCATGCCAATTCGCAATTCAAATTTACATTCACAAGTGATAGTTCAGGAACAAGTAACGGCTATTGGATCGATGATATTGTAATTATTTATGATCAATCTGCTCGAGTTGAAGAATACGATTTCGAGGCAACTGGAGTTTCAACAAACGGAGCAATACCCGGTTCATGGGGTCAGATTACGATGAATTTAGAGAATACAGGAAATATTTCAGATTCCATCTCACCATCAATTCTCAATCTCCCACAAAATTGGAATGTTGCATATTCTTACCCCTCTGGAGCGGGAGTTAACCCTTCAACAGGTGTCCGACTTCTACCTGGAGAATCAAAGCTAATCGATGTTAAAATTCAACCAGATATCAACGCAACGACTGGTTTCACACAAATGTCATTCATAGGAACGAGTATGCAGCAACCTACTGTATATGTTTCAGAACCAATGCAATTTCAGGTACTTGCTGATAGAATACCATTCATACATCAGCCAGAAATTAAACCAAAGTGTGCTCCTGGATCCTCGTGTGTGTTTGAGTTAGAGATTAGTAACATAGGGCAAGCAACGGATGTGTTTGACTTAGAAACCGAATCTAAAAACCTTGAATCTGGCTGGAGCGTGTCTCTATCGTTCGACCAGATTACATCTGTAAGACTAACACCAAATCAACCTGTTAATGTTCGATTTTTAATGACTGTTCCAAGCGATGCAACACCCGATAAGACGGGGGATTTTTGGCTCACACTCACTGCTCAAAATGATACAAGTCGGACTATTACCGAATCTGTTACTGTACAAGCTTCCATGATTTCGAATGCGAACATTAACTTTGTTGGAAATGTGGAAGAATACATGTACATTTCAGCAGGACAAACAATACACGTCCCGTACACAATAACGAACGATGCAGCAAGGCAGGATATCTTTGATCTCGCTGTTGAAGTAAATCCGAAAATTGGATGGATCATTGAGCCAGAGGTTCGACCATCGATTGCCATTAATCCCGGCATGTCCGCCTCATTCTACATCGCAGTAACTGCGCCAAGCAATGGTCAAGCAAATGATGCCGCTCCAGCATTCAAACCTATAGTAACATCTGTTCGAAGCACGACTTCGTTTACAGGTTTTCAATTTGACCGTGTTCTTATTGACACCGTACATGACCTTACTCTATCGTTAATTGATGCCGAGCAATGGCTACGACCCGGTTCGATGAGTTCTATTTATGTTGAAATAGTCAATAATGGAAACGGACCGAGTAATGCAGAACTTCTCCTACCTGATATACCCGAAAGCTGGACATTTATGTTACGACAAGATGGACTGATCTTAGAAACGAATTCTATTCCACTAACAGTATCTTATCTGGGGGATGACACAGCATCTGTTGAAATTCTCATCTCAATCCCTATGAGTGAATCTGCAGGTGAATTACATGAAATAACCATTGAAGTTTCACCAGATGGTATGGATTCAAATATGGCAGATAATTCAATCACACATATGATGATGACAGGAAGCGTTCGATATCCGTCATACAATAGTACGAGTCAAGAAATCCATGCCATGATAAACGCTCCAATCTCATTGAATGGAACCATAACAAATATTGGAAATGCTTTGGAATCCGATATGGAAATCGGATTTGATGTATCGTCATCCCCTCCTACCGACGACCTTGTTGCCTTCCTGACTGCTGGAGTTGGAGGCCCCACGACTATACCGAGTTCTCCACTAACGTTCCCGATGAGTGCAGGAGATACAAAACTCGTAATTATTGATTTGATTATTGGACCAGATGTGCCAATAAATACGAGAATTGTCGTTACGACATATGTCGAAGGCGGTCTAGATGCGGAGAATAATATCGTACGTATCGAGCATCAAAACCTCATCATGGTCGATGAACAAAGAAAAGTCTCGTTTGAAGTGTCTCAATTACCGACGACACCGATTGAATCTCAAACGACAGGTTCAGAATTTTGGATCAATTTGACTAGTGAATCAACTCAGACAGAAGAAGTAGCATTGTCCATCAACCATCCTGATACCTGGCAGGTGATTTGCAACGGGAACCTATTCCAAACTACTGATTCAATGAATGTGAGTCTACAATACTCCCGTGGAGAGGTTTCTGAACAACAATACATATGTTCACTTCATAGATTGAAAGGGACATTAGATGGAGAATTAATTGTTTCAATGGAAACATTAGATCAGACGATCTCTTCCTCGTCAACTCAGATGATAACTTTCTCAGTTACTGAAGATGATGACAGTTTTATGAACGTAGAGATGAATGCACCGACGATGATTACTGGAGGTATTGCTCTAATCATGTTGATGTTAATTTCTTTGATTATCCGTAGAAAGTCTATTCCATTTGATGAGGAGTTTAATGAAATTCAAGGGCCTCCGATAACAAATGGACCACCTGTTAGTCAAACGAATACTCCACTGCAACAACCAGTAATAGAGCACGAAACAAGTTCACCTACGATACCAGATTCAGGACTTCCAGAAGGGTGGTCCATGGAACAATGGCAACACTATGGCCAACAATATCTCGATCGATTGGGGAAACAGCCTTGACCTACCTGCCGATGAGCATACATGGACGGAGATGAACCACTATGGTACATCTTGTGGGCTTTCGTTGCTATTTTCGGGGTACTCACATGGTACCTTCGTAATTTTACTCAACGCGTACAGGCCACAAAATTGTCTGCAATGCTTGGCGTCATCTCAATGATTACACTTGTAACTTGGACCTGGACAGATTTTTGAGGTGGAAACATGGAACTTTCAACGATAGATCAACATCCATGGGCAAAGTTGTATCCAACCCGTCTGCCAGTCTGGTGGGGCCGTACTGGTGAATCCAAATCACATCCAGAGGTCGAGGGAGTTACTGGGAAAACCATCATCCTTCGATTTGAAAAGAAATTCGGACGAATTGAGAACATAGCAGCAAAACTCTTCCGTGCACCAAGAGAATTGCGAAGACCATTACTCGATAAAAACAGCGTACTTTGGGAACTTTGCAATGGAACTAAAACGTTCAAGGAAATATGTAGGCACATGAGCCAAACATACCACGAAGAAGTATCTCCAGTTGTCCATAGGACGCAAGCAGGCCTACAGGTTTTCATAAATCTTAACGTATTGCGATTGGTCAAGGACTCAGCTTCTGTGAATTGGAATACAACACCCGGCCAAGTCCCTCCAAACCAGCATTTGGAGGAAGTAAGTTTTGAAGTCGATATTGATCAACGTAAAGGCGATTAATCCTTCAAAAAATTTGAAATGTTTTCTACGGGTCTACCAATAATGATTGATTCTCCATCATCTAATATTGGTCGTTGAAGGACGATAGGATTCTGCGTTAGAAATTCTGCTAAGTCCTCAATGCTGTACGAATGTAGATCCAATCCTTTCGCAGGTAACTCTTGAATACGTACAAGATCGAGGAGATTCCCATCATAACGTTGTAGTATTGAACCATAAACTGTGGTGGATACATCTTCCTTCAAGTAGAGAATAATTTCAACATTATTAGGAAGAAAGGTCAATCCTTGACGACTTTTAGAACACCTTGGATTATGATAATATTTCATTCGACCTTCTCCGTTGGTTCCCAAACGAGTCGGAGACCTATTCCGTCCCTTCCTTCATGAATGTTAAATTTACGACGCGATGATGACCTTGATGAATCACTTTCAGTAAACCATGATCCTCCTTTCGCAACTCGGAAGTCCGGATTCGAATTTTCCCTTGGAGCTTGGCTGCCAGGATGGTTTGAATGATTCTTATTCCAATGGTCGTAGGTCATTTCATGAATCATTCCGTGCATATCGTAAAATCCCCACTGGTTTGCTTTCTTAGAACCGACTTCTCGGGTCGTGGCACCACTATTTCCTGCATGCCATCCATGAGCGTCAAGTTCTGAATCCTTATCTCCGAATGACCATCTCGTCGCAGTACCAGCTTTAGCGGCGTATTCCCATTCAGCTTCAGATGGCAAACGCCATCTCCCATTCAAGCCAAGGTATGTAGATGGTTCCGTATTCAATACTTCCAAAAAGTGTTGTACTTGTACAAATGAAATACTTTCTATGGGACGAAGACCAGCACTCCATCCGTCTTGGAATTTAGAAGGATTAGAACCCATTCGGGTCGACCATTGAATCTGAGTCACAGGCCGAGCAGCGAGGAAGATAGGTTCAGAGAGAGTCACCTCAGTACATGGTTGTTCATTGGGATGACCAGAACCATTTTGATCTCCTATTGTGAATGAACCCGGTTCAAGAAGAAGGTAACTCCCTCCGAATTCATCCTCAAAAAAAGGTTTACTCGGCTGCATATAATCACTGATTATTACGATACATTTCTGCAGTACCAAGTACTGACTCCACTAGTAATTGTAAGCGACGATCAGAATCTTCATCAATCAAATTACCTTCTTCATCAAATGCATCTTTCACATGTCCGATTGCAAGTTGTTGAGTTACTGCAATACCATGCAACCATCGAACCATGATCCGCATGTGATTGAGCGTGTTGGAATTCTCCATGCCACCGAGCGTAGACATAAGACCGAAGATTTTCCCACCAACATGCTTTTCATACACCCAATCAAATGTATTTTTCATTACACCAGACATTGTCCCATGATACTCTGGAGATGCTACGAGGAATCCATCGCAATTCGAGGCTTCTTCCTGGAATTTTTTGGTGATGGGATCGCTCCAACTGCCTTCAGCACCAACAAGAGGAAGAGGTTGTTCTGTTAAATCCCAAAATGAGATTTCTGCACCAAGTTCTTTGGCTTTCCTTAGAGCCAAATCTACTAGCATCCCATTCTTGGAGGATTTTCCGTAAGAGCCTGAGAGTCCCATAATCCGTAACGGTGTTTCTGCCATGGCATTGCCAAACAGAAGTGATAGAAGAAACCATGCATTATCGTATAACCATCTAGGAACAATGCTTATGCCATAACAGTCATGCCAAAGGTTAGGTGCAGTTCATGAACGATGGTGAAGCGGACAAAGAAATGTCAGAATCATTGATGAATGATATGGCTGATGCTATGCGTTCAGCCGGCCTTGGAAATGAGGAAAATCCAACTGAACAGGACGATGTTCAAGAGGATGTGGAGACGGAACCTGAAGCAAAGGAATTCTCAGAATCAGTCAATGAAACGGAATCTGTAGACGACCAAGTTAACGAACTTCTTGAAGAGGGAGAAGCTCATTCTCGCTCAAATAATCCTCAGGAGGCCCTTGTTGCATTTAACAAAGCAATTGCACTTGATCCATCGTGCGATATGGCTTGGTTTAATCGAGGAGTTCTGTTAGAAGCGCAGCAAGATGCTCGTGGAGCAAGACAAGCATTCCAGATATGCCTCGATCTCAACCCAGACCATGCACCAGCAACGGCAAACTTAGCGATCCTTCTTGATAGAATTGGGGATGAGGTTGGCGCTGCAGCAATGGCTCGTAGAGGATTAGAATTTTTCCCAGGTCATCCAAGTCTTACCGATGTTCTATCACGCTCAAAAAATGCATCTGTGGAAGAAGTACCCGAAGCAATTGAATCAACAATTACAAAAGCTACTCATCATGAATCAACACTTGTTAACGTAATGGCTGATTCAGGAGTCACAGATTCTGACGCAATTTTATCCGAAGCTGTTCATCATGATATCGATGGAGATGGGCATCTTGACAAAGACGAACTCCAGAGTGCTGCAGAAGTAGTTGCTGCAACTCAACAAATTGAAACAGTTATTCAGGAAGCAATAGAAACTGAAATAGATAAGACACCATACGTTGAAGAAATAAACCTTGAGAAACTTACAGCTGAAGCAACAGATATGATTCGACAAGGCGAACCGAAAAAGGCCTTGGCGTTACTCAAACCACATCTCAAAACAATTGGCGCTAACCACGCTGGAGCGTGGAGAATTGCTGGGGGGGCAATGGCCCGAATGGATTTGGATTCACATGCAATCGCTGCTCTTGAGCACGCAACTCGGTTGGATGAATCCGTCGCTAGTGGATGGTACAATCTTGGTACGCTCTATGCTCGAAACGACAACATGAATAAGGCAATAGAAGCATTTGAAAATACAATTGAACTTGATAGTCGACACTTGAAAGCACGTATGAAATTGGTTGATTATGCAAAGGAATCCGGAAAGATGGGGGATATTTTATTGCATGGCATCGCCTTTTTGGAAGTTCAAGATGATGCAGACTTACGTAATGAAATTATTGAACATCTTCTAACATGTGGAGAACAAGAAGTTGATGTTTTAGAAAATATTACTGGTATACCTCCAACAATGCCAGAAGCCCCTCAATTAGCGCAATATGCACTTGATCTCTTACCACCTGGTCCCTCTGAACATAGAGCGCGGGCAATGACCCTGAAGGGAGACAACATTGAATCTGTAAAAATCTGGAAAGAGCTCATTCAAACTGATAAGGAGAATCCGGGACTATGGAAAGGACTGGCACGTTCACTCGAAGCAGCAGGAGATTTGGACACTGCACAACGATGCCATTCAAAAGCCAATGAATTGGAACATGGGACTCAAGCCCCTCCTCTGGCAACGCCTGAACCAGCACCGCAGCCTCAGCAAAAAGTACCACTTGAACAAATTCCTCTTGAGCCTAGACAACAGGAATTTACCCCAACTCAACCTGAACCACATGTTACAGAAGAAGAGAAATCCATGGCAAATAACGTGTTACTCACGCCAATACAACCAAGAGTTCAGCAAACAACAGAAGAACCGAAAGTTGAGGTTGATTTGGCAAAAGCCGCCCTTGATGCAACTGCTCTAATAGCATCATCAACTCTAACAAATGTAGGCTCTAGTTCTGTTTCAAATCAAGACATATCATGGTACAATCAAGGAGTTCAACTTATTGAAGACGGAAAATTCCGGGAGGCACTATCGAGTTTTGATCGTGCTTTACCATCCTTTGCAAATGATAACGAGATGGTCATTCGAATATTGAATGGAAGAGGAAATGCATACTACTTCATGGAAGAGTATCCATCTTGTGTTGAATCATACCACAAAGCCATGATGATTGACCCATCGAACGTTCGTGGCCAAACACTCTACAACATGGGAACAGCCTATGCGGAAATGGAACGCTTCCCAGATGCAATCAAGTGCTATCAGCAAGCAATGCCACGCGGTTTATCCCCTGAAGAAACAAGCAGAGCTAAGGAACAAATCCGTCGTTGCACAATCCTAGAAAAAGAGAGACAAAAAAAGATTTCAAGAAGTTGAATGAGAAGTCAGGTTCATATTCCACCGATACGTCGGGGTAGCATGGACTGTGGAACTTGCGAGACTGCCCCAGCAATCGAAGTCATCAAACCAACGGTTGTTGATGTCAATCTAACCATCACTGAAAAAGCAATCGATATGCTCACTGAAGCATTTGGTGATGATCGTAGTCATGCCCTTCTTGTCGGTGTTTTATCCGGTGGTTGCTCGGGCTATATGTATGATTTACAAATCGTCGAGACCACTGATATTGATTGTCAAGAAGTTGTAATCTCTGGATTTAGAGTACTCGTTCCAAATGCTTCATCACATTTACTTGATGGGA
>QXYA01000063.1 GCA_009887135.1 Candidatus Poseidoniales archaeon
TGGCGTTTAGCCTTTCAGACCTTTCTTTTAGATCAAAAGTGAGGCGATAATAACGACTGTGTCTACCCGATGCACTCATATATCGGCTGTAAGTCGGAGACACGTTCACCATGAAGCGAGGCTCACGTGCTTGGAAAAAGACTGGCAATCAACGCTGGAAGTGGCGCAAGAAGAAGTTGCGTCGCAGAAAGCGTGCTCGTCGACAGGCCAAGAACTGATCCTTGTGGACATTTGGGGGTATAGTATAGCTTGGTAGTACCGCGGGCTCCAATTGCACGGGGATGACGACAAGTGGGTTTGCTGACAATTGATGAACAATTGGAGCGCCGACCCGTGAGAACCGAGAACTGAAGCCTTTTCACGAATGCTGAAGTCAGAAGAAACCCGCTAGGGGGGGTTCAAATCCCTCTGCCCCCACCACACTCAATTAAACCGAATATTCATGCAAAGGAACTCATTCGGTGATTATATGCAAACACGTCAATTAGGAGCCATGCTGTGTTTAATGGTCCTTATGGGGCCTTTGATCGGCTCACTTTCTATTCCATCTCCAGAGAAACAGATTCTCGATAATGGAGTGCAGTATCTTCCTGAAGGTCAGACACTTGAACTTCCTGAACAAGATGGATATGGTTGGATTACTGACCTAGGCCCATGGTGGGCTCACTCATCTTTGGATTTAGATCGAAATAAGATTCACGATTCTCTTCAAACACTTACGATTCCAACAGGTATCGGCCTTTCTTACAGTACTGATGTCACTGATGCCCACATAAACGACCTTTCTGCCCTTGGCCTGAACGTTGTCGATGTGATTGAATCTGTCGATGCAGTCCTTCTTGGAGTCATCAATGCCTCTCTCGTTTATGATTTAGCAGACTTACAAGATGTGGTCATGGTCGAGCGATACGGTGAAATTCATCTTTACGGAGATATTCAAACTCCAGCAGTGAAGGCAAAAACCTCTCCGCTCTATCCCGGTGCTTGGGATCTCGGCGTATCTGGTGATGGAGTTGTTATCGCAATGGTTGACACTGGAGTGGATAATGAACATCCTGGATTGAATGAGAAATTCGTAGCTGGCTATGATGCAGTTTGTTTTGTTCACAGTGATCCAGCGTGTATCGCATCTGGTGGAAGAGTCGAAGATGGAAGTTTTGATCCTGATGATGGAAACCAACACGGTACCGCATGCATGGGTATGGCTGCTGCGACAGGCCTCGATGCTAACGGCGAGCAAACTGATTTTTATGGTGCTGCACCTGATGCTGCGCTTGTTGATGTTCGAATTGGAACAGATGCTGGTGCTGGTCCGTTTGAGAATTATTTACTGTCTCAAGAATTCTACGAATCTGCAATGAATGGTCTTCAATGGATTATTGATCACAAGGACGATGCTTGGTCAGGTGCTGATGAAAGCGAATATGGAATTGATATCATTTCCCTCTCTTGGGGAATCACTTCTCATGAAGGCGGAGGTTCAGATGGTTCTGATATGCACAGCCGAATTCTCGACGATGCTATGCTTGCAGGAATTGTTGTTAGCGTTGCAGCAGGAAACGATGGCCCAGATAACGATGGTTTGTCTGGAATGGGTTCATCTGACCTCTCAATCACTGTTGGAGCCACAGATGACCAAAATTCGGTTGATCGTGAAGATGATACAATTGCTGGATACTCATCCAGAGGCCCTCGCAGAGACAACGGCGATGGTAATCCACTCAACGAACTTAAGCCTGAAGTCACAGCTCCAGGTTCAAACATCATCCAAGCAGAAGGATGCATTACCGCTGGTGGCTGCAGTAACTTCTTCGGTGGCGATGCGAGTGATAACGGCTACACTGGCCGTGGCTCTGGAACATCTTATGCAACACCATCAGTCTCTGGAATCATCGCATTAATGCTTGAAGCGAATCCAGATTTATCCCCAGCTGAAGTTAAAGAAATACTGAAACTTACTGCAGAACGACGTGGAGATGCCTCTGCTCCTGAAGTCGATCCATTTTGGAATCGTGATTTTGGCTTTGGTATGGTCGACGCTTATGCTGCAGTTTCAATGGCAATGGACTTCAAACAGAAAGGACTCACCGGAACAGTCGATGTAACGACACAGGTCCACGTGATCGATTCGAACACTTCTGCTGGTGTTGCTACAATCTCTGGTCTCGCATGGGGCCAAACCGGTGCAATCTCAGCGGTTGAATACAGAATCGATAACGGCCAATGGATGTCTGCAACCTTCGACGAAGATGCAGTTACGCTGGGTGCATTTGCTCGATTCAATTGGACCATTGCCCTGGATACAGGTTCTTTGGAAGATGGAAACAGAACCATCGAGATACGTGCATTGAACTCAGAAGGGGTTCAATCACTTCCAGTATCGGTTACAGTCTTTGGCGCCTCATCAGGCTCTCTTGATGAGGGAGGCTTTGGAGGAAAGGAACTCGTCATGATTGCTTTGGCAACAGCCTTGATTATTCTTGCAATGTTCATGCTCTTTAGTGGCGATGACGAGGACTTCCAAGAAACTCAGCCTTTGGATGCAGTTGATTTATTGGCTGAAAATGAAGCCAAGGATGCAATTCTTGTCAATGCCGATGACTCGAAAGGAACGGAGGAATCTTCGTGAGTGATTTCAGTCAGAGAGCCATGGCTATACAGCCAACAGGTGTCCGCAAGATGTTTGATCTAGCTGGTGGTGATGTCATCAGTTTTGGTCTTGGAGAACCTGATTTTCAACCTCCTGCGCTTGCGATTGAGGCATTTCATCAAGCAATGCTCGATGGACGGAATAAATACACGACGACTGCGGGACTTCCTGCCCTTCGTTCAAAGATTGCAGATACTTGGAGCCATCTCGACTCAGGGATTGATGAAAACAATGTATGCATTACGATGTCAGGGACAAATGCACTCCTGAATCTCTTCTTGACCCTTGTCGATCCTGGCAAAAACGTATTGTTACCAGAACCATATTTTCCGCTTTATGGTCCTGATGTAACCTTGTGCGGTGGTGAAAGTAAGTATTATCCGTGTCTTTTCGACAATGCATTTGTTCCAATCATCGAAGATTTAGAACAACTTGTTGATGAAGACACAGTTGCAATTCTATACAATTTTCCCTCAAATCCAACGGGGGGTACACTTAGCGTCGAGCAACGGGATGAGCTCCTTGATTTTGCTAAGCGACACAATCTATGGATTCTTACAGATGAAGTCTATGATCGAATTGTTTTTGATTCTGAGCATGTCTCTTTCTTCGGAACTGATTATGACAAAGTTATGCTCATCAACTCTTTCTCGAAAACGTTTGCAATGACTGGGTGGAGAATTGGTTACATTTTATCTTCGAACCCAGAAGCTATGAAGCAAGTCATAAAAATGCAATATTACATCACCGCCTGTTCCAATGATGCTATGCAGCATGCAGTTCTAGCGGCAATGGAGCATGCTTCGGATTATCCTGATATTCTTTCAAAGGAGTTCCATGCACGTTGCAATCTTATTGTTGATCGATTAAATTCCATGCCTGGTGTTGAATGTCATCGGCCAAAAGGGTCAATCTATGTGTTCCCTAAGGTGACAGTTCCAGGCTTTACAAGCGAAGAACTCGCAATGGAATTACTACAGGATGGTGTTCTCTGTTCTCCAGGTCCAGCCTTTGGTCCATCAGGAGAAGGGCATCTTCGATTCGCCTTCACCATCTCTCAGGAAGATATTTCCAAGGGAATGGATATTGTTGAAGGAACTCTCAACCGCTTGTTATCGCAATGAAGGTGAGTATTGATGATTGAACCTATTTCATATTTCATAGGTGGATTTCTCATAGGCCATTTGATGCCTAGAGTCCCATTTATGGTTCTGAGTCGCCGTCCAGGTTTCAATAAACGATTTCCAGAACATCCACATCCTATTCCACTTTCTCCCCACTTAACCCAAAGAGTGCTCCATATGCGCCGCTTTCATCGATTAGGTACATGGACAACACTCCTTCCTTTGCTGATTGGATACATGTGTCTCGTGGGTGGGCAAGCTCCAATGGGATACGGAATGTTTCTAGCAAGTGGTTGGACCATTCTATCACGAGCGCAATCACTCCTTGGAGGCCCAACATTGCCGTGTACACTTGAGATGGCTCAAAATCTCCAGTTGATCATGAACAAATGTGAATCAGATGATTCATGTTGCTCTTCGCCCTCGCCTGAATGGAGAATCGAAGATATTCGATGTGCTTCTTGTTCAGAACGATTAGAAACCATTCCACGCCCAGACCTAGGCAGAAATCGAAAAGATGGATTTTTCCGAGGCTGGCTACGATTATGGATTAGTGAAGGCCGTCCAATGGTGATGGTTGAACCATCTGAAAAGTAGTCCTTTTTTGATTAAATCAATGGGAACCTTTGTCTAAGCAATGGATTCAATCCGTTGTATGGGGCGCAAAAGTGACAGAGGGCCCCTCACCGCTCGAATATGGTTGACATTGGTTGTGTTTTGCCAAATTTTCTTAACACCAATGGCCGCTTTTTCCATCACGTACCTCTTCTTGGTGGATATGAGTGACCGTAATTTAACAGTCTCATTCCAACAAGAAATGGTTCCCTGGATTGTTATGGCATCTATGGCCTATGGTATGCTTGCCCTTTGTCTGGCATTGCTCATGGGAGGATATCGTCCACTTTGGGTTGTTGAACGCGGTGGCTGGCGCGCAGCGTTAGGTCTTTCCAGAGGAGGGCGTTCTGCCTCGAGCCTTCGTAGATCAAGAGAAGGTTTTGCAAGTTCTCCACATGGGGCTCTTTCAACACTTGTCAATCAAAGGATGATGCGAGGCCACT
>QXYA01000064.1:0-2423 GCA_009887135.1 Candidatus Poseidoniales archaeon
ATTCCACACCATGCGAGTAACCCTTCGGTATCTAATTCATGCCAATTCGGCTTCCGCAGAAGACCACCTCTCCGAGGGATGGTCCTCCTCAGCCACTTCCCCCAACAGCAATTGCTGAGGTGCTAAGCAGCCTTCCGACCTACCACGACTATATGAATAAATCGGATAGGTAATCGGCTGCACTAGTCTTCTTTATTCTCTGAATATACCTTACAATGCAGGTAATTTCAGTAGGTTCTCAGAGGCCAATTTATCCCCTTGAAGAGGTACGAGGAGTCTTTTTGCTTCATCGTACCTGCCAAGTTGGGCTAAAATTGCTGCTCTGAGATTCGTAAAATTGGATTGACTCTGGCTTTCATTTCCAGCCATATCTAGTAACGCCAGAGCCTTTTCCTCACGTCCACTGAGCAAAAGTGCTTGGCTTAAATTGTAAATTGTTTCGGGTTGAGACGAGTTTGTACGGACCGCTTCTCGAAGTGAAAGTATAGCAGCTTCAAACTGAGTTGCAGAATTAGCCACTTCGATTGGATCATTAGAATGCTGCATCCCTGAGGCTACTTGTAACAGTGCGATGCCGTAATTGTTCATGGCACCAGAATCTTGAGGGAATCGTGCGACTATCTGTTGGAATGAGCGGGCTGCTGATCTCCAATCGCCCTGTCCAATGGATGTAAATCCAGACTCCAAGAGAGTCATTGATGCAGAATCGGTCCCAACATCCACCATAAGGGCCTGTGCAGGGTGTAAATCGAATGGTTCGAGTGATTGTTCTGTGTAGACAGAATTCGTTTCCGTCTGCGGATAATTTTCGCCATCATGTTCGACATGTACAACAGTATCTTCTAAGTCTGAGAATACAACTTCAATAATGTCTTCTTCAGCTGTAAAAATCTGGTCGCTACCACCAAAGGATTCAATCGACCATTCATTTGGCAAGTCGGAGATATCGACAGCCGCTTCAACCAATGGAATCGCAGTAAGACGGATTGGTGCTGGAGCAGTTGGCTCTTCAATCAAGGGTAAATCAGGAGCCTCTACTGGCAAGGGAATGGGAACCTTTTCAATAATTGTGGATTCCTCAAGAGCATCGTCCTGCTTTGCCTCTAGGAGTACAGCAGGGTCCAATGTCACTGGTACAACCACTGGCTTAGCAACTTCAAGGGATGGTTCTTCTTCTTGATTAGGCTCCTGGCCAGACAACTCAAAGGGAATCCCCTCAGGATGGCTGCCAATACCAAACGGTAATCGAGAAATATGAGTTTGAGATTCTCCACCGAAACCAAATGGAAGGGAAGAGGCTGGTTCTTCCTCAAGTTCCACTGGAGCCTCAATACCTTCGAGATCGTACCATGCTTGGGCGGCATCATCAAGTCCAGGGACTTCAGTCGGCATGGCTGCGTCTGAATCCGAAAAGGATGGGTCTTGAACACGGAGTTGTGAACCACAAGCAGGACATGATGGCCCAGCAAGGTATAGGATTCCACAGACTGCACATTCGTTCATGATGACCCAATGGGCCCTCAGACTCCATGTTCTTCAACCCAACGCCTGTTTGCGCTCATTCTTCGCCATCGTTGTCCCTAGAGGTTGCCTTACCAACAACGGATTTGATGCTCGATATGATTTCATCAAAGTCGTCATCTACCAGTGCTTCAGCAGGAGATTTTCCTTTAGCTCGTCCACGTGAATATTGGGCAATAATGCCGAGGAGAGAAATTCCAACGAGGACAATCTTCCATGTCAAGGCTCCATCTTCTCCACCAACAACGTAAACCAAAATCATGTAAAAAGATACGATAAATGTCGAGAGGAGCATGACAGGGAAACCTGCTCTGAAAAATTCGTTGAACGAAATTGGATATCCAGCTTCTTCTGACATACCTGCTGTAACAACATTCGCTGATGCTCCAATTAATGTTCCGTTTCCTCCGAGACATGCTCCAAATGCCAGTGCCCAAATCAAAGGATTTAGAGCTAGATCCAGTTCGTATGCCAGCGATAGTACGATTGGAATCATTGTCGCTGTATAAGGGATATTATCGATGAACGCAGAGGCGATAGCAGAGACCCAAAGGATAATGAGAACTGCTGCCGCTAATCGATGCTCATCAGGGAAGAACTTGATGGCTTTCTCGACATATTCCCCAATGTAATCGATGACGCCCATGTATTGGAGAGAATGCACCAATACGAACAATCCTGCAAAGAATAGCAGAGTTGTCCATTCAACGTGTTCAAGTGGTTCTTCGAGTTCGTGGCGGTTTGTAGCCAAAAGCATGAATAGAGCCCCTGACAGAGCAACCCATGAAACAGCAAGATGGATAACTGGGTGGAGGAAGAATCCAAGAATCACGAGACAGAGAATTGCTCCGCTGATCTTCAATCCCTTCACGTCTTTTATGGCATATTGGCGTTCAAGTTCA
>QXYA01000064.1:2433-2681 GCA_009887135.1 Candidatus Poseidoniales archaeon
TGATATTTGGTGGATCGCCGATCATTGTTGCAGCACCACCAATATTCGAAAACAAGACTTCTGAAATGAGAATTGGTATCGGTTTCAAATCAAGTACTTGTGCAATCTTGATGGTAACTGGAGTCAAAAGAAGCATTGTTGTAACGTTGTCCAAAAACGCTGAGAGAACTGCAGTGACTGAACACAAAATGACAACGAGAGTCCAAATTTCGCCTCCACTCTTCTTGTAGGCTTGAACAGCAAACCAT
>QXYA01000065.1 GCA_009887135.1 Candidatus Poseidoniales archaeon
CATTCTGGACCCGTCTTCTTCAGGACGTAGTTTGAAATCTTCACGTAGACATCGTGTTACGATTTCTAAATCTTCGGCGAGATTGTTGCTTTCATTCTGAGATTGGAATTTTCCAAGACCCCATCCTTCCGAAATATAGTACATTTCACGAAGAGTGGATGATTTACCATCATCGATCATGCCTTCAATGAATTCAATAACGTGCAAAGCCCGAAGCAATTGCTTTGCCGAACCGAGACTTGTTGCATCACGAATGGTTTGCTTCTTCCCATATTTGTAAACACCCAATTTTGGATCGAAGCCGATGTTGTTCTTTGTCCGTACGGGCAGGGTCATAGTTGGAGGGTCACCTTTTACAATACGGTCATACATTTCACGGACAACACCGTGTAGAGCTACTTTTGTTTCTTCAACAGACTTGCGTACAGCCACCATCAGTAATCACCTCCAAAGAGAGTTGTTTGTTTCGTTTCTCCCGAATCAGCTTCTGGATCATCTTGTGTTTCGGCAGGTATTTCAGATTCAGAAACGACATCTTGCTGAACAATAAGTGGTTCTCCTTCATCTTCTTCAGCAAATTCACCATCATCTTCTTCAGACACCTCTTCATCAAGCAATGCTTGTTCTTGGCGGCGTATTTCATCAAGGAGTTTCTCATCCATCTTCGTTGCTCCAATGACTTCTTGAGAGCCTCTGTAGAAGACATCGGTTTCATTCCAATCGCCTTTTTCGATGTCACCTAGGCTGTAGGTAATCACAGTTTGAACACCTGGTTGCAGAGTTTCAAGTTTCCATGCCCATACGCCGGTCGCTTCTTTCCTTCCACCGAGTTCATTGCCGATCATTTTACCACCTTGCTTTTCAGGCCAAGTGACCAGAATTGTGTAAGAACGAGCCCTTGAAGTGTAATTATACAGAACGATGTTTACATCTGTTTGCTTTGTTTCTTTATTCCATATCGTAGTTGTTTCAGCAATTACTGCCGACATAATCTTCGTAATGGAAGCAGCGAGATCTGGGACAGGAAGTTGAAGTAACGACGCAGACTTCTCAGCAATTGCGGGAATAATATCGTTAATGAGTTCGAATTTTTCTCGAGTTTTACCCATCTTCTTCTTCTTTTCGAGATGCTTTCTCAAGCCACGGCCCATTTCTAACATCGCTTTGCGGCCTTCTTCCATAACAACTTCATTATCTGAAAGCGCTTCTTTTGCTTCTGAAGTGAATTGAACGTTCGTACTTGCAAGGTGGACGAGGATGGCTGCAGGGCCCTTGGGAACCCCTCTTCCACCGGCTTGGTCAAGACCATATTGTCGCCAATCAACGCTCTCTATCGCTTTGGTCAATAAACAGCCGCCTTGCTGGTACATGAGCGGGACTCGATTCGCAAACCGTAGAATCTCAACAGGTTTGTCAGCAGCCATACCTTCTCCAAAGATTAACCCAACCTCAATTTGGAATGGATTCCCTTGAGTAACGCTCGGCGCTCTTGTCATAGTGGTTACGAACTTTGAGTCGATTGTTTTTGAAAGCCCTTTCTTTATCAGTAATTCTTCGATGGGGGAAAGACAAGAGGTTGGAGGGTTCAGAAGTTTGACTGGCTTGCCGCGTAGCATTCGCTCTCCTTGAAATGCTTCCAACAATGCTCGAATCTGATCTGCTTTCAGCGATTTTGGCTTCAACTTTTCTTCTAATTCTGCAACTTGACATAACTCCTTAGCAGCTCTTCCAGATACACCTGAAAAGTTTCTACGTAGGAATGTAGTCATTCGTGACTCAGAGGATTCTCCACACAACCGTTGTAGTTGGCCAAGTTCGATTCCATTTGGATGCGGCTTGATGGCTTCAACACGACCCGGTAACTTCTCTGTTACACGTGGCCAGTGATGCTCCTGTCCGTCAGGATCAATGAATAAAATATCAGCATGAGGGTTGACAATACTTGTCATACGAAGATATTGCCAAACGGATTGACGGCCTTTCTGATATTTCGCCTTCATCGAGGTTCGGATTTTCAAACCGTGGACCTTTTCTCCCCAATCTACTCGATCCTGATTGGATTTTATAGCTTTATTTTTCCGGGTATCAAGTCCAATATCAACAGCAACAGCAGTTGCTTCATTGGCGATTTTGGATTCAACGTGTGTGGGGTCTCCTGTTGTCAATTGTGAATACATGACGACACCGGTAATTCCGATACCTTGTTGGCCCCGAGACTGACGGATGGCGTGAAATCGTGAACCGAAGAGGAGTTGCCCAAACACCTTCTCGATGCTTGTGCGTGGAATTCCAGGGCCATTATCTTCTACATCGAGCTGTAGAATGTCCTTTTTGTTGTCAATTTTTGTAATTTGAACGACGATATCAGGGAGGATTCGAGCCTCTTCACAAGCGTCGAGAGCATTGTCGACAGCTTCCTTAACAGCGGTTATGAGTGCTCTTGTGAGGGTATCAAAACCAAGGAAATGCTTGTTCTTTTCAAAGAATTCTGAAATAGCGACTTGCTTTTGATTTGCTGCCATCTTTTCTGCAATGCTCATATTGACACATCCGCCTCAGGTCCTCCTCGGTCAAAGACTTCGGGCCAGCAGGCATTCGCATACTAATGACGAGGCTACTTGATGTTTCGGACAATTTTACACCTTGTACGCCTAAATTCATGAATTGTAAGAGTCCTCAATAATCAGCCTATGAGGCTATATCAATTCAATATTGCATCAAATTCATCTTGAGCGTCTTTGTCCTTCAACTTCTCTAAACAAGGTTTCATCCAATATCGCCATCCAATTCCAGCGAACATGATTGCAGTGGCAACATCCCAGATGTAATGCTGCTTTACGACCATCGTGGAAGCTACTAAGAGGAGCCAAGAGATCAACAATATGGTATGAAGTACCTTTAATCGATTCGAATCTGGAGGGAACCAATATCGTAGCACTAAGACAACTTGCATGCTCTGGACAATGTGAAGAGATGGCCAGGAATTCCATGGCGTGTCAATGACGTGCATTAGGACATAGAAAGGTTCCCAAACAGTCCCCTCAGTATCGACAACAAGATGGCGCAAATCGATTTCAACCGGAAATAAAAAGAAGATTAGGAAAACAATCCCGCAAGAAATTAACATCATTTGATGGAAAATAATATTTTGTCTCCACATAATTTTGTTTTTGCTTCCGAGAAAAGCAGCTGCTGGATAATAGAGGTATAGCGTAAGATAAGGGACGATCATCCAAGCCCAAAAAACCAGGTCAAGATCGTATTGAGTTGATGGATCGAATGCAGCCCAATCCCGTAGAGAGGTTAGATGGTTAATGACTGCATAAGGAATTGCGGCAAAGAGAATCATCACACCCACGAGAGCATAAGAAACACGCCGCCCATTCATACTCAGACGATTCTGCCAATGAGAGCGCCAGATCTTCCAAGGGCTCGACCCCCATGTCAAGGACATTAGTTGGCGTCAAATATAGGGGGCTGTAAATATTATGTCTTGGAGGTGACTTTACAACGCATGTTCTTTCCATGAATCAATTTGCCCAGTAAACGCACTCATAGCCACAGTTAGGGGGCTTGCAAGATACAGTTTCCCCGGCCCAGAACGGCCTTGGAAATTTCGATTAATTGCAGAAACTGTGACTTGGTCTGGAGTCATAGAAACCCCTGGGCCAGCTCCGATACAAGCACCACACCCGGGATCGATAAGGTTGACACCAACATCGAGGAAAAGTTGATGCCAGCCCTTTGAAACTGCAACATCTTTGACAACACCTGAACCATATTGGATGTAGAATTCAACACCATCTCGAACAGTTAGGCCAGAATCTTTTGCAGCCTGACAGACTTGAGCATAGTAGGCAATATCGTCTATTTTCCCCGCAGTACAAGAGCCACCGTAAGCAATATCGATCGATACATCTCCGATTTCATCGACGTATGCTCCGTTCGTCGGATCACTCGGGATTCCCTCGTCTGGATTTCCAGGGTGTGCAACCATTGGGCGGATAGAAGAGAGGTCGATATGGTGGACTCCACCGTGATACACAGCTCCTTCATCAGGAGCTACTGCTCGCTGTCTCTGTTGAATCATATTGAGGTGAGGCATTCGCATTTCCATCCAATTGAACAGAACATCATCCGCTTCACAAATCCCAGTTCTTGCCGAGCATTCAGTAGCCATGTTGCACAATGTTGCTCGTTCATCTGCTGAAAGAGAGTTCAGGCCAGGCCCTCCAAATTCCATTGAGCGGTTTAATGTCAGTTCTTTTCGAGCATGGTCTGCGAGAATAAAGAGGATAACGTCCTTTGCGGTGCAACCATCGTTTAATGATCCTGAAAATTCGAAGCGGATTGATTCTGGAACTTTAACAAACGTAAAACCTGCAGATACGAGATTTGCATATTCGGTAGCTCCAACACCCCAAGTCAACGCATTCGATGCGCCACCCATACAGGTGTGGGAATCTGTAGCTTGGATGAAATCCGAGACTTCGATGAATTCTTCGCGGGCAACCTGATGGCAAATTCCTGGTGATACGCCATCGACAGCAGAATAATCTCGAACCCCAGTATGCTTTTGGAATTCGTTTTGTAGTCTTCTCAGAGTTTCGACCTTATCCATAAATGGAACAAATTTTGGATTGTGATGGGCATATAACAAGTGGTCTTCAAAGACACCGAACTTCTTCGGATTCATGAGCTGATACTCATCGCCGTATGTTTCTTGGAGGAATGTATGCACTTGGGCGGTGGTGAATTCATGAGAATAGCCGCCTTGAACTTGAGCAATAACAGGGTCCTGGGGCTGGACACATGCACCTTCAGGTTGGCCAACAAGATTTCGAGCAATGATTTTTTCTGCCATGGTCATAGGTCGTTGTTCACTTGATAATTCTGGCAGAGAGAGCCTACCCTCTTTCAACTGCTTAGAGAATTCAAATAATCCTCCAGATTCAAGGATAAGTGCAGTTACTTCATCGTATTGTTGTGTGAATTCCTCTAATTGAAGCGTCTCCCCATCCTGTAATCGCTTGAGCATTTCATGGTCGCCCATCAATTGTCCAAGGTTGATGTTGTTTCGTTCATGAATCGGTGCAAAGGAGGCAGCAATTACAATTCGTATACCTGCCCAGCGTTCGCATTGAGCAGCAGTTTCTCGACTAGACCCAGTGCCCTTTCGTTGTCCTGATACGATGACTTCAAATCCACCATCGATCAACGCATCTTCATTGAATACGCGGATGCCGTTTTGCATGAGACCTGCATATGCATTTTTTGCAATCATTGCAGGGTCGTGATCAAAACATACCCAAGCGGGCGTCATCACATCTGTGTTGATATCGTCAAGAAGATCTCCGATATCCAAATCTTCCATTCGAAGATTTAGCCCCTCATACAACTGTTTTCGGATAAGATCGAGATCCTTGGTAAGGAATAGAATTCTCTTTCCGGCTGTTAGAGAAACTTCACTTGCCATCCCTGCCATGTCATCCCCAAATCTTCTCAGAAGGCTTTGGTGTTTAACCAATTCGTTGCTTACGCCTCTCAAACGAAAAAGTACTAGAGGGAAAGGTTTAAAAAACCCATTCTAATCGTTCAAATAACTGTTTCTAAATCTACATACGAGGTGGATACCATGGATGATCAGCAAGTTGAAGATATTGTAAAGTGCCCGGAATGCGGCAGCAGAAGCCTAACGCGAGACGAAACCCGTGGGGAAGTAACCTGTGATGACTGTGGTCTTGTACTCGAAGACAACGTTATCGATCAAGGTGCTGAATGGCGTGTTTTCTCTCCAGAACAAGGAGACCAAAGAGCACGTACCGGTGCACCAATGACCGTCATGCTCCACGACAAAGGTCTGTCGACAGACATTGATTGGCAAAACAAAGATTACTCTGGAAAGACCATCAACTCTCGTTACCGTTCTCAATTCTATCGAATGCGTAAGTGGCAGAAGCGAAGCCGTGTAAGTAACGCAACAGAGCGTAACCTTGCAATGGCTCTTGCTGAGCTTGACCGAATGGCAAGCCGTCTCGAACTTCCTAAGACTGTTCGTGAAGCAGCAGCCGTCAATTACAAGAAAGCAGTCGATAAGAGACTCATTCGTGGAAGATCAATCGAAGGAGTCGCTGCAGCATCTCTCTATGCTGCGTGCAGGCAATGTGGTGTTCCAAGAACACTCGATGAAATTGGACAAGCATCTCGAACAGGCCGTAAAGAAATTGGCCGAACCTACCGTTTCATGGTACGTGAACTCAAGATGAAAATCATGCCAACTGGTCCTGAAGATTACATCTCAAGATTCTGCTCTGGACTTGGTCTTGATTCCGAAGTTGAAGCTAAGGCGTACGAATTGATCAAGGCAGCTCAAGAAAAGGAATTGACAAGCGGCCGTGGACCAACAGGTATCGCTGCATCGATTATTTACATCGCTTCCGTTCTATGCGGAAAGCGTAGGACTCAACGTGAAGTGGCAGAAGTTGCTGGTGTTACTGAGGTTACGATTCGAAACCGATACAAGGAATTGATTCAGAATCTGAACATCGAACTTGATATCTGATCAGAAGAGGGTTCTCGATGAGTAAGAGTCGGGATATCATTGCGGAAGCCACATTTGAAGTGGTTGCTACGCAAATGGTTGAAGCATTGGAACGTGGAACACTGAATTGGCCACTTCCTAATCCGCCAATAACAGATCCTGATTTCCCTGTTCGAATGCCTGAGCGAGATCAGGATCTCATCTCTCAAGGTTTGTCAATGCTCCATGCAGATGTAGGAATGTTTGATCGTCATCTTGTAACAATTGTAGATTTGATTGTTCCACATCGAATGAATTTGAGCGATGACCCATTTGAAATACATCAAAAGTGGCTTGGCCGTCGGACCAACGATGTTTCTCAACGTATGTTGTTCTGTATCGCTACTGATTGGCTTGCACAAGCCTTTGACACATCTGCTCCGAATACTGACCGATGGTGGCTTGCAATTGCTCTTATCAATGGATTAGCAACTGTTCCTTACGGACAACCAATTCACCAAGGCTATCACCTCATAGAATCAGTAGCGCTTGCTGAACGACCGGGGACCTGGCATACTCAACCCGAGGATGGCCCACAAAACTTAGGCTGGAATCCTCATGCAGTTGTACCAAGAACAACCTCTGTTATTGCCCACGATGCTGGCGTTGATGCTGCACGTTGGCTTCTCGATCAACTTGAGAACGACGTTCTTGAACGCCGGCTCCTTCTGATGGAATGGGTGCGATTACTCTTGGAAAGACCAGCATTAATCGAACCTCTCGGCTTGTTTGAACTTCTTGAAAGAAGAGCAAATGATGAGCATGAAGAAGTTGCTTCAAAGGTTGTTATGTGCCTCGCAAAACTGGTCGAGAACGATCAAGAGCGCGGCTTAGCAATCGCTAAAGCACTCCACGCAAGGAAAGAATTACTCCTTCGACGTTCAATGGCAGATGTTCTAACCCGCTTGTTTAGACGCGTAGGCTGGGATGCAGTGCCGTTCTTGGATTCTATGCTTCAAGATGAAGATGAAAGCGTTCTTGCAGCAGCATCAGCAACTGTCGGGGATTTAAAATTCCTTGATGAAAACGCCTGGGCAGACCGCCTTCAAGAACTCCACGAACACAATTCTTCTATTGTCCGAAGAAACATCGTCATCAGTTTACGAGACTATGTGCAGCAATTCCCTGATGATGAACGGAAACTCATTCCATCTCTTTGGAATGATGGTGACGAAGTCGTTCAAATCCGTCTTCGAGAATTGTTGATGCGAATGGATGAGATTGACCCAATACGATTATCTAAGCATATTCCACTCCTCAGGGAAGATCGACTACAAGCACTTTGGGATTCTATGGATGCTCGTCGTGATGAGCGCAGTACTCTGTGGAGAGAGTGGCTTGCTGGTGAGAGTGAAGTACCTGAACCAATCGAAATACTCTCTGAAACACATGTTAGTTCAGGTGAAGAACCAACAGAGTTACCTGATCTCAATGACGCTTTGGATATGCTCGATGATACCTTAGGATATCTCGATTAGTGTTTTCACAATACTGCGACACCCTCATATGTCCAACAACATACACCTAACCATGAACCTAAAAATCTGGTTTGTATCCTTCCTCTTGGTTGTGACGCTACCAGTTGGGACAGCTTCGGAACAAACTGATTCCACTCTGGAAGCCAGAGACATCAATGTTCAATATTTACCAGATATGGAAATTTCATACATTACTTGGAGAAACATTCAATCAACAGATGGACAATTGTTAGACGAATTAAAAATGGCTACGTATGAAGTTCATCGTTCTGAAACAATGTTTCAACCAGGATTTCAACGAGAACTGACGATGATTGCCTCAGATATCCCTGCATGCTATGCGACTGATTTGAATGAAGAATGCTCCGGAAAGGCGCATGTTTTGCAATACGATCCTCCTCCAGGGAGCTTTAACCAACGTTTCATTCATTATGCCATCCTAACTATTCTTCGAGATGGTACTGTAACTGACGCAGTCAACTTAGGAGTATCGCAAACTCCACCCGGCCATGTAGAAGACACAGCCCAAATCCAATCCCCGCAGGATCTTACTGCAGAGTATGAAATATCCAATCAAAGTACCCATTTTTCATGGCGTCCTGCTTGTTCAGGTTCAAATTATAATTATACCCTTTACCAGCATGACGAACCTGCTACAAAATCAACATGGGACGGGATGCAGAAGACGATTGTAACCAATTCAATCCCTCCGACTGCTTCTGAATACTCGCTGGACTGGTCCAGTGAGTCTGTTGAACAATCTGTTTACTACACTCTAACATGCCTCTATCCACCTTATTGTATTGACGAAATTTGTTATCCCGCTTCAGAAGATACCCGCCTCTATAGTGGAAATAGCCTTTTTGCCCCTGTAGTTGAGGATAATCAAGTTCCGATTTATTCAGGAACCCTTCTGGCAGAACATGATCTTGATGATTCCAATACGGTGTTGCAATGGTCAAAAGTAACTCAAAAGGACGTTTCATCGATTCGAATATATCATTCCACTAATCCAATCGCATCTGTCACACAAGAGAACGTAGCAATCCTAGCAGAATTACCTACTGATTCGGTTGAATTCATTCATCAATTACCATCTGATTGGATGGCAGCATCCTATTATGCTCTCGGTTTGGTTGATAATTCCGGCAACGCGCAAACGGATAATTTCGAAGTATCAGGGACGGTGGGGCCGATTCTAGAACGAATGCTTCCCATCTCAATCACTTCGATGAATGTTGAAGTACAAAACTCCACGACACTTTTCATATCGTGGGATATTCACCCGCTCTTCATGTCAGGGGATGCGGTTTTGTGGAAATCCGCACTTACAACACCAGACCTTTCAGTAGAATGGACTGAGGTTTTGAGACTCAACCCTGCGGAAGGTGAATTCCATTATTCAGTTGATCAAGTTGAACCCTCTTGGTATGCTCTAACGTTAGAAGGGGCATGGGGCTCTTCGAGTAACACCCATATCGATGATAGAATTGAAGCAAATACCAATGCGTTCTATCTCTTTCCACAATTCGCATCAACCGTTGAAACTAATCAGGAAGAAACATCTGGTGAAGAGAAAATAGAGTTGCCTACATTTGGAATTACGTTGCTAGAATCCAATCGAACAATTAACAATGGAGACTGGGTGACGCTTTCATCCCAAACAAATTCGACGCATGAATTTACATTCTCTTCAGAGCAAAACGGCTCCACCTTTCGCTGGACAAATGCGCTTAACGATGATCCCTTCTGGTACGGAGCAACAACATCAGACGATATTTTGACAATAGCAGTAGATTACCCAGTCAAATTAATCCACATAGAATCAACAAATGCGAACGGTGAAATTGATATTGTTCGAGTTGGAATTGATTGGAATGTTGTTGACTTGAGCGAACCTGTTGATGCGGAAAACCAAACTGTAGCAGAAGAGAACAAATCCTCATCGGAAGAACAAGCAATATCGCCATTCCTGCTCATTATGATCTCACTTATGGCTGCTTACATCGTATTTCTTCAAGTCCAAAGAAGGCCGGATAAGAAACTCTTCCTCGAAGAAGAATGATCATTCCTCTTCGCTTAAGGGTCCTTGAGTGATGAGGTATGCATATATTCCAGTAAAGATCGTAAGCAAGCCGATCAATGCTAGAATGAGTGGTGCTGGAACTGGTAAAGAATCGCCAGCTGAAGTGTTTCCAAACAACCAAGAAGAAAAGAGGAAACAAATTCCTGTCAAGAGGACATGTTTCCAAGATACTTCCGGATTGTTCCATTTTGCAATCGCAGGAATAACACCCAGTTCTCCAAACGTTTGTTCATACCAGTAAAGGTAGATTAGAATGAGTCCAAAAAGACCACTCATCCCTCTCGAAAAGGAAGCATCAAGCCAAGGACCAGCGGGTAGAAAGTCGAAGAACGAGAACGAAAGAAGCAAACAACCAGCCGCTAGAAGCAGATGCTTTCGTTCCACTGCCATAGACCTTCGACGAAGAACACGCTTGATATCCTGTCGCTTTCAAGCCTGTACATGGGCAGAGTTCTGGATGCTGTCATCGTGGCCGCAGGAATGGGTACGCGAATGTTACCAGTTAGCGGCTATGTAGCAAAAGAAATGCTCCCGCTTGTCGATGTTCCAGTTATGCATCACCTCATACTCGAGGCACGTGCAGCAGGTTGTAATCGAATTCATATCATTACTTCACCAGCAAAAGATTTCTCTTCACTTCTTGAAAATAGTAATACGAAGTTCCCCTCATTTTCAAACGATGAATCCTTGCTTAACCCAATAGGTGATGCAGAATATTTTGTTCATTATCAACACGAACAATTAGGGCTTGCTCACGCGATCTCTATGGCTTCATCATCCATCTCTGGACCGTTTCTTGTTCTTCTTGGAGATAATGTCCTCACATCCAATCATGCTGCACTTTCGTCCTTTGAACCATCCACAGTTTCCAAAGAATTGGTTTCGATGCATCAAGAAACAGGAAGTGCATGCGGCTCTGTTTACGACGTTGGATATGATGCAGTACATCAGTATGGGATTGTTTCACTCGATGGCGATCGAGTCCAATCAATTGTTGAAAAACCGAACAAAGAAGATGCACCTTCGAGTCTTGCCTTTTGTGGACGTTATATCTTTACAGAGGATTTCCCAATGTTGCTTGATCAATATTCGACCGAGGAACACGGGGAATTGCAATCAATTGCAATTCTAGAACATTGGATGAATGAAGGTAACCTTCGCGCTCATGTCTTAGATTCAACAGTTTCTTGGTATGATTCAGGAATGCCATTTGTATGGCTAACATCTCAAATCGACCACGCATTACGTCGTCCAGAGTATGGCGATCAACTGACTGCATGGTTGAGGCAACGCCTCAATCAATCCTGACCGGGTTTCCAGAATGTAAGTGGCTCAGGGCGTTCTCGTCGCATCGCTCGTTTTGCTAGATGGTCGGCTCGCTCATTCCAACGGTGTCCACGATGAGCTCGAACATGATCCCAAGACAAGTCCCTCATTGACGCAACTTCGTTCCATAATGTTTGGACACGTGCTGCAAGTTCCCGATTTGCTTTTGCCTTCCAGGCCCCAGCTGCGATGTTTCCAGCGTATTGGCTATCTGCACGAATACGAACAGGGTCGTCATTTTCTTCTGTAAGAAGCCAACGAAGAGCCGCAAAAAAACCTGAAAGTTCAGCGGTATTATTTGATCCGACTTCAGCTCCAATAAATTCAGGTTCAGATGGTGAAGTGACCACAGGACCATTTTTTTCTGTTACGAGATCTCCACTACCGCGTCCTAGGCCAGAATCACCCACGATTACGACAAAGCCCCAACCTGCCAGTGTTTCAGCATCGACATTTTGGTTTCCGTCACACGACCCATCGACATACAACGTAAGCCGAGTCGGTTCTGGCAATGTATTCACTCGCCAATCATACTGCGGTAATCATCAGCAGACATGAGTCCAGATACAGCATCTGGGTTTGACAAGCGCATCTGAACAATCCAACCATCTCCATATGGGCTGGTATTCATGAGTTCTGGAGCATCTTCCAGTTCGATGTTTACTGCAGTAAGTTCTCCTGCAAGTGGTGCAAAGATAGGAGATGCTGATTTTACGGATTCAACAATAGCGAATTCACCCATGTCGTCAACAACATCTCCTTCTTCTGGAAGTTCAATGTATACGATGTCCGTCAAAGCATCTTGTGCGTGATCAGTAATTCCGATTGTAGCAATGTCTCCATCCATTCGAATCCATTCATGTTCTTTTGTGTAATATAACTCAGCAGGAATTTCACTCATAGTCTTACCATTCTACGCCAAGCAGAGGTAGGGTATGAATCAACCGCTTTTGCCTATTCAGATTCACTCAATTCGTTTGTCAGAACATTATGTTCTAATGATGCCCAAGCATCTCCAACGTCTGCTTCTCGCTTTGTTTCAGTAACATCATCATGGACCCTATCCGTCATCTCTTCATCGGACTCATCTGGAAACTGAGAGGAGAAACTTCCCTTTGTAAAACTAAGGCCAATCATACCCATCCCAAAGATGAGAAAGAGCCACCCTGCATCCAATGAGGTGAGAGTGAATCGATCGTTCGAAAGTCCGATTGCAAAAACGAATACCAGGCACAATCCAGTTCCCAAGAGAAGTTTCTTGGCACGTTCTGCTGGCGTCATGGTGGTAACCAAGAGCGTTGTCTGTATGAATCCAGCGCAATCAGTAGGTCTCACGCATCAACTTGTGAATCTTGTAAGGTAGTAGGGCTCTGTTGACCGGAGTCACTTCGAGAATACGCCCATCGTCACGACGTCGAATGTCCTGTAACAATGGGTGGCGGCTCTTCTTGTGAAGGGTTAGTAGTGTTGGTTTGTCAACTTCAAGAGCACTTCGTACAGCATTGACGAAGGCTTCTGACTCAACGGCGAACTTTCCGATCTCATCAATAACGATCACTTCACAATGTTCGATGGCGAATTCAATAGCAGGTACTGCCACTTTTTCGAGGCCTTCAGTATCAAGTCCGTATCCGAGAACACGTAACCTTGAATCGATTTCCTTGTGAGCAATCGTTGCAGTTTCACCTGTTACGATGTTGCGAACACTGTAGCCTAAGCGTTCACTTCCTTCGAGGATTGGTTCGGTACAAATACCGCCAATAATTTCAGTTTCAACCCCAGAATTTCTTGCAGCAAGTTCACGGGTTCGCTCTTCTTTGAGCATGGACAATACCTTTTCCATAACTGCAGATTTACCACTTCTTGGTAAACCAGTGATGCCAATCTTAGGATGAATGCCCATACGTGACTCTCCTATGATTGCTTACGCATTCTTTTGTGGCGGGGTTCGTGATATAAAACATCGTATTGGTTGAATTCCAATTGGTCTGTTTGCTTGAGACTCTGAATACACCATCAATCATTCCATCATGATTCCAGACACTTCTTTGACCGCGTCTAATTGAAGAGGAAGCATCTCTAATTCGTAATTGTTTACGTTATTGTTTGCAGACCATGCCTTTGCCCAATCATCAAGATCTCGTTGATTGAGTTGCTGACACATCCACTCGAGAGCATTTTCGAGATTTCCTTTTGTTGCAGTAAGGCGGTTGAGAATGGCTTGGTTCATCTCGATATGGTTTACGCTATTCCCAAGGATACATCCCTTTGGAATAACAGCCCAGCGAAGTCTTCGTTCCTGATGAGCATTAACGATGGCTTGACATGCAAGACGTGGCCCATATGATTGAATTTCAGTTATTCCTGACCACATAGCAAGTTGGCGCTCATTAGCACGAGAAGGGATGTCCTTACGGAATGCAGGATGGCGGATGTAAACCGAACCATCTTCATCTTCTGTGAAGTGAACTCCACGAATGAATGGGCGTGAAGCTCTTGCCTTGTCCCAGCTTGTGATGTTGCTTGAATGAGCCGTTTGATCAATTTCTCCAACGCGTACCTTGACCGTTTGCTCTTGAGTCGCAAGCCAGTGGTCACGATCACCAAGACGTGGTAATTCAGACATGTTGTCGAGAATACTGAGGATGTGCTTGCGTTCAATTTGGTCACGTGGAAGTCTTGGAACAGCCCATGTATTGCGAGCCCATTGAACCCATCGAGTCCTTGGAAGGCTGAATGACGGTACACGTGAAGACAAACCAGCACCATCTCTTCGCAGATCGGAGCGTGTTACGGGACCGATTACATTGAGTGTTTCAGTGCCATGAGGAGTTGAAGAGATGCCCAATATGGCCACGCCTTGCGTCATACCAGGGAAGAGGAGGTTTGCTTCTTCAATTGCCCAAACTTCTCTCCACGAATGCTTCTCAACCAATAATTTTCTCAGCGGGTGAGATGATTGTTCACGAAGCAAACTATCTGGGGCAACAACTCGCATTTGACCGGTTTGGCTGAGGATTTGCATTCCGCGTTCGATGAAGAGTCTGTAGAGGTTGACATTTCCCCTCATTGTTGAAAATCGTGGGCCATCATCGTTCTTCAGATTCCTTAGTGTTTCACTAAGATCCTTTCTGCGTTGAGAACCGTCTTCCATACCTCTGAAACGATCTTTAATCCTCAACCAAGGAGGATTTGCAATAATCAGGCGGGGAGATTGAGTCCATGGCCAATCATGTTGGAGGGCATCGGAACAAATGACGTTTTCTTCAAGGATTTTCTCAACATCTTTTCGGGCAACCTTTCCTTCTTGTTCTCCACTCATGGATACGAGGTCTAATCGAATCGATTCGAGCAGAAGGCGTTTCTTGGTTGATTCAACGACGAGTGAATCAACATCGATTAATTGGAATCCACGGAACAAACGTAGCGTGTCTTCCTTCTTCAATTCAGCATCTTGTCCTTCGAACAATTCACTGTGCTTTCGAAGCATACGTGCGTGGAAAATCCCGCCGCCACAAGACATGTCTGAGAATGGGAGAGGGATTCCACTGCTGGTTCTTTCGCCTCGTTCAACTGCTTCAAGAGCATCACTGTCGAGCGTAACTTCCTCTTCGGCAGGAGGGAAATTCAGCTTCTTAATGTGCTTCTGGAATCCAGGAGGTAAGTCTGCAAGGTGCATGTTTGTTGTTTGTTTCTTGACCTTTGGCTGAATTGTTGTATCAAGCATTTCTGATGTAATAACAGAATCTGCAAGACGAGGAGGTGTTGGGTGCGCTCCACGAGGAGAGCGACCATCAGATTCAGCATCGTGACGGGCAAGAAGATGGTCGAGGACATGTCCAGGGTCAGTCAAGAGATTCGCAGGAAGGGTTGGCCAGTCTTTAGGTAACAAAGCAGCAATTGGTTGGTGGGTTTTGAGGGATTCTTCCCACGCAGCCAGCCAAATATTGATTTGCTCTGCTCGGTCATTTAGACATCGATCTAATCTTGCATACCATCCGCTGACACCGTTTTGCATAGTCCGCCCCATTCAGTGGGTATTCAATCATGGTTTGAATGTGCCTGTCAAAACCATGAAACCTTTCATTCTAGCGTGTTTTGTTGAGAAGCCGATAAATTCAGAACACTGCTTGCAGTTTGGTGCCATTCCCATCCATTTGAAACCCAGTCAAAAATTTGTTTTAATTCGTCATTTGAAATTTCTGCGTTTTTAGCAATCTGCTTGAGAATTCTCACTTCCCGCTTATCATAATCACCGTCAGCAGCAGCCAGTAAGGCACCATCTCTCAAGACAAAACGTAAGGTTTGAACCTCGGCGTTTTTGAGTAAATTCGAAAGGCGATGCGGATCGTGAAGTCCCTTACGAATGGAAGTTCGTGCTTCAGGATGCACCATTGCTCGCCCCATCAGTCCTTCAAGAACTTGTATTTCTTCGCGGACAAGTTCACCATCAGCAGCAGCGATAAGAACAAGCAAATCAGCATAACGCGAGCGTTCACTTGCCTCTAGATTAGCGACATCGTCGCAAAACATACCGATCAACCTTGTTGAAGTTTATTGAGTAATTCAATGCCTTCTTCCATCCATCCATATCCTTTTTTGGCCCATTCAATGAGCTCACTAACTGCGTTTTCAGCAAGTCCAAGGTGTTCTGCGATTTCTTGAAGAACGTCAAATTCGTCACCGTCAATAGACCCATCTGCTGTTGCCATAAGCAAAGCATCTCGCAAAGCGAGGCGGCCTGATTCTGGGCCAAGACCTTCAAGGATTTCTTCCAGCGGGGGAGGATTCTTCAATGCTCTTCGAAGTTGGTCTCGTTGATTAGGAGAAAGAAGAGCACTGCCTATTCTTTGTTCAAACATTGCTAATTCATCCACGGTAATTTCATCGTCGACGCGCGCCATATATGCGAGTAGTCGAGCATAAGCAAATCGTTCATCTCGAGGCAAACTATGCAGTGTGTCAGGTAGCATATGGCATAGACTCGCGCTTCTCCATCAAGAACCTCTCGCTTCCCAGATAGGAAAAATGGCGAAGTTTTGACTGCCTTCAGGACGCCAGAGCATGGTTGAAAGGTATTGACTCAGTGGGACAACCATGCACCCGTCAATAAACGTACTTGGAACAAAATTGCAAACGTGTTCAAACGACCCTAAAACAGGTTGGTATCGCGATGGTTGTTGCAATACCGATGAAAACGATCGAGGCGCTCACACCGTATGCTGTGTTGTTACTGATGCCTTTCTTGAATATGCACGTCAACAAGGCAACGACCTCATCACTCCCGCTCCACAATTCTCATTTCCAGGCTTGAAACCAGGAGATTCATGGTGCGTTTGCGCCCGAACTTGGCTCGCTGCGGTCAATGATGGTAAAGGGTGCCCAGTAGATCTTGAAGCAACTCATGAAGAAGCACTCAGCATCATCTCACTTGAAGTCTTAGAGGCTCATGCAGTTTGATCTTCTTCGGTTTTATATTGGAATACCAAACCTCGCATTATGGCCCATATAACGACTCCCCAGGCCAAGAGATTTGCAACACCAAGCCACCTCAGAGTTTCCTCCGGCTGAGAAGCGAATAATCCAATGGTGTATGTTGAGCCAACTAAACTGAAGATATAGGCTCCGAATGATGCCCCAATCGTCCATTGAATTGATTTCCTTTTATCGAATGTAAACCATCTATGTACAAAATGAGCCATGAGTCCTGTCGCGCCCCATGCGAGTCCCCATGCGATTCGAATCCCCGTTGAATCATCGCTTAGAAACAAGCGAAGGAATTCCCAAAGGAGAAAAAATACGCCGCTATTGAAGCCACCAGCAAGCCCAAATCTCTGAAGGGAACCTCTCGGTGCAAGTCGATTGAATCCGGACTCCGTATCCATCTCAATCATCGTTGGTGGTGACATCGCTTGGCTTTCCAGTCAAGGTTTGTCGGAGTCGTGCGTTGTCTTTTTGCATTGCATCCATCCACTCGTATTTACAACCAAGTTCATCAGCTAATACGCCGAGTGCAAGAGAATCCTTTGGGAGACATTTCCCGCCAAAACCTCTGTTCAATCCAAAGATGGGATCGAGATGAGAAGGACCGATTGGTTGTGCTTGTTCCGATGTAATGATGTCTCGAATGGTGTACCAATCTTCTCCAAGACCTTCACAAATATCGTAGAGTTGATTTGCAAATGTGACCTTCATTGCATAGAATGTATTCTTGGTGTATTTCACAAGTTCAGCCTGCGTCGGAGTTACTTGGAATGTCTGATCTCGACGAAGAACACCTGCTTGCCTGTGTTGTTCGAAAACTCGTTCAGCAACGTCTGAATGATGTGTCCCACAAACGAGAATATCTTGATTTGCAAAATCTTCAAGACGGCGACGTTCAACTAGGAATTCTGGCGAATATGCAATCTTTAGATTTGGATATTCATCATGATAACGCTGAGTAGTTCCAGGGACAACAGTGCTTTTGATAACAGCAGTAAAACCATCAGGAAGAGCATCAAGTGTTGCTTCAACAATACGTGTGTCACAAGCCCCAGTATCTGGATGAGGGGGCGTAGGGACGGCGATATATGCAAAATCTACGTTATCGGTTACAATGGAGAGTTCGGTTCCACGGGCAGGGTCGTGTATGAACAATTCATGTGCATCTGAGAAACAATGTTCGATTGCCCCTCCAACCATTCCAGCGCCAATAATCCCGATCTTCATCTGTTTCACCGTTCCCTGTATGGATTTGGATTTAATTTCCCATCCTTTGCCATGATGCTTGCTTCTAGAAGTGTTTCTGGCGTTCCACAATCAACCCACGTATCCTTCCCAACCGAGACAAGACGCGCATTCTTTTCGATAATATATGCGCGATTGATGTCCGAGATCGAGAAATCTGTGCCTCTTTCGGCGACTGCGGAATCGAATTTCTCCCAAAAGGTCTCATCGTACAGGTAAATCCCGCCGATGGCAAGATTAGAAGGGGGAGTCTCTGGCTTCTCAACGACGTCGAGAAGAGTGCCATCGTCATCGAGAACCGCCACTCCAAATGCGTGTGGATTCTCTTCTTCTCTTCCAAGAAGAATACACCCAGGAGGCTCATTTTGATCCATAAAGTCTGCAATTAGATCATTAAATTCTACAGTCGTAATGTTGTCTGAAAAATAAACGAGAAGTCTACAATTCTCGTTGTATGGTCTTGCTAGAGAAAGCGCTTCAGCGACTCCCAGCGGATTTTCTTCGAGGACATAGTGGATTTGTTCACCCTCGAGGCTCTGTCCTACATGTTTGGCAATCTGGCCAATATGTTCGTTAGAGATAATCGTGATTTTTGAAATTCCACCGCGCCGAATTGTTCCAAGTGCATAATCGATGACTGGGCGGTCATACAATGGCAAAAGAGTTTTTTGCGTATATCTTGTAAATGGATACAAGCGCGACCCTTTACCTCCGGCGACGAGAATTGCTTGCGTCTCCATGCTTCACGCGAATGCCACCTGATTGAAGTTCTTTGCTCTATTTTAATAGAAAATTCAACATAAAGGGGCAGAGAAAATTTTCTCAACATCACTCACTTACGGAGTGCTCGTAACTTTGCAAGCATTGAATTCCGATGCTCATCGACTTCTTCTGCAGGCTTTTCTTGGTTACTTCGCCGATCAAACAACGTTTGCTCCCACACCATGATTTGCCCACCTTCGGTAGCGATTCCAACTCTCCTTTCGTTAACAGAAATGGCATGAACACGCGCCCCATCCATACTTGCGATTTCATCTCCAGTGGATGAATTTCGTACGCAGACGGTCCCAACTGCACCATTCCAGCGAGCAATCCAAATGGATGTATCACCATCGTGATTGAATCCGTGTTCAAGTCCGACAACAGCATCTCCTGTCTTCGACCATACAAGTTCATCCGAACTCAACAAATCTACTCGGCCCGAATCATCAGCTGCTAGGAGGCTGTTTCCACGGCTTGAAAGAACAGCAATCGATTCTTTCATTTCATGAAGAACGTATTCATCCATGTTAACAACAGACCCATCTGCACGTCCAAAGAGGAGAGGCTTTTTTGATGAACAAATCGTAGGTGTGTTCCACCCTTCTTTTTGCTCGATGACATCTCCATTTTCATCCAGTTTAATCCATCCACTCTTCGGTCGCCCGAGTCCCGCGATAACGTTTAATTCTGATAATTGGAGTGTCCATGGTCGTTCATCTATTCGATGCGTTTCGAGAACTCCCCCCTCAAAAGAAACAGACCATATTGCAGATTCAAGGAAATCATTGTGCTCGATATCATAGACAGAAGAAGATGCAATGACGCATTTTTTGGTAACAACGACAGCATCAGCAGAGCCTTCGAGTTCAATTTGCCAATCGATGTTTCCGGTCGTCAAATCAATCTTGAGAAGATGAAGGCCAGATGTTGCGTAGAGTTTGTCTGCTTCAATGGTTAAGCAAGAGATGCGATTAGGAGTTTCAATTCCCCAGATTGTATCGCCTTCAGCAGACCAATATTTGATCGCTCCATCCCATCCTCCTGCAATGACTGAATCATCTTCGAGAAGTAGAACATCACTTGCAGCCTGTTCTAGGTCTCGAACCATCCATGTGGATTGAGTCAGGTCCATGTTGCCCGATGCATTTTCCCTCATAAGGAAGATTGCAGATTTGCTTCAACATCACCGTCTTGTAAGACCTTTTTCCGTTTCGGGATGGCGAATGTGAGTAGAAAAGCAGTCAATCCTAGAATACAGGCTGCGTAGTAGTGCCCCATCCCAAAGAAAGCAAACATTGTACTCATTCGAAGAAGAGCCACAGACCCAGTTTTAAGTGCCCAGATAACGAAACCAACAGAGATGATTGAAACACCCATGAAAGCAAAACCGATCATGATGTAAATCCCAGCTGCGCTTGGATCCATACGTGGATTCTCCATTTGCTCACCTGTACGATCAATCTCTCTGATGTTACAGGTTTCTTGTCCAAAGCGGCAAGGTTGTGCTGCATATTCTTCTTGCGATGGGACATGAAAATCGAGATTAGTGAATCCATATGGTTCGATAAATGCAGGAGGGGATAAGAGAATTCGTTCTTGAAGAAGGTCGGAGTAGTTGTCTCGTTCAACAACGATATTGATTCGTGCAAGTCCAGGTTTTATTTCTTCAAAAGAAAAAGAACCATTTGCATCGGTGTACATTTCTGAAGAATTGAAAAAGCCAGGTGTTTCTTCCCACTCGAGATGGACTAAAGCGCCTTCAATCGGCTCTCCAACATCATCGTAAACGAATCCATCAAACATAGCAGAATTTGGAGGGGCTGTCTTTGACAACTGATATACGAATTCATCAGGTTGTACAATACCAGATTCTGGTGAGGCATAATCGAGTCCATTTAGAAATCCAGAGGCAGCAATGAAGATGACAAAAACTGCAATCGATTTTGTGATTGGATGCAACGTTGTATCCGGTATGGTGAACGTCGCTCCAGAGGAGGCAAACATAACGGACGAATCAGTCTCAGGAAGGCCTTCTATGCCCTCCCAAACTTCTTCATTTTCCTCGCCCATAAAGACTGCACGCCCTTGGGCTACTTGAGTTCGATGCGTTCGCCATAGGTTGCTTGGAGTATGGCAAGTGTTTCGTCTGAAGCACTGATTCGTACTTCAATTATGTTGTTCTCTCGATGATGATCATGAACATAGACAGTATCGAATAATCGTGAAAGGAGTGCTTCAATAGCAGGTTCTCCTTGCCTTCCTGGGTGGATAATGACGTTGCGCTGAGGGCCAAAAAGCGAGTGAAGCATCGTTGTACGCAACTCTTCGATACCGGTTCCCGTGTGTGAAGAAAGAACAATTGGATTGATGAATCCATGCGTTGCGACCATCTCAATAGCCGAATCCACAGATGCTTGATCTGCGGTATCCGCCTTTGTTAGAACAAGTTGAACCCGCTCCATTATTGATGCGTGATCTGATTCAAGAACTCGTTCACTAAGTTCACGTAATGACGTCTGTAATTTACGATCAATCTCTGCGATTGGGTCTCCAACATCAACAAGCAAAAGCAGTAAATCGCATTCAATGGCTTCAGCAAGTGTTGCTCGAAAAGCATCAAGCGTAGCATTTGGTAAACCATCGATGAATCCAATCGTATCTGCTAAAAGTACGCGGGGGCTTGCTTCGAGTCGACCTATGGTCGATTCCAGGGTTGAGAAAAGTCGATTCTCTACCAGGACCTCTTTTCCAGATAGGTTGCGAAACAGACTTGATTTTCCAGCGTTTGTATATCCCGCTAAACCTACAGTAACAGCTTGTTTTTTGCGTTGTCTGCGTCGTTCTGATGCTGATCTATTCTGCTTCCGTTGTTTCTTTCTCAAGGCTGCTAACTCGGCATTAACATTCGTTAAAACAGAGCCTGCAGCTGTTTTCCCTGCACCACCAAAACCAGCGCGCTCACCAGTTGTTTGTTGTTTTACCACTTCTCTCAGAACAGTTCGGTCAGATTGTAAACGTGCAATTCTGACTTGAGTTCTCGCCTCTACACTCGAGGCATGGGCCGTGAAAAGAGAAAGTAGGAGGCGAACACGATCCCATACCTCCAATCCAACAGTATCGTTTACGCCAACCAATTGTCGTGGTGTTGCATTGGTATGAAGGAGTAATAAGTCAACGCCTTCCCATGGATGTTTTGTCGTACGAGATGCTAATTCCTCAGCAATATCTTGCAACTTACCTTGGCCCATGAACCACTTTGGATCGTCTCTTCCGCGTTGCTCAACGCGTTCAACAATACGAATCCCCATCGTTTTAGCAAGAGCAATGAATTCAGCACAATCCTCGTTATTGCGAACCAAAAGCAATGCTTTTCTACCTTCGTGATGGGTCTGAGATTCTTCAGTCACCAGCCCCCCTGCACCTGCAAGAAGGTCAGCCTTCGAATCCGCCATGGTTGCTGCTCACGTCATCCTCATATGAGTCCACCCTTTCGACCAATCATGACCTCCCATCACCATGTCGCTATTGCATGGGAAGGTTCAGAAGATGAATCGCGCCCTTTGCAGTCGATTTTACGTTCTGAAGGATACAAGTTTTCAGTTCAAGAAAATAAAGGGCTCGTTCGTATTGAAGTCCAGATTGAAAACGAATCCATTCGCCAATTACGTGATGATGTTGATGCACTTCTTGTTCACTTCTCTTCGCTTGAAGATTGAGCAGATGTAAGTTTTGATAACGCCTCTGGGTCGTGATTCTTTTCAAAATAATCAGTTGTAACGAGATCTCCAAGGCGCTTCACACCAGCTTCAATCAAGTCTGGATCATTCCTTTCCGCTTCTTCCCAGCGCTGTTGAGCATGTTCAGCATATCTCTGATCTGCTTCTGCCTTAACCTGTTCTGCTATGGTCAAATCTTGCTCTAAATCTTCGTATTGGTCATGATTCGAGACTGGTCGAATCGCCTGCTCTTCATCAAGATCAGATTCAATGACTCCGCCAGTGAATCCCCGCTCATCCTTTCCGCGAATCCTTACAGGATTCGTTTCGACGTCAATCGTCTGTAAGTTCACCTGTTCAAGAATGCGTTCAAGCGTCAATGCTCCTTCAAAATCATCAATGTCAACATGAAGGGCGCTTAGCATTTCTTCAATCCATTTATTTGCAGTTGAGCGACGATCGATGTAATCTACAATAGCAAGGAATTGGCCCACGAGGCTTCCAACAAATCCGATAAGGAGTTGATTGAAGAGAAGATATCCTATTCCGAAACCAAGAATTCCGAGAGAAATTGAAAGAACCAACCAACGTTTCCGTAAGGTTACGTGTGAATACACACCTTTTGGAATTGATTCCATTTTTATTCCTCAGTTCTTCCAGCGTATTCGTGGAGTTTTGAAAGTGACGCTGCATCTTCAAGCGCTTCTTCTTCCCATCCCAGTTTGCCTAAATGCGTTGCAATCATTGCATCTGCAGCGACAGTAAAGCGTTCATGAGTAAGTTGCATCAATAGGCCGATAAGCAACGCTCCCCCAAGGGCAAACTGCCATTGTGTTAAGATCGCGACTGCGATAAGAAAGACGCTTCCAATGCAGATTCCAAGGATTGTTCTTGAGCGAAGACGTACTTTCGACTCCATTGCATCAAGGATAGCAACAGCATGTTCTCGCTTGGTCGCCATGTGTTGAGCCAAGTGCTCGTCCGTTCTCAAGATACCGCTAATCGAATAAGTCTGCAACGAATTCGTTACTCATTCGACGAAATTGTCGTCGTATTCGTTCTTCTTCTTGATTTTGGACAAGGACACTGTCCGTCATTGTTACTTGCTGACGCGGCTCCTTTGCGAGTTGTGAAATTAACTCTGCAAGATGGTGTTGAATCGATGCGGTTTGTTCAGTCTGGAAAGCGAGAAGCCGTTCCATGGCTACAAACATTCGATCTTGCCTGCTACTGCGATCTTCCAGTGCTGATGATTGAGCACCGATCGCTTCTTCTTGTCGCTTCAGTAATTCACGTGCAGCTGGCGTACCGATGATGTCTCTTCGATGCAGTTCTGCTTGCACGTTTTGAAGCGACTCCTGGAGTTGGTTGATGTTGTACGCCGAGATATTCAGTTGTTGTCGAAGTAGAAGCCGCTCTCGTTGAAGTGATTTTCGTTCAGCCCTATGAATAACAGACTCACATACGAAGACGCTGATGATCCCCGCTAAGACTGCGACTTCAGGGCGTGTCATGTGCCATGTGATGAAGGTTAACCAAACCATCCAACCACAGAAGATGCTCGCTAGAATTCTCATGTATAGAATATGGTTCCCAGACCATATAATACCACAGTGGGAAGTCCAAGGGGCCCCTAAATCATAGAAAGAAAACAGTCATCATCGACTTCGATGATTCCGCCTGTGGAAAGCAGATGGTCAATTGCTTCATCAATTTCATCTTCAGAAACGCCGTGCGAAGACATTCTCTGGAAGATGACATTGAGTGTAGCGACAGGCTCACCCTTTTCGATTTCTCCATCAATAATCATCACAACCAATTGACACGCTACTGCGAGTAACGGGTCATCGCCTTGGTCATCAGGCAATAGTTCGATGAATGCTTCAGCACCATGAGCCTCACCTTCTTCCACACGAGGTGCTTCTTTGCGTTGAGACAGGCCAGTAAAGATACGGTCTTGATCAAGCCCAAAGCAATCAAAGATGCTCATTTGGTGTTCGTCTTTCGATCGTTGTCCAGGCTCAATTCGAGAGGCAAGGTCATCAAGTCGGAACTTTCGTTGTTCCAAAAGGAGTCGTTCACGCTTCAAGTCATGACGAATCAAAGCCAATGTCTGTTCAGCTTGCTGAGAAAGCCATGTGTTAATGCTCCATTCAGGATCGAGCCCGTGCATGACTTCTGCCATGCGTCGAACGGGTTCAGGAAGCGCGGCAACATCAATTAGTCCGCGACTTTCTTGACTCTCCTCACTCATGGAACTTCCTCCGAGATGACGGCACTTGAAGCCTTCCCATCATGACGTTGGAAAATTGACTATTCCACGGTCTTGAATCGATCTTTCATCCCGTTTACAATGGAATCAAGAGCGGCCTGTAATGTTTCTACATGAACGTAATCTGATCGAGATGGTAAGTCTGAATCAAAGCCATCCACCATCTCTGCAATACACCTTGTTACTTCATTGACAATCGTTATCGATCCAGTTTGAGATGAACGTGAAAGAGGATTGAGGTCGATGACGATAACGGTCTTACCCATAGCAGCCAGTGCCTGACAGCGATCGCCATCCTCAAGAGGGACGAGTAGAACATCAGATTGTAGAATGCCTTTCGATTCACATTTTGCTCTCGGTCCTTTCAATCCAGGAATTTCAGCATCAGGATTTGCCCCAAGAATTTCAACGCCTAAACCAAGTCGTTTATTCCGCTCATCCAAATCAGATAAGAGGGCAGTCATACGTTCTGTTGTTCTGTAGAAGATGTTGACTTCCACAGGGCAATCAAGTAAATGTGCCAACTGTAGCATTTCATCACCAGCTAATGCGACAACATTTCCGTTAAGAGAAAGAACAGGATGCTTTGCTTCTTTCAGGCAACGGAGGGCTACCTTAGTAGCAAAATCGGCGCTTTCAATGGTCTGTTCTCCAATGAGATAGTCGTAAGCTTCACCACGCCCATGGGCGATTAAAGCAGAGTCTGCAAGCATACCCTTCTTTGCTGCGATTTCAAGACGATGACGCATCAGCAGCGAACGATAACGTGGGTGGCTTGGATCAGCGGCATGGTCCATCAGTTCACCTCAGTTTTGGTCGATGAGCATACTCATGTCCATTGGAGAGACACCGCGATTGACTGCACTGGTTGATAATACATCGACTCCACATTCTCTCCACTCTTCTAAATCTCCAAAGATAATGTTCCCGCTAGCCTCAAGAACGACTGAATCACGTAAGTCCATCTCAACCATTTCAGCTACCATTTCCTTGCAGCGTTCTGGACCGAAATTATCCAGCATGAGAACAAGAGGAGGGCCATCACCTTCAGACGATCTTTGTTTCCATGTGGTTGCAGCAATGATGGCTTCTTTTTCGTTTGTGACTTCAAGTTCAAGGAATGCCCCACACTCTTCGAGATTGGTTTCCGTAAGAACAGATACAATAGCGTGCAGCGCTTCACCTTCAAGGGATGCTAGATCATTTTCCTTGATCATTTTTGCATCATTTTTGTTGAGCCGATGGGTGAGTCCCCCGCCAAGATGAACCGCCCACTTGTCCAATAAGCCCCAGACTGTTTTCCGGGTTGCAGCGACTTGTCCAGAAGCGACTTGAGCCCACTTTGCAGATTCTGTTGCGATGCCAGATAACTGACCGAGAATGTTCAACACCGAACGCTCCATTCTCAGAAGTGATTCAGTATCGCCATGAAGTTCGACAATCGTATCGTCTTCACTGACTCGTCTACCATCGCCAGCACGCCATGTGGCATTCAGACCAGGGGCCCAGATTTGCAACATGTAGTCAACAACAGCAGCTCCAGCAACAGTTCCCGTAGATTTTGCCACGATTTTGGCAGTTTTCTTCTCGCCAAAACCCATCAATGGGCCATCAATACCATCATCTCCAAGAACAGCAGTAACCCAACGGTCCATGCTTCCTGTGAGTAATCTGCTCGGTCCATCTTCAGCGGTCCACAAGAGGTGGCCACGGTCATGAGGCAGGGATGCTCGCTCGCCCATGACCAGCGCTAGGCATCGAAGGACTTCAAGCAACCTGTTTATCCGCGAGGGATTGATGAGGGGGAAAGCATAGCAAAGACATGGCCAGAGTCATCGTCATCGGCGCAGGACTCGCGGGTCTTGCAACTGCGATGGAAGCCTCTGTTCGTGGCCATCACGTTGTCGTTCTCGATCAACGTTCAACCATTGGAGGCCGCGCATCGAGCGAACTTCGAGACGATTTTCCCATTGGGTTTGGCCCTCATTTCTTGCTTAAGAAAGGCCCCCTGCATCGTTTGGTGTTGAAGATTAGTCGAATGAAACCCTCAACGCTTCCCCTACGCCCTCACCGAATTGAATTAGTTGGCAAGGGAATGATGCAACCTCGTTCACCGATGATGGATGCAGTGTTGTACCGGAGAGCCGTTCGCAAATACGAAGTGGCCCACCCATCGATTCGAGCTGCTGAACAATTCGCTTCTTGGGGAATGGGAAGTGAAGTCCGCAGTAAAGCACTTCTTCGAAGTAAATTGCTCGGATTAAAGGAAGGCTGGTCAGGATTGATTGGCCGCCTAGCAGTAACACTTGACGAAGTAGGAATCCCAATTGAAACTGGTGCTAAGGTCACGCAAGTTGAGCGAAATAAAGTCCACCTTGCCGATGGACGCCACATTGAAACCGATGTGATTATCTTAGCCTGTGGCTATAGGAGATCAAAACAACTTCTTCCCAATATACCAGATTGTGAATCGTTGAAAGCCTCAACGATTGATGTTGCCCTCGACTCGACACCACTCGGAGAAAAGCAAGCCATTCTGGATATCAAGAATTCAATTGGTTTGTTCGATATGAAACAGATTCATCCTGGTATTGTTTCTTCAGGCTCTCTCCTTTCTGCAATTTGTTTTTCAGATAAACCAAAGGAGCAACGCATGGAAATGTTGGATGCATTTCTCGACGAGCGGGCGCCTGGATGGAGGTCGCATATTCTTCACGACCGCAGACAAGAACAAGTCACTGTGGCAATTCTAGGCAACCGTCCTTCACATGATAGTGTTGCCAAAAAAGGGATTCTACTCGCTGGCGCTTGGGTTGAAAGTGAACACATACTTTCGGATGGAGCGGTTGCATCTGCCCGCCTTGTTGCAGAATCAATTGCTTCAATTCCACTTCAAAAATGAAAAGCCCAGTGCCTATGGAAGGACCATGCGCGTTGTTACATGGAACGTAAATGGGCTTCGAGCCGCCATTCGAAAAGGGATCGACGGGTGGTTTGAATCCGTAGATGCAGAAATATGGATGCTTCAAGAAACACGTGTTCTCGAGGAACAATTTCCGAAAGGTTGGAATTGGCCAAGCACACATCAAGCCCTTCTCCATCCTGCGGAAAAGAAAGGATACTCAGGGGTTGCAACATTGTCAAGCATTGACATGGTTGAAGAGCGCAGGGGCATGATCAGTTCGATAGATGCAAACGATTCAGAAGGAAGAATCATTGTAACGAAGCATGGAAACCTTACGTGCATTAACACCTATCTCCCCAGTGGTTCAAACAAGGAAGAACGCCAAAATTTCAAGGAGCAATGGATGGATGAATGGCGAACATGGTTAGAGCCTTATCTTCAACTTAGCACCCCAGTTCTTGTCGTTGGAGACTTGAATATCGCACATACAGAAGATGATATTTGGAATGCTAAAGGAAATGCAAAATCAAGTGGTTTTCTTCCACAAGAGCGAGAATGGTTCTCAAACTTACTTGGAGATGGATGGCATGATTTATTCCGTGAACATGTTGGAGAAGGCGTAAAACTCTACTCCTGGTGGTCGAATCGTGGTCAAGCCAGAGCAAAAAATCGTGGCTGGAGAATTGATTACATGCTTGGAAATGAAGCACTTATGCCCTTTGTTGAATCCATTCGAATCGACCGTCAAGGCGGCCTCGATATCTCTGACCATGCGCCCGTAATTCTTGATTTGAGTGACCAAGTTACATCCTGAATCCTTCGATGATGTACAAGAAACCTGAAGCTACAATTCCACAAAGAATCATTGTTCGGATATGGGTTTTCTTCCATCGGATGAGCCATCGCTTTCCAAGATGAACGCCGATAATTGCACACAGGACAGATCCACCGATGAGCGGTAAGAATTCGATAAGTTCAGTGCCGTCGGAATAGAGGTAAACAGGTAAACGAGAGAGATCAACAACCAATGCCAGAAGAGCAGCAGTTGCTGCATATGCTGACTTATCTGGTAATCTTCTTTGTAGGAACATTGCACGTAAAGCCCCTTGATGGCCTGTGAGCCCTCCCATAAGCCCTGAACCAAACCCGCCCCATCGGTCTTCTGCTTCTGGTAATCGATAGGAAGTCCATCGCTCAGTTGCGGATAAAAGAGGCAAGAGTATGAGTGCAAATCCAACAACGATGAGCAAAGGTTTCTGATCAATACTTGTGCTCATCAAGGCTCCAATCAATGCACCCAATACCATTGCCCAGCCATATCGTTTTACTGCTGAAACGTCCAGATGGGTCTTGAGGAGAAGCAGTTTCCAACCATTATGTGCAGCATGTATTACGGCAACTGCAGCAATTGCAAGATGGGGGTCGAGCCACAACAACATAATTGGCGTTAGCATTGTTGCGAGTCCAAAACCCGCTGGAACTGTTAGTGCTGCGGCCAGAAGCGTTGCAACCATGACAACGGCGAAGAGGACAGCATCCATGTTTGACCCAAGATATTCTCCATCATCAATTTGTCTTTTTGATATGGTATCAGACAGGAGGTTATAGCCTTCTCAAGATAGGTCGGGCTATGACTTGGAGGAGGACTACGTCAGGGAATGGAACGTTCTCTTCACTCTTTAGAGACGACTCAATTGAGGATGTCAAATCATGGTGGTTCCTTCCATATGATCAACTCAATCTTGCCTTTTTTGAAGGAAAGAAATCGTACGGAATCATCCTCATTGAAAGCGAAGAACAAGGTAAGAGGAGGCCATATCATAAACAAAAGTTGAGTTTTCTTCTTTCAAATCTCCGCCACTTTGCTCTAGAGGCGCAAGCCGCAGATATCCCAGTATTGCATCTTACAACAACCACGCAATACGATGACGCTCTGAGAAGGATCATTCAAGAAATTGGAAGCATCAATATGTTCAAACCAGCTGAACGCGAACTCAGAGTTACACTCAAGCCACTGATTGATGAAGGTAGCATCACTGTGCACGAACATCCTGGTTGGCTAACGCCACAAGAATGGTTCACCTCTACTGTTGGTACAGAACCTCCTTTCCGAATGGATAGATTCTATCGAAACGTACGCAAGAAAACAGGTTGGCTCATGGAAGATGATGCCCCCTATGGTGGTAAATTCAGCCATGATGGTGACAATCGCCATCCTTGGAAAGGAGAACATACGCCCCCACAAGCCCCTGTTTACAAGGTTGATTCTATTGATGAGGAAGTCATCTCACTCGTAAATTCAATCTATGCAGAACATCCAGGAGATGCACGACTTGACCACCTCCCTACATCCTCTTCAGATCATGAACAGGCGCTTGAGTTCACAACAACGATCTTGGAACATTTTGGACAGTACGAAGACGCCATGACAAAACAGAGTCGGGGGCTGTTCCACTCACGTCTCGCTTCATCGATGAACCTCCATCGAATAATGCCGCAACACGTTGTCGAACTCGTTCTCGCAGCTGACATTCCTCTAAATTCTAAAGAAGGATTTCTGCGTCAAATGATCTGGCGAGAATACGTTCATCATATCCACGATATTACTGATGGATTCAGAACGATTGATGTAAAGAAAACGAAACCAAAAAGCCGCCAAGCGAACTGGACGAGCGCCTCTTCATCGGACGAAGAATCTCATCCCAATCATCTCAACCAAACACGTTCGCTACCAATGGCATACTGGGGCGAAAAGAGTGGCCTCGATTGTCTTGATTGGGCTGTAGAGTCGGTCATGGATGAAGCATGGACCCATCACATTCCACGCTTGATGGTATTGAGCAATCTCGCACAACTTCTCGATATAGAGCCAAGAGAACTTACGGATTGGTTCCATGCTGGTTTTGTCGATGCATTTGATTGGGTTGTAGAGCCAAACGTTCTGGGAATGGGAACCTTCTCCCTTGGTGATGCAATGATGACGAAGCCCTACATTTCAGGGACCCCTTACATCAAGAAAATGGGTGATTTTTGCTCGTCATGTCAGTTCCATCCAACGAAAACATGCCCTATTTCATCGATGTATTGGGCGTATTTCGAACGGCATAAATCCTCCTTCAAAGGAAATCATCGCCTTGCAATGACGCTGAGAACACTGGAGAAAAGAGATCCAGAAAAGAAGCGGAATGATGCAGAAACATTCGCTTGGGTAAGCACTACGTTAAGCGAGGGGAAATCCCTTCAGCAGCAAACCCGCCTGTTCAATTAATTGTGCAGGTGCTAATTTGATAAGAGCGCCATGAACTGTCAGTTTATGGAAGGAGGAGACAGACTACTCGCGCCCTTGGGGTTAATTGTTTTCGGTTTGTTTATATTTTTTGGGACCGGAAGCGAGAGTGAACCGTTGGACTCCATCCTCCCATATGTCCTTTCAGCACCGTTTCTACTTTCGGGATTTTTCATTCTTTCAGTACGCCTTGGAGAATTAACTCTCGGAGAAAAATCAAATCTGGAAATCGACACAAGTTCTCCGGAATCCATATTTAATTCCATGGAAAATTACAGTAAATTCAAGGAACAAGAAGGGAAACACGCAGTTCAAGCAACAGGATATCTTCTTCTTACGATCACAATTACACTCGCGGTACTCACCGTTGTTCTTGGGGTTGCTTGGCTGTTTTTGTTGGCAGCACTCGGCGGTATGGGCGGTAATCCAGACAACAGTGGGTTTGAAAGTTCGTTCAACTTCATCATCACCATTCTCAAGATTTGTTTCTGGACATACATCGGTAGCAACATTTTAATCGCCAGACCGTGGGCATTGTTCATTGAAGAACCCCCTCTCGATTCATCAAAAACAGTTACCAAAAAATCAACAACTGAGCCAGAAAAAATTGAACCAAAAAGGCTTCTTTATTGTCCAAAATGTGCTGCAGCAATTCGCGTTCCTATGGCATACAAGGGGAGAGCAAAGTGTCCCAAATGTGAAGAGATCTTTGAAGCGTAGGGTAGGCTCAGTACTGGGGGACTGAACACCCATTATACTCCCCCATAATGTCTTGAGGGGTTTGCAAGAACCCTTGCGATTTAGTGGAAATGATATG
>QXYA01000066.1:0-3542 GCA_009887135.1 Candidatus Poseidoniales archaeon
CAACGGCGGTGGGTTTAGGTCCCATTCCTTATTGGTTCGCAGGTTCGAATCCTGCCCCCCGCACCATGCTTTACCGTCAATATTGAGAACTGAATCGTTCAGTCCATACCATGCCCTCACCGCTTGCTAAGCATTGGAATCTCGAACCTTCTCGGATTTTTTTGAATCATGGTTCGTTTGGAGCTTGCCCTAAATTCGTCATTGAAGAGCAACGTAAGTGGCAGAATCAAATGGAATCCGAACCGGTTCGATTCTTCGAAGATGAAATGCCATTGCTATTGAAGCAGGCTCGAGATGCCCTTGCTGATGTTCTATCATGCTCTTCTGAAGATCTGGCTCTTGTTCCAAACGCTACGACTGGCGTCAACACCGTTCTTCGCTCTCTTATCTTCTCGGAAGGGGACGAGATACTTGTTCCAAACCATGCATACCAAGCATGTCGAAATGCCATTGATTTCGTTGCAAATCGTTGGGGCGCAACAGTCGTGACCGTCTCAATTCCATTTCCCATTGATGGGCCTCAAACTGTTGTCGATTTGATGTTGGGTGCGGTAACTGAAAGAACCAAACTGGTCATGATTGATACAGTAACGAGCCCTACTGGCTTACGAATGCCGTTTGAAGAATTGACGCAGCTGTTCGAAGAAAGAGGAATCGAAGTTCTTCTCGATGCTGCACATGGAATCGGGATGATTCCTCTTCGGTTGGATGATCTCGGTGCTTCGTATGTTACGAGTAACTGCCACAAGTGGTTATGTGCGCCAAAAGGAACTGCTTTCCTCCATGTTCGTCAAGATAAACAACACAAAATTCAACCACTCACAATTAGTCATGGACATACATTCCCTCTCGGTACAACCACTCGATTTCGTCATGAATTTGACTGGACAGGTACTCAGGATGTATCTGGATGGTGCGCTCTTCCAAACGTCATTACCGGAATGGAAGATATGATTGACGGAGGATGGGAAGCCATTATGAAACACAATCATGATCTTGCAATCGAAGGCCGTAATATACTCTGTAAGACCTTAGGAATAGAAGCGCCTTGTCCTGATTCAATGATCGCCTGTATCTCTACGCTCCAACTTCCAGGAGAACCTCTTGCTCTGGAAATCATGCATGAACCTGACCCTTTGCATGAAATCCTTTCACAGAAATACAACATTCAGGTTCCAGTCTGGTCATGGCCTTCTCCCGCTGGACGATATCTACGGATTTCTGCTCAGTTGTACAACACGATTGAGGAGTATCATATCTTAGCAGATGCTCTAAAACATGAATTAAATCTTGATTAGTACGATGTTGAAATCAACAGACCATTCCATGGACAGGTTGAATAAAGACGAATGTGAGGACGAACTATGTCCAAAGGCGCTCGAAAGGTACAAGTTTCTTTTGTGCTAGGACTACTCTTGTGTACTGCTTTTTCTGGCTGTTTTGGAGAAGAAAATGTAGAAGAAACAATACCCGAACTTTCATTCTTTGAAGATTCAAACATCACCTCCATCCCTCGCGGCCAAACATTCTCACTCGGAGTGGAATCGAACGTGGAATTCACAATCCAACGTCCAGCAGGTACGTTCTTTATCGACGAATTTGGAGTATTTAGAGATGCGATGAACATGACGTTCGAGCCATCGGTTGAGAACGTGGAATTCATGGTCCTTGATACTGAACAAACATCTCTCGAATTCATAATTATGGCAGGAGACATTGTCGAAAACAAAACGTTTGAACTCATCGAAAGTGAGGAACTGATGCTCGTTGATGGACGAAGAGCGTACGAAACAATCGACATGTTGACTTCTCAATATAACAACCGATGGTGCGCAAGTGCATCGGTCCATGAAGGCGGATCTGCTTACGAAGCAGCTGCTGAAGCTATGGCTGTAGAAATGTGGGAGATGGGTTTTGACCATGTTGAAGTTACACGATATGATGACGCCCCAGACCAACTCAACGTAGTAGGATACAATTGGGGAAGGGTAAATCCTGACGAGTACATTGTCATTGGAGGACACTTCGACATTGCCTATGTGTTTACTCCACCTGGAGGTGGTACAAACGAAGGCGCAAATGATGACACCTCCGGATCTACAGTTTCTCTCGAAATGGCTCAGGCATTAGCTCAAATGGAATTTGATCATACTGTTGTCGCTGGACTCTGGGCCTGTGAGGAAGAGGGGTTATTGGGGACTGCAGCTTATGTGGATCATCTTCCTGAAAATGTCTCAGTTCGTGCATACATGAACTTCGATATGGTCTCATTAAACTATCCAATTGTCCCTCTCAGTGAGCCTTTGGTTGGACCGGGTGGAGAACTCTTTTCAGCAACAAAATATGACTGGACCATCAGCATTGCAGGTGCAAATGAAGAAAATATGAATCGCATGCATGACTGGGTGGGGACCACGATTGAAGATGACTTAGCCTACGAACCAACCGAGGCAAATCCAATCACTTGGCAAGTCGCTGAATCTTGTGCATCAGATCACTGTTCTTTCTTTTCAGCAGGTTATCCAACGTTCAACTTCTTCAGCCCAGGTGGCGATATATCTTTCTGGCAAGAATGGCATTCTCCTTCAGATACATTGGAATTCATGACGGCTAAAGCCGGAGGTCAGGAAGGAATGGAAAGTGGGTTTAACAGCCTGGTTTGGTCATCCCTCGATCTCTTCGTTCGCATCGACAATGCAGAAGATTTCCATGGTACTTGGAAAGAATAATCCACGATTTTGTTTCTTGATTCAAATACATCCATTGATGAAGGATAAGGATAGGCTAAACCATGGGCAGTCAGTTTTCCAAGGTCGCAACAAAGATTGTTGCCCATCGAAAACGTGTTCACATTGCTGTCTTTATCCTCACGCTTTTTATGATTCCAGGGGCGCTTACTGCATTGCAGCCAATCGATATGGAATCCTATGAGATGGAATCTCCAGAACTTTCGGCTCAAATAACCATCGATGATGAATTCCCAACGAGTGAAATCATTCTTGGGTTTGTTGTTGTCGTTCGAGATCCGAGTGAAGTTGAACCGCTGGAAGAATGGAGTCCAGTGCCGACCATCGACGGGGGAACTCCAGACTATTCTTCTGTTCCACCAATTACAGATATTATCGAACCTGGAAAAGCCTGGAAAGGAATCACTGAACCTGATGGCGGAATCCTAAACATCTCGATTCTAAGAGAGATTGATGCAAAGGCCAAACTCGTCCTCGAACATCCACTCGGAGGCTCGCTCAAACCGCTTGTGAACGAAGTGACTGGCCATCAAACAACTGGTGTTTTGTCGCTAGCTGACATTTTCAGAGGATTCATGAACAACACATCGATCCTCACTCAGCCGGGCCTTTCACCCCTAGGCATTCAGACGCCACCTCCTACAAACTGGACAGATTGTTTTCCATTAAATTGCTTAAGTTTTGATGATGAAAACCTCACTCAAGCCCATATTGATATGGCTGCGGCTCGAATGGCTGAAGGAAGTAACAACGATTTCCTTCGATGGATTTCACTTTACAGAGGATTCGTTTCCG
>QXYA01000066.1:3552-14797 GCA_009887135.1 Candidatus Poseidoniales archaeon
CACTGGATTTGGAAGGTGGAGCGGTTCCGCATCATGGCTCTTGGTTCAACTCGATCGAGCCTCACTAGAGGAACAAGGCTGGGAAGTGGTATGGAAGGATGCAAAACAAGAGAAATCAATCAGATCTACTGATGACGGTTTTGTAATTGGAGGCTATCGATTATCCAACAGCGAACTTGTTCTCCACCCCCCTCAATACGACGAAGAATCATGTACGGAACTTGTTGACGAGGAAGGCGCTGGCTGCTCTGTTGAATGGAGTTATATGGACCTTGAAGGTACACTCAGGTCCCATGACCGAACATCACTTACGCTTCTCGTAGGTCAGGGGGTCAATGTCGAAGTGAATCGAGAATTACAATCCTCAACAGGACTGATCCTTCTCATGGGCTTGATCATCCTCGGACTTCTCTACGTGAGTTTGAGAAGAATTAGCGATGTTGCTATTGTTGTCGTCGCCTTAGGAGGAGCTCTGTTATGGATGCAAGGACTCATCGGCCATTTCTCATCATTGACGAATTTGTTTGGCATTTCCATAATCGCTCGATCTCAGTTCTCAAACTTATTGCCAATTCTCGTGCTTGCGTTAGGTATCGATGACTCTTTGCATGCGTTACATCGCTACAAAGAGGAGCGCAAAAACGGAAAAACTCCTGCCGAATCTGGAACCATTACCCTCAACCGAGTCGGAAGAGCAATTCTACTCACATCAATCACAACTATGGCTGCATTTTCAGCCAATCTATTTTCGGATATCGCAGCATTGAGATCGTTTGGAGTGGAAGCAGCAATGGGAATTCTCGCTGCTTTCTTGCTAACTGGATTATGGGTCCCAATTCTTCGATTAAGTGTTGATGAGTGGCTTGAAAAGAAAAGAGAAAAGAAACTTGTGGAGAAGAATATCACGCACCTTGTTCCAGAAAGATGGCTTCGTTATGTCACCATTCAAAGTGGACGATTTCGAAATTCGCTCGTCATAGCAACACTTGCCCTCCTCGTTACCATCCCTGCAAGCATCGCAATGTCAAATCTAGAAGGTGACTTCGCTGTCGAGGATTTCCTCGATGAATCTTCTGACTTTGCTCAAGGAGTAAACATCGTTAACGAGCGTTTCTCAGATGAAGGTGAGCCTGCAGTGCTCCTAATCGAAGGTGATATTCTTGATCCAAGAGTCTACGAGGGCATTGATTTATTCCGAACCGAAATGAATAGTGTCGAAGACGGTGTTCCTGAGAAGATTACGCGTACGCCTGATGGAAACATCGACTTGCTTGCCGTAGACGAACTCCTGTTTGCCGCTCAAGGCTCGTTGATTCTTGACCCTGAACCGTTCAAGGCTCGTGGTTGGAATCCTGAAGTTGAAGGAAATGGTATGAATTGCACAACCACTCAGATTGGATTTTTGGATACAAGTGACAGAGATTGTCTTGCCTTTATGTTCGGCTTCCTCTCCCTCGAAGGAGTACCTGGAATCGGCCCGATTCCTTCCATCCCATCAAGCATTGTCAGCCTCTATGTTATGCCCGAAGTGGAGTTGAATCCAGTCCAACCGTGGCTCGATGTGAATGGAGACCCTGCTCAATACAATCACATGCTCATCCGATTCGGAATCACTGGCCCTGAGGACTTCCCGAGTATGGGGCCTGCTATGGATGAACTTTGGAGAGATCTGGAGGTCTTTACCAACCTTTCAACTGGTTCACGCGGTGAGCCTGGAACTGCGCCAACTGAAGAGCAACCCTTGACTTGGGTAATGACAACAGGACGCCCAATTACACGATTTGTCGCATCGACCGAAATGCAGAATGAAATGCAATCATCACTTGTTCTGGGATCAGTTTTCGTCTTCATCTCCCTTGCTATTGGCTTCCGTTCCATCAAACAAGCACTGGTGACCTTGGGACCGATTCTTCTTGTCGTTGTCTGGTTGTACGGACTGATGCAGGTGACTGGAGCAAGCCTGAATATTGTCACTGTAACGATAGCAACCATCTCGCTTGGAGTTGGAATCGATTATTGCATACACGTCACGGAACGTTATCGGGAAAGTCGAGAAAAAGGGGAAAGCCACGAACAAGCCCTTCACGCAGTTGGTGGAGCGTGTGGATTAGCATTAATTGGAAGCGCAGCATCTGATATCGCTGGGTTTTCAGTCATTGCTCTCTCTCCAATGGGCCTGTTTAGTAACTTTGGAATCTTTTCGGCTGCAATGATTTTCCTCTCATTAATTGCAAGCCTTGTGCTAACAACTGCTGCGCTTGGCTTACTTCATCAAACGACGAAACTCGGTCAAGATGAAGAAGAATAGAATCGGTGTGTTCTTGAAGGGAAGTGCTCACGCAGGTGTGCGGTCGAATGGGTTGTCCCACCGGCGGTAGGTGAGAAAATGGTTGATAAAACGACACCAGACGATGACGAAGATTGGATGCAGTATGCTAATTCTGGCTTTGGTTCGACAGATTATTCCCTTTGGGATGAAGTCGAAGAACAGAAGATGGAAGGCGGTCAATCTGATGAACCTGAACAACTCGATTCACATACAGAAGAAATTTCACGTGCCCCGTCTCCTGCTGGATTGAAGCATTTGCTGCGAATGGGAACCTGTGATTCATGCCTTGGCCGACTAGGTGGGAAGAGATCGTTTCAACAAACAGATGAAGAATCTGGCCAACTTATTCGTTCAACAATTAGTGAAGGAAACGAGCGCTTGCTCAATATCCGTCAAGAAATTCCACTTTGTCCATTCTGCGAGAATTTATTCGAAGAGGCTTCGCTTCTTGCCGAGTTAATTCAGGATGCTCTTGAGTCCTATAAAATCAATAAACTGCAAATTGGAGCACGAATTCCTAAAGATCAAATCGAGCAGGAAGAGTTGATTCGCAAAAGATACGGAGCAGGAGGTTCTGATCCATTCAAGCCATCTCTTGTTTCAGCAGTGTCATCGATTGTAAAATCCAACTTAGATTCGATTGATATCGTTAATGATAAACCAGATGTATTGGCCCTCATTGACGTACTCACGCTAACAGTTACACTCGATGTTCGAAGCGCCTACATCTATGGGCGATACCGAAAACTTGCACGCGGTATTCCTCAGACACGATGGCCTTGTCGTGCTTGCAAAGGAAGAGGATGTCAAAGTTGTGAACAAACAGGCCAGCAATATCCTTCCAGCGTACAAGACCTGATCGGCGAACCACTCATCAAATTCTTCGATGGTAAGGAACACGCCTTCCACGGAATGGGACGGGAAGACATCGACGTCCGCTGTCTTGGAAGCGGCCGGCCATTCGTCTTTGAAATCAAAGAACCTAAGCGATGGTCTATCGATTATGAAGAAGCGATGGCCCTTGTCAATAAAGAAGCAAATGGAGCAATCGAGATCTCACACTTCCGTTCATCGAATAGAAGCGAAGTCGTACGCGTAAAAGACACGCCTGCTGAGAAATCCTACACTATCCGATTCATTGTCGAACCAATTTCACAACCTGATTATGATGTTCTTGTTGCACCTCTTGACATGACCAAAGAAGATGTCCAACAACGAGGAGGGCGGGGTCGAAAAAAGCATCGTCGAAGAGGCGATAAGAAGGATAATCCAAAGAAACCTCTTCAGAAGATTGAAGTTAAAATCCTTGAAGAATCTGAATTAAAGAAACTGAAAAAAGATGACCTTGTTGCATTGTGCGAAGAACGGTCATGCCTTGCAAAGGGGACAAAGGCTGTTCTCATTGAACAGCTTCTATCAACCAATCCAGAACCTGTCGAATTGCTTCCTCTTCCAAGCGAGGCAGAAATTCTAGAAATTGTTGAGAAGTTAGAAGGCGTTAATCTTGCTCAAAGAACACCTGAGCGTGTCGCCCATCGCAGAGCAGATCTCGTTCGACGTAGAAGAGTCATAGAAACCAATGAGCCAAATGTTGAGACCCTTGAAAATGGCAACATTGCAGTTGAATTCACCCTACGTTGTGAATCTGGAACATATGTCAAAGAGACCATTCACGGAGATGATGGAAGAACGCAACCCTCAATGGCCTCTCTCATTAAAGCAAAATGCACTGTTGAATGGCTCGATGTCGGAGATATTCACGCAGATTGAAGCGTATTGATTCATCGCGGTGCTTATATGCAGTGGGTCGGTCGCAAAGTTGCTTCGAACAAGCGTTATGCTGATTTCGAACACTGGGGGCCACTAAAATGAAGCGATCCAAGGGACAAAGAGTAGGTACAAGAAGCGTTCTACGTCGACGACGAAAGGACCGTTCACGCACATACATCAGTCGTGTTATGCATAACTACGACGAAGGTGACCGTGTTGCTATCGTTCTTGACGGTGGACAACAAATGGGTATGCCTCATCGCCGATTCAATGGAAGAACTGGATTCATCACACGCCGACAAGGTGTTGCTTGGGTCGTTGCAGTCAAAGACGGAAACATGCAGAAAACTGTCATCGCCCGTCCAGAACACCTCCGCCCATTGGAGTGAGTGATTTTTATGACCGAAGAAGAAAAGATTGTTGATTTTGCTACCGTCCGTGACTTGCTTAAGGGCGCTCAAGAACGCCGAAGAGATTTGACGTACGAACAACGTGCTGCTCTCTTCCACGCTGAGTGGGCTGCCAGTGAGAATCGAAATGGATACCCAACAATTTCCGCTGTGTTCGAAGAACTAAAAGCCGCTATTGCAGAAGTACCTGCTTTCGAAAAATATCCAGAGTTGGCTGCAAAGCTTGCCGAACTCATGCCAATGACAGAACTTGAGATCAAGGCCGTTATGGCAAGCCGCCGTGCTTCCATAGATGACGGAGATGTCAACACAGTTCTCGAACTTGTGCGTCAACACGTTGGTGTTGAGTGAAACCCAAAGGAAGTGAACCCGCATGAGCCGCCCTGGCCGTGATTATACCCCTCGTAAATTCAACAAGTCAACACCGAATGTTGACACCAGTATGCCTCCACCAGCAACTGGTAGAAAGGAGATTCCAAAGCCTCAGAAGAAACCAGAGCAATCTGGTGGAGAGCGAAGGCAGCAACGACCTCAACAACGACGTGACAATCGAGGAGGGCAACGTCAACAACGACCTCAACAGCGTCGAAAAGATGCTTCACCACTCTATGATGCGTCATGGGCTCGTGTCGTTGAGTTTGATGCTGGAGATGGCGTCATTACAGGATTTACAGAAGAATCACTCATCCCCTGTCGGATTGGTATTGAAACCTCAGAACCGATTCTCCCTAGTTCAAGAATCTACATTGGAAACGGAGAAGGAAATACTCCAAAGGGAACCATCCTTGGTGGAGCTATATTCGATCGAATGAGTAACTCTGCAAAGTTAGACTTCCCTCTTATCATCCAGTTATTTGTTGAAGAATTTGGAATGCACTTCGTTCAATCTTTCTTCAACAAAGCAGGAAATCTCTCACTCAAGCAACACGCATTTGAACTTCTCGACGGTATTGGGAGCAAAAAGGCGCTACAGATGGTTGAGCTTCGTGGCTCTTCTGGATTCGCCTCATTGGCTGAATTAAACGAAAAGTGTAGCATTGACGCTGCAGAATTACTAGCACGCAGATTCTTCTCTGAGATTGAGGATAGAACACTCCAACCGCGATTGATCGATCATCTGTTTCCGGTGAATGCATGAAATCAGCAAGAGACTTGATTGATTCTTTGCGAGCGTATCAGCCACCAAATACCGACTTAGGCCAGCATTTCCTTGTTGATGACGAACTTCTCAGGGTCATGGTTGAATTAGCAGAAGTCACATCGCAAGATCATGTTCTTGAAATTGGACCTGGCCCTGGAACCCTGACTCAAGTGCTCTTGGAAACAGGAGCAAGGGTTACTGCAATCGAACTCGATGATGGCCCTGTACTTCATCTTGATAACGTATTTTCTGAACAACAAAACAATGGTAAACTCACCCTCTTACATGGCGATGCTCTGTTGGAAGAGTGGCCAGAATCGATTACGAAAATTGTAGCAAACATTCCGTACCAAATCTCATCGCCTTTGATTGAGAAGATAACAAAATTCAACGCATTGAACGAAACATCTCTCCAATCTGTGGTGTTCATGGTTCAGCAAGAATTTGCTCAGCGTTTGACTATGGCGCATCCGAGTGATGTTGGTTCACTCGGCATGACTGTGGCTCTCGACTGGAATGTTGAGGAACATCATGTTGTCGCCCCGCATAGTTTCAGCCCTCAACCGGCTGTGCACTCTCAAGTCGTTTCACTTCATCCACATCAGACAATTTGGCCGGCCGATAAACGCTTAATTCGCATGATGATTCATCAAGCATTTGCTGAAAGGAGAAAGAAAATCAGGAGTACGTTAAAACGCGCCCCGCGAAGAATTTCTCGCCTCAAAGGTTGGCATGCTCAGCGATGGAAGGATTCCATTTCATCGCTTCTTGATGAGGAACTAATGGATTTACGACCTGAGTCGCTTCAACTCGAAGACTGGGTTACACTCGCAGTGGGAGTTGAAAAAGGCTCGAATTGAGAGTCATTATTACCGAACAGTTACGGGGGAGGGTTTTCTTAGGAACGCCTTCTCGGCTTACATTGTCGGAGGGGATGTTATGGCAAAGAAGGACACATATCTCGCATTACTTCGTCGAGGAATCGATGATACAACTGCGCAACTACTCGCTGATGCGGGACTCAAAATAGGCGATTTGAAAAAAATCGACTCTGAGAAACTAATTGAAAACTATGGTCTGAAGCCTGACATCGCAGAAGGTGTCATCAGCATCATCACTGCTGGACCTCAGAGTCACGGGAAAGAACGGTTCCTAGCAAAGGTTCTTGCTCCTGATCGTAAACAAGAAAGTCGAATTGAAGAAATGAAGTTCAAGCGTAAGCAGAAGGACGTTTTGACCGAACTTGCTGAACAAAAAGAACGAATCAAGTTGGCGAAAGTTACTGCATTCAAAGACAAGAAACTCATCATGAACCGTCTCGGTAAAACAGTTGAATTAATTGTCAAACTTGAGAACAGCCTTAACGATGAAGGAAAGGACGATCAGAAAGTCAAAATTCGTGACCAACTTGAAACGCGTGGACTTGAAGCTGCACGTGATCACGAACTTCTCGAATTAGAAGGAACACCACAAGACATCGTCGATTTCCGACGCAAACACGTTCCTGCACTCATTTTCCATGCATGCCCTGAATGTGGAGATGAGATGGACCCTCGTTCATCGAGAGACCCTGACCGAAATGAAGAGTATGCTTTGATTTGTTGGGAATGTGAAACCAGTTTCACACCACCACTTGGCGATATGGCAGAAGCGAAACTCAACAACGGTTCTCGTATCATCATTGATGTCGATAAAGCCCCTCGAAATCCAGTTCCACCAAAGCCAGCAAATCTTGGCTTCAGCGATGTAAACGAACAACTTCGAAAGGATTTGGAAGCAACAGGTGCAACAGCCGACCTCATCAGTGCTGAAGTTGAGTCTGCTGGCCTTACTGGAGGCCTCATGGACATCAACGATTGGATTGACCAGACATTGGCTGTTAAGGGCTATATCCAAGCACAAGAAGATCGTGAAGATTTCATTCTACGAACAGGAGCAGGTGCAACTAAGTTCAACAAGTGGATGAAGAAGGCTGGTTTGTTCTTCAATAAACAAACAGGTCGTTGGACTCGAAACAAGCCTGGTCGCTGAGGTGGAACCATCTCATCAGGCGCAGTTGTTCGGTTTTTCCGAGGAATACAATTGCTTGGACAAGCAACTGTACAAGCAGATTTTACTCTGGTTGAACTTGCAGAAGATGCTGGAGTCTCAATTCCTACGAACTGTTCATCTGGTACCTGTGGAACATGCATGGTGACTCTTTTGTCTGGTGAGGTCCCATTACCAGAGACATTACCACCTGGTTTAGACGAAGATGTGGTTGAAGATGGAGCGAGACTCGGTTGTATTGGATGTCCAAAAGGTGATGTTGATATCGATCTACGACCACCGTTATGAGGCGATAAGATGTTTGAAGAATGGGGTGCTATCGAGTGGTTCCTACTCGTTGTCAACATTGTGGCACTAACTATTGCTGCTCGATTTCTTATCTGGAAAATCAAAAAGAAATTTGCGGAAGTTGAAAAGCGACAACAACATTCTCTGAGGCAAAAATAATATCTCAAAGAGTTGACTGCATATACCTATTGCAACTCCTTTGCAATCTATGAAAACCTGAGTTATAGGGAACCTTTCTGGTTTGTCGGGTCAAGCATGATAAGAGGTTCTCCTCATGTTAGACCATGGGGGAGGGTAATAGACGCTTTTGGCAGACTGAAATTCCTGAAAGAGCGCCCATGATGGCTTGGCTTATATCATGCATTATCCTTACCATTTGGAACCTCAGTCGTGGGCTAAATCTCTGGGCTGCCTATAATTTTGGAGGAATAATGATGGCTCTTTTGGCCATTTTTATTCTGTGGAAAGGGCGCTTACGCCTCCCAGCTCTGCCATTATGGATTGGGTATTTTGCAACAATGCTCCATTTCTTTGGAGGTTCATTAGGTGCTGCAGACAGTGGCCCTGGACCATTCTGCGTTGGGGGATTGCAACCCGGTGAATGGTTGTGTGCAGATGGTGTGAACGGAATGTATCATGTCCATCCTTGGTGGGATAAATTAGTCCACAGCATGAACAGCACAGCCATTGCCATTGCATGGGCGCTGGGTTGGAGACGAATGTCAGAGCATAACGGTTGGCAACTCTCACCTCGAATTGTGGCGTTTACCGCTTTTTCTCTTGGTGTAGCCATCGGCGTGGTCTATGAAGTGTACGAGTTCTTTGGCAAGACTTTTTTCCTAACGATTGACCAAGGGGGATACGTCAACACGGCCTCAGATCTGGTAAGCGACGTGTTAGGTGCAGGATTGGGCGTGTTGTTTATTCACTTCTATGATCCAATGAACAAAACTTCAGACAAGAGTGGTCAATTGCCGCTTCCGTCTGAAGTAAGGCTCACCAACATTGGTACCATCCCAATCATGATCATGGGCGCATTCCTTTCATTGGACTACCTTTTGTTGAACGGAAGCATTGTCGGCTCAGACTACGATTTGATTGGACTGTTGATGCTTGCCTCCCTCTTTGTATCGGGGTTGATGGTTGCCCATTTCCGCTTCCAAAATCCAAAGGTAAACAAAACTGATTCTTCGGAAAAGGTTGGAATGTCTTCCTAGGCCCAATCCCCTCTATGGAGGATATCCAAGCAATGGGTACCCTTGAATCGTAAAGATAATACAACGATTGGACAAGGGAAAAGCATGAGAAATACTTTTGTTTTGCTAATCTCTCTGCTGATGGCGTCAGTTCCGTTCGCTGGATGTCTAGGAGATGAGGTTCTCGATGAACCTGATGATTCCTCATGCGATATCATGGAAATGGTTACAGATTACCGTTTGGAAGACGGTGATGGATTTACTTTGTATGGATTTGAAGAGGAGATTAACCTAGAACAATGCGATTTTTCTGGGATGGATTTCTCTGGTTGGAGTATCGGGAATGTTAATTTCGTTGCAAGCAATATGGTTGGGGCAAATTTCAATGATAGCTATATCTCTCATGTTAACTTTGAAGAGGCACTCTTGACTGATGCAACATTTGAAAATGCTTCAATCCACGATCTATTATTGAAGAATGCGGGATTATCGGGGGTGGATTTGTCAAATACAATACTGACTGGCCCACATGCTATTGCCCTTTCATCATGTCCAAATATGCTACCTGTAGAATGGGATTGCCTGAATGATAATCTCGTAGGCCCAACTGCACGCCTAAAAGATGCAAATTTATCCAACCTTGATTTGTCAGGAATGAACTTGACCCGTGTTTCGTTTCACCACGCGAATTTACAAAATACGGACCTGGATAATGCAACCCTTGATTTTGTCGATGGATCTAACCTTATGCATTGCCCCAGTTCACTACCAGTTGAATGGGATTGTCTCAAGAATAACCTTGTTGGCCCTAAAGCAATGTTGTACGAAGCAAATCTTAGTGGATTAGATCTTTCCAACAGAAACCTATCCGAAATTTTGTTTTGGGCATCAGATTTGACAAGTACAAATTTTTCAGATTCAAACTTATCCTTTGGACAGATAATTTCCACTATCGTTCAAGATACAAACTTTTTCAACTCTAATTTGACACGATTCCATTCACGTTGGCTATTTGGATGTCCAAATCAGATGCCTACAGAATGGACATGTATGGACGTAGTCAATCATAATTCTGAAGAAGATTGGAGGTCATTATTTTTTAATGAAGAATTCCAGAAAGAAAAATTCACAAGTTTGTCACAGTCCTCAAATTGGTTGCTAGGTCCAGGAGTTAACCTGAGCTATTACATCGTCGGTGGCCACAGATACGAAGACAATGCAATAGTGGCCGATTTTGAAATGGATTTTTCGAACCTTAACCTTTCAACTGCGTGGATTGAAAATAGTAACTTTGAGGGTGCCAATTTTTCTGGAACAAATATCAATGGTACAGTTTGGATGTCTACGATTTGCCCCAATGGAATGAATTCGGATGACTTTGAGGACGGTTGTTTAAATCAAAAAGAAAAGCGATGCCATCAAAACACAGCACTTGCGACTATCGAAGATATTGTATCGAAACGCGTATGTGGAATCGTCATTGAGAAGGCTTTCGCTGTGGACGCCATGAGATTCATCTATGATGATGGAACATACCTCGATACTGGCAGAGATACAATAAACACATCTCACAATAATATCTATTGGGAATTGCCAGAAAATCATGCCATATCCAGAGTCGATTTCAGCACTCATCACAGGACGATAGACAATGAATATGGCTTGGTCGAAAGTATCACCTCAATTATGATTACAGCATTTGAAATCAATGGAACAAATACTTCCGAAATCTTTTTCGGCACTGGAATATATTCTGAGTGGGCGAATTATGAAACTCCACATGAAGATGAATCAGGTCCAATAATTGAAAATAGCTCATTCTTCACAACTAATAACAACGAATGGATTTACTTTATTGAATTTGCAAGCGAGGATTGGAACAACAACGATATTGTGGACGCGTATCACTATGATTTCAGTACAGCATAGTAAGTAAATCCGCAGATCGCAGGTTCGAACCCTGCACAGCGTTTCAATGGGAGCCCTTTGCTTACCCGTTCATGCAATGGGTACCCTCTGAGTCGTACTACTTGAATCAGTGCGCTTTTCATCATTTACTATG
>QXYA01000067.1 GCA_009887135.1 Candidatus Poseidoniales archaeon
CGTCACAGTGACCGAAACTTCATCGGTTTGATCCGTTGCAGGTAGAATGAACGTAATCTGTTGACCGCCTATCGCACTTCCAGTATTGTCTTCAAGAAGAATTCTGACATCGAGCAGTGTTCCACGCTCAGTTCGATCATTCAACGTTGGTTGTCCAAGAGCATCGAGTGATGGATCTAAGAATGTAATAATTGAATATCCTCGGCTATCGAAGGACGTATTGTTTTCTGAACCAACATAGAAGTTGACTGTCGGAACAATTGAGGCTTCAAGCACGTGTGTTCCAGCCTCAAATCCAGGTGTTAGGGTCAGCGTAGCATTCCACCATCCACCATCTTGTACCGAACCATTGCTCACAGAGAAGCCAACAGGTTGGTCATCAATTGTGAACAGAACGTTTGCAGTTAGACGTGATCCATCACGGTTCATCAATCCAGTTCCATTGTCAGAAACAACACGTCCGGAGACATTGAAACTCGTCCCTGCAACAGGATTATCTGTAATTTGGTCAACAACAAGGAAGGTCAATGAACGAACTGTTACGCTCGAGAGGTTTGCTTGCGACGAGAGTAAATCAGAACTTCCATTGTAGAAGTAACTGACAATGATCAGACCAAGCGGATGGCTGCTTGGAACACTAAACGAGGTGTTTGCCGTACCAGAACCATCTGTCGTAACTGTCGGCAGCCATGTTTCATGGAAGAGTGTTGTAACACTGGAATTACCCACAGGTCTGAAGTTGAAACTTGATTCAACTAAAGTTGCACTGAGATTGACGGTTTCACCCCTGGTTATCAGGACCGGATTACCTGGTTGGAGGCCTTCCAGTTGAGTAACTCCGAAGACAAACACAGGGTTTGAAACCTCTGATGCAAGGTAATACAGAGATGAATCTTCGACTACTTCTACAACAAGGGTTCGAGGTCCACGCACAGTTCCGTTGTTTGACACATCGGTTGGGACTGTCAAATTGAAACTACCATTGGAAAGAGTTGGTACGCCACTCCGAAGAAGTTCTTCTGGGTTTGATTCCCAATACACATCAAGACGGACACCGGAGATGAGAGATCGCAATGGATCATCATCATCGAGGACTTGCCCCTGTAAATTGAAGTCAACACCTGCAGTTATGGTCGATGGCAAGACGTCAATACGAATGTCAGTTGGAACTTGTACTGTCACGTTGACAAGGGTACTGTTACCAATTCTACGACTATTTCCGACTGCTAATGGATCAGTTAAGTCATCTGCAACAAACATCTGCAGAGTGTATTGGCCTGGAGCAACATTGGATGAACTCCATGTGAAGGTGGCATTACCATTCGCATCAGTCACCGCAGTGCCCAAGGAAACGTTGGTGTTACCATAGTCCCAGATGTAATCGACTGTGGCACCTGAAACGTTTGAATTATCTGCTACATCAAAGACACTCGTATTGAACACAACAGGATCTCCTGAAACGTAGTCCATTACAGAGAATTCCTCTTCGACCAAGAATTCGGATTCAATACCTACGGTTACTAACGGTAAGACTGGTGGATTCGGAGGCGTAGAGGTGTCGACGACTCGGTAATATGCACCACCAGCAGGCGCCATTGCTTCGAAATTGAAATCAATGACGACCTCGTAGCCGTTTGATGGAAGAATAGTAGGCATTACAACCGTGAGATTGAATTTACCTGTAGCATTGTCAAGCATACCATTTGCAAGATCGATTGGGAACCCTTCAGCGTCAAGCATTGTCATCGAGATGACCGTGTCATTGCCGAGGACACTTTCACTCGTGTATAAACCATCAAAGAGATCACCAACCACGTAGGTTGTGTTTCCAAGATGTGTCCAATCTTGTAAGACACTCACATTCCAACCTATTTCTGCTTGGACTCGAATTGAACCATTATCAATCCCAGGTTGATATAATTCTGAACCATTGAATTCTACATCAAAGATGTAATCGTTTGGCCTGAGCGCTGAATCAAGAGGCCAAGAGAGCGTTAACAGGGACGAATCAGGATTACTAGTTGTGTTCACCCATGTCCCGTTAAAGTAGAAGGAGTAGTCACCTGGTACTGCAAGTCCGACCTCGACACCCATGTGGTCTGAGATTTGAACAAGAACATTCGTCGGTTCACCACGTAATTGAGGAGTCGCAATAATCTCAAAGTTCAGTATACCGACAAGTGTGTACTGTTCAACTCCGCTTAGATTTGCATCATCTGTAGATTCGTAGAGATCAGGATAGAAGCGTAATCGTGTTTCAAGGAGTCCTGCTGCAACATTAACGTCCGTCGAATTGAGGAAGAATTGAATGTTAAAGGCACCATTTACAGATTGGTTGAAGATTTCGACCCATTCTCCACCACTGTTATTCTCACGCATGGAGAAGGAAAGATTCCCACTCATCCCGACAGGAGAAGCACCGATTGTCAAAGCTGTTCCATTAACCCAGATATTGTCATCAAGAAGAAGAAGACTTGAGTTTGTTCCAGGTCCTTCAAGCGTAGCCGTCAAGTTCGGAGCATCTCGTATATCGAGAGTGATTGATTGCGTTACTGGACGTAGATGATATGTCGGAGCAGTAAGGCCGGTAGCTGATTGAACCCAGCCATCATAACCTAATGTTGCGCTTATGTTTGTCTTTGTTTCAAGTTCGTCAAGCGTGATTTCAAACGTCCAAGTACCAGATGGACTGACTGTAGTAGTCAAATTTTGATCACCATCGACTGAGGAAGTAAAGGACAACCATACCGTCGAGTTCACAACTTGTGAAGCATCTGAGAACGGTATTTGCTCATAGCCAATGAATCCTTCAAGCGTCGTCGTAGCTCCAGCACCAACAATTGGAGAATTAATGGCGTTTGGAGACGTGTGATTGAGCGTAGCATCATCAGTGACATTCATCCACCATGAGTTACTTGGGCCTGTCGCTGTCGAGTTTGGAGTTAGAATGGTCTGAGATGAAACGTATCCTTTCTGTTCCACTTCAAGCATAATCGCTCCAAATCCAGGAGGAATAATTTCAGTTGGAAGACCTTGAAGCGTAAACGAGCCGTTGGCATCGGTCATCGTGACATTGATGAGGCGTTCAGGAGTGTTCAATCCACTTGCACCTGCAAAAGCATCAACCAGAGGAACAAGATACCCCTTCACGAGCAATTCTTCAATGGCTGTTTGATTTTCAAGGAATCCTATATCGCCCGTAATTGTAACGTCACCATCAGTTCCATCACGATCAAAATTAACTGGGGAATAGGTCACATTTCGAATATCGAGTTCAGCAGGATCAGGACATGGATCGAAAGGAACCCATCCGAAATCAAGTCCGCCAGCGGAACTTGATTGCTGAATCCGAACTTCAGCCCAGGTTCTCAAATGTTGAGCACCAACAGCATAGCCGTTACCATTCCAATCGCCACCTTTGAATCCACTAACAAGGCGTGCTGGAAGACCAATAACACGTGCCATAGTAACAAAAGTTGTAGCAAATTCACTGCATGTTCCTTCATTTGCTACTTCAAGCATGAAGGTAGAGATATCTTCTCCATCAACCAGTCCTGAACCATCGAAATTGAGTTTAAACTCTGTGGAACTGTTCCCTTCTCGTAGGAATGTTTCCAATGCAAGTGCCTTATCATAGGCATTGACTGCAGAAGAATCAGTGATGACACCATTGGTAATGTTCATCACAACCGAGCGAGCATCTGTCGTATCGGTATAATAGGCAGGTAATTCGATTTCATATGGGAAACCTTGTCCAGCAATACTGTTGCTAGCAAGCACGTCCCAGTCAAAGTAATACTCTGGTTGTTGAACGATGATCTCTTCGACAAATCCACCAGATACTTCGTAGCGGTGTGTGTCATTTGTCCGAGTCAAAATTACAGCGGAGTCAGCCCAGAAAGAGACATTCGTCGTCGAAGCTGGCAGCGGTAGGGCACCTTCACCAATTGGGAAATTATAGGTGATCTGCCACGTAATTGTGTCATTGGCAAACGTTGTGCTCGCCATGTGGGTCAAATTCGTAAACGGTGGAACAACTTCTGCAGCTGGATGAACACTGTTGTCATGTGAAAAGGAGTTTCCAGTAGGGATATCGTTGGTATACTTTCTCCAGTACTTAGCGAGATCTTCTTCTACAGAACCAGTTGTGTTATTGGCCCAAAAGATGACATCGTTTTGAGGCATGTCATCAGTAGGGTCAAACAAATTGAATGGAGCACCTACGCAGTTGAAGAACCAGAATTGTTGTGGGCATTCAGCACCATCGAGCATACCTCCACCATCGGTGTCGGGGTTTCTCCAATCAGAACCAGTTGCATTTTCTACTGCGTCAGGTATACCGTCATTATCATAATCATCTGGTAGTAAATCATCGGATGGATCATTTTCAGGATTGGTGCTATCGAAATATTCAGTTCGGTCGTCAACGCCACCGTTATCTGTATCGACAGCCAAGTAATCAGTCACCCAGATATCAGTCGAACCATTTGTGATTCCAATGAATGCAAGATTACACCCAGTGGTGTTTTCAAAGTAAGAGTTGATACCATCGCCATCAGGGTCAAGTAAGTTGAAACAAGGTTCGGTAGGGTCGGTGTTATCGAAGACTTCATCGTAATCATTTACACCATCACCATCAGTATCGACAAGTGTTGGATTGGAAAACCAACCAAATGTTCCAAGCAATTCTTGCCAGTTTGCCAGTCCATCGCCATCCGAATCTGTGTAATCATCGTCACAATAGGTCCGAGTTGTACCAATTGTTCCATCGTTATTAGCAGCAGTGTGACAGAAAGAACCATTGCGGTTGTCAACAGAAGTGGGAGTCCCTGTAGGTCCAACCGAGACACCTTGCATGACATTGTTCACCACGCTTAGATATGAGAAGGAGGAGAAGGTCCCAGATGCATTGTAGAATCCGATACCCCCGTTTGGATTAAATCCACTTCCATCGGTAACTTGCAGTTGATTTGAACCAGATGTATAGGAAACAAAACTTGTGGAAAAGTCAACAAGAGAATCACACGGATCAGTTCCGTGGCTTACGTTCCGCTCATCCCCGTCATTAATACCTCCAAAGTCGGTATCAGCAACGTTCCATTCAGTACAAGAGAGGTTCTCTTCCCAATTTTGAATGCCATCGTTATCTTCGTCGCCAGAGTCCTCTCTTCGAGTTGGATCGGTTTCACCGGCGTCCACAATTCCATTTCCATTCGCATCTTCATCACCATCATCGAAGGCATCGTCGTCGGTGTTGTTGTTTCGAGGGTCTGATGCTTGTGGAGGATTTCCGTATGCACCGTTGACTTCGATTCCGTCTGGGATTCCATCGCTATCCGTATCGGAACTTGTCGGATCGGTTAGAAGAGTAAGAGCCTCGTAAGAATCGTTCAATCCATCATTATCAGTGTCGCTGTCTTGAGGATTTGTTGAAGTGATTCCGTCGACTTCAGCGGTAAAGGTCGCACATGCGCCTGGGCCAATGCCCTGAACTGGGTCGCAAGGAGAAACTGTCTCTGTAGGCACACCATCAGGACCTGGTCGGAAACATGGCACTCCACCACAATTTGTGGTCCATGTAGGGTTGATATATTCCATGAGATTGATCAAACCATCATTGTCAGGGTCACCATTTGGACCATCTGCATTTGATGCACTAGTGGCATTTAGATTGTTAGCTGCTTCCCAACCATCTGGCATTCCATCACCATCAGTGTCCCATCCATTCGGGTCTTCGTCAGCAATACCGTCACCGTCATCATCGTCTGATGAACAATCAGCATCTCCGTCGTTATCTGAATCAGAACCATCGATTTGACCGTCTTTGTCATCATCGAAATTGTTTGCACAGATGTTACCGACTGGATCTTCATCACAAAGAATCACATTGCCTTGACCATCGCTTCCTGTATCACCACATTTTGGTTGATTGAATTGCATTGCATCCTCTTCGTTCCAATCATTAACTGGAACGGTTCCATTCCACCAGACACCATTGTCAAGAACACCTGGTGTGGCGCTGTTATCCCAGTTCGTTGGTTGAAGGTAAGAGTATTCTTGCAGATTAGACATACCGTCGCCATCAGGATCGCCGACTGCTCCGTCACCACCAGTTGAAGAAAGTGGGTCTAACCCATACTTCCATTCCCAACCATCCGGTAAACCATCATTATCAGAGTCCCAGTCGGTTGCTGCTGTGTTGATGAGATATTCAAGACCATATGTCAGCCCGTCACCATCCTGGTCGGATGCTGCACTTACATCAACAGAAACAAAATCAATGGCGGCGAACGTAGAACCTATCATCAATACAACGAGAAAAAGGGACTGCGCCACATTTCGTCTTCTTGATCGATCAATCCCAACGTAACTCGGAGCATTTTTACTCTGCGGGTCCGCATCATTCATGCTCCATGGTCGTCCCTATAGCACATAAGGGAAATGGTACGTTGTTCATACAATCAGAGAGAATCGTCGTCGTTTTCAACTTCGACAAGTTCCAATTCTACCTCTGATGATGCATCAGGTGAAGGGGAGGATTCGAGACCATCCCAGTCGAACCCTGGTTCTTCTTGGACAACTTCTGTCGGTTCGACCATTGAAGCATATAATTGAGCTTTCATCTTGTTCTGCCCACGACGATAAATACCGAAGCCAAGTAGAACAAGTACTGACAGGAACATGACCATAGTTGTTGGTTCAGGATCTGCTAATTCACTCATGATGGCATTAATGATTCCAGAACTTTCGGTCTTGAATGAGAACGTCGGTTCTTGAGTGTAACAAATTTCAGGGTTACATGGATACGGATTTTCTTCATCCATCGGCACGACAGTTAACTGGAAATCAACCATTTGGCCATTCTTTACGTTTGCAGGCGCTGTAATTTCAAGCGTGAAGTCTTCAGTGGAAAAGGCAGGAAGTGAAAGAGAGACAAAATCACCGCCATCAAGAGTGCCATCCCAGCCTTCAGGGGTATCGAGAGTGATGAAGACCTGTAATTCAACGTTGTTTTGGTTTTCAATTCTGTATTCAACATCGATTGTTTCGCCTGCTCCGATGCGTGTGGATTGAGTCTTTTGCTCTACGGCGAGCCTACCTGGTTCAACCTCACTACTGATCTCGACAGTAAGCGGTAGGTCGAAATAACGAGGTTCATCACCGCTATCCGTTTCTTCAGCGACCTGCATGTAGATGGTGTGTAGTCCAGCTTCCACTTGTTGACGCACGGTCATTTCGACCTTGACATCCACATATTGACCTCCTGTAAGAGATGCAACGAGAGCAATGTTTCCTTCAACATCTGTGATATCGTACATCCAAGTTGCATAACTTGGATCTTCATCGATGTTTCTTTGGACTGCAGAAGGATTTTTGATGATCCAGTTTGTTGTTCCGGCATCCTCGGAAGAATCGGTGATGCGGACGTTGTAAACGACTGTCGAACCAGGAGAAACAGGACCTACAGTGCCCAGAGAACCAGCGTCTGAATCAGAGATGACTTCAGCAAGGATTCCAAAGGTTCGATGGATGGTCCAACCAACCGATGTTGAGAGGGTTTCTTCTGAACTACCATCAGAGGTGACTGAGAACCGCAGTAGACCAATATCGACTGCATCTCTTTCATCAGGCGGATAAACCTCTACTTTAATCATAAGAATTTCGCCTTGACCAACAACTGGGGTGATTGAGTCAATGCCTTGCTCTGAAAGTTCGGCCCCAGTACCATTGATGAGGAACTTGACGTCCCAAGCGACAGGAATTTCTTGTTGTCGAAGCCGATAGGTATCATCATCAAACCCTACATTTGTAATCTTAAGATAGAAATCTCCCACTTCGTCATAGTCTACGTAATGGGATAAATTTTCGTTGTAGAAGTCAAGCCGATCTGAGTCGTAAATCTGAATTTGTTGCTCTACATCTTCAAAGACTTCAATATCAGGCTCTCCAAATTGATTTACCTTTTCTACATCGATTTCGAGTGAGATCAATCGTACTTCAGCAGCACTTCCAGCACCATTTGAAACATATGCTCTCGCTTCAACTACGATTTGGTAATTATCGCTGATACCACTCAAGTCTTCAGGTACTTCGACAGTAAGTTCAGGTCGAACCGATGATCCTCCTCCGGTAAGAGTATATCCACCTGGATTCGACCAAATAGGATCGGACCATCCTGAAGGGAGTGACTGTTGTAATTCAAGTTCAACTGTGAGGTCAGAAGTCAATGCTCCTGTGTGATCTAAGATTAATTCAATCGACGAGGTTTGTCCAGGTGCAACCAGGAGACGACGTATCTGATTCGATGGGAAATCCAAGTAAATATCGTGTTCTAGGAAGGTCATCCCAAGTTGGTGCTCGTAATTGATAGTGTGGCCTTGTACATCGGTAATCACCATGGTCAAAGGATAAAGTCCAGGCGTTATACCAGAATCATAGGTGTACGAGAAATTACCCACAAGTCCGTCGTTATCCAATTTCAAATCTGAATCTGTAAATTCCTTTTCAAACACTGCGTTGGCCTCGTTGGGAGTGCTAAGTACAAGTTCGATTTTGTCGATATCATCTCTTCCGAAAGCGTCTCGAACATCAACGCTGAATTGCATTGTTCGCTTTTCTAGACGGTGCGTTGGAGACCAATCTGTAACTTCAACTTCAGACCAGCCTTCGCCTTGGTAGTGAACCTTTACTTGCGACCCAGATAGAGCATCTGCACGTATTTCTAAGCGCGAATAATCGTTTCCAACAGCCCCTCCGTAGGCAATATCAACCTGACAGGTTGCGCCACCGATAGGACTACCGCCACCGCCTTCACAAGAAGCGGTTGCTTCGATATCCAGTGCAAGGCGATCGCCATTTTCAACAACGAATCCATCTGACCCAACATTGAGTAAAATCGTGTAAGGTTCCCAAGAATCGCTTCCTCCGAAGAAGCTTGCGTTTTGAGGTACGCCCAAGTTTTCAGTAACTTGCTTTACCAACTCAGTGCCAGAGTATAACTTGAAAGTAGCCTCAGCATCAGAGTCGCCCTGGCTTGCACGCCACTTCAGATAAACAACGACCTTTACTTCGTTGTTGGATTTACCCTCGACGATTAAATCCGAAATCATTTCTTCTGATTCAAACCGAATCCCATTCTCTAGTAAACTAGCTTCTTTTTGGCTGCCTTCAGGTTGAATCGTCGTAATTGCGTCATTCCCTTCGATTGAATCTAAGAACAATTCATAATCCTCTAAATTCCCCCCAACAGAGGAGACAGTTTCCGTTTCGGAAAACGATGACGGCTCAGTATTTTGAAGAGGCATCCCCATTAGAAGAAGCGAAATCAGAGCTACGAAAACAAATCGATTGGAAGACATAGTCAAGACATCCCTTATGCTAACGGATAGCAGCGGGCGTTAAACCATTTTGCATGATTTGTGTAAACAATTGCCATTACACCGTTCATATTGTGGTATCGAGGGAGGGATTTGAACCCTCGAACCCATCTGGGACCGGATCTTAAGCCCGGCGCCTTTGACCACCTCAGCCACCTCGATAATACGGCTGGGAAGAAGGATGTATGAAATCCTTCCCTATGGAGAAAGTGTCCATCCGCCATCAACTTTCAATTCCTGTCCAGTGATGTATGAGGCATTTGCTAGGAAGAAAACAGCAGATGCGATGTCCTCCGGCGTACCAGAACGCTGTAAAGGAACACGTTGCAAAATATTGTCAAAATGTTCCTGCTCCCAATCAGCAGAAAGGATCGCCCCTGGCCCAACACAATTGACTCGGATACGAGGGGCGAGTTCGCCAGCCAGCCCAACCATGAGTTGACGCAAGCCGGCCTTACTCGCTGTGTAATGAGATAATTTTTCCCAATGTTGGCCACTCGATGTGTCGGTTAAAGCAATCACACAACCTTCTATAGAAGAGAGACATAGGGTCAATCCTTGGGTTAATTGTAGCGGAGATTCTACATGCAATCGATTCATCACCCGCATGTCTTCAACAGTAAGATCTTCAATTGGTATTTGACTGTATTTTGAGGCATTATGGACCAGAACATCAAGTCCACCTCGTTCTTTGACAAAAGGATGATTTTCGACGAGTTCGACAAGCATTTCTGTCGCCCCCTCATCTGTCAAATCTGCTTGAAGAACATCTGCCTGGGCCCCTGAAGTCCGCAACTCTTTTGCCAACTGGTTTCCTTCTTCCAATGAAGTGGATACATGGATGATAACGGAGTAACCATTGCGTGAAAAATGTTCAACAATGGCCTTGCCTATACGTTTGGCACCGCCCGTAACAAGTACAGTTGGATTGGCCATGTTTGTGCTTAACAACTCGTATTCATCAATGCTCGTATTTCAAAAACTCATGATTTCCCTCCTGCACACCTTTTTGATGTTCGTTCATGTGGACGTAACATCGGGGGGGTAAGGCGATGAGTAAAAATCTAAAAATGGCATCACTGAAAGCGCCTCGTCCTCGTTTACCAAACTGGTTTCGTACTAAACTTCCCTCTGGGAAAGAGCAGCAAATGTTCAACGAAACAATGGACGCTGTGAAGGACAACAAACTTCACACTGTTTGCCAAGAAGCAAAATGCCCGAATATCCACGAATGTTGGTCAAGTGGAGATGCAACCTTCATGATCGCAGGAAAAGAGTGTACGAGGGGTTGTCGATTCTGTGCTGTTGGAACTCGTAAGACCCCGCCTCCTCTCGACCGAGAAGAGCCTCAACATCTTGCAGAGGCTGTGTCTTCAATGAACCTGAGACATGCCGTAATCACAGTTGTCAACAGAGATGATTTAGAAGATTCAGGAGCGGACCACTACAAAAAATGTCTCGATGCAGTAGCGAAATCCTCTCCCGAAGTTACACTTGAGTTGCTTTGTTCAGACCTCGCTGGCGATCTAGGCGACTTAGCTCATCTCCTAGATTCAAGCCCACTAGTCGTGTTTGCCCACAATGTAGAATGCGTCCCAAGATTGGATTCAATAGTGCGTGATCCCAGAGCATCGTTTGAACAATCGATTATGATCCTCAAAGAAGCGAAACGGCTTCGCCCTGATATGATTACCAAATCCTCGATTATGGTCGGAGTTGGTGAAACAGATGAAGAAGTTCTAGAAGCCATGCAACTGCTTCGTGATGCTAAAGTCGACTTATTGACAATAGGGCAGTATCTTGCACCATCCAAAAACCACCTAACCGTCGATAGATTCCCTGAACCCGAAATGTATGACATATGGGCAGAAGCGGCGATTAAAATGGGCTTTTCTGGCGTTGCTTGTGGGCCACTTGTCCGCTCGTCTTACAAGGCAGGATTGCTTATGCGGAAGACAATCGACGCAACGAATCAAGAAGAAATGCCAGGAGCGTATGTCAAAGTACAGCCAATAGCAATTCACCAACATCCCTTAAACCCGAGTCATGGTGAGGTGAACCAATGACGGAGAGACGAACGGCGACAACAGCGCCTTACACCATCGGAATCCCTCCATTTAGACCCGGCGAAGCAGCAGATTTTGGAGGCTCATTCAAGGAGCAACCCGAAGATCTCAATAGGCCAAATCCAGCAACATGTACATCCGATGATACAGTATCTCATGCACGAGGCCTTGTTCGAGTTCTCGATGATAATGGTGAGGCGAAAGGGGAATGGAATCCTAATCTCGATAAAGCAACGATGATTGAGGGGTTGGAATACATGATGCGCTTGCGAATCTTCGACGATCGAATGATCAAAATGCAGCGTACTGGAAAACTTTCATTCTACATGCGTTCATTTGGTGAAGAAGCAATTGCAATTGCACAAACAATGGCATTGAAAGAGCAAGATTGGATATTCCCCTCATACAGACAACCAGGCGCTCAATTTGTACGTGGTCGAGACATGGTGAGTATGATTTGCCATTGCATTGGTAATACAGAAGACAACGTTCGCGGGAGACAAATGCCAGTCCACTACACCTACAAAGAAGGTAGATTTATCTCAATATCGTCCCCTGTAGGAACTCAATTCTCTCAAGCAGTAGGCGTAGCAATGGCAAGTGCTTACCAAGGAAAAGACGAGGCATGTATCACATGGCTCGGAGACGGCACATCGGCTCAAGGCGATTATCACTATGCACTCAACTTTGCATCAACATTCAAGCCACCTGTTATTCTTAACGTCGTTAACAACCAATGGGCAATCTCAACCCATGCTAATCTTGCAACTGGCGGAAAGACCTTTGCTGAACGTGGTCTTGCCTACGACATCCCATCCTTTAGAGTCGATGGAAATGATTTCCTTGCCCTATACAGCATCACCCAATGGGCACGTCAACGAACAGAAGCGGGCCTTGGACCTACTCATATCGAAATCTACACCTACAGAGCAGGGGCACATTCATCCTCAGATGACCCATCTGCATATCGTCCGAACGACGAAGCTACATTCTGGCCAGGTGGTGACCCCATTCAGAGACTGAAAGACCATCTTGTATCCATTGATGTATGGGATGAAGAGAAGCATTCTGCACTTGCTCAGAAGATTGACGATGATGTCATGACAGCATACAAGGAAGCGTGTGAGTTTGGAGATCTTGCTTCAGGACCATATCCCCCTGCTTCAACAATTTTCACCGAAGTCTACGAGACCGTCCCTTGGCACATCCAAGAGCAAAGAGAGGAATTAGGGAAGTGAGATTATGGTTGACATGAACATGATCAAATCGCTAAATTCAGCATTGTCGATTTCCTTGAAAGAAGACCCTAATGTGGTCATCTTTGGCGAAGACGTAGGATTCTTTGGAGGCGTATTCCGAGTTACTGAAGGACTTCAGGACGAATATGGAGCACATCGAGTCTTTGACTCGCCTCTTGCAGAAGGCGGTATTGCTGCTATTGCAATGGGTATGGGACTTAACGGACTTCGTCCTGTTGCTGAAATTCAATTCGCAGACTATATTTTCCCAGCATATGACCAAATTGTCAATGAGATCGCAAAGGTCCGACATCGCTCTGGTGGAGAATTCACAGCACCCCTCACATTCCGCACACCTGCTGGTGGAGGAATCAAAGGTGGACACCATCACTCCCAATCTCCAGAGGCTCAATTTACACACACGCCTGGATTGAAAGTCGTCTATTGCTCAAACCCATACAATGCTAAAGGTCTACTCCTTTCTTCAATTGAATGCAATGATCCTATCATTTTCTTTGAACCGAAGCGATGTTACCGAGGTCCGTTCTATGGAGACCCGCACAACGTCCCAACATGGACAGGCCATCCAGATGCTGATGTCCCTGAAGGATATTACACCGTTCCTCTTGAACAAGCAAGAATTGTCAAGGAAGGTAATGCTTGCACAGTCATCGCTTATGGAACAATGGTCCATGTTGCAGAACAGGCGATTAAAGATTCAGGAATCGATTGTGAACTTATTGACTTACAGACGCTTGTTCCATGGGACAGAGATACTGTTGTCAATTCAATCAAGAAAACAGGACGATGTGTCATCGTCCATGAGGCTCCCAAAACCAGTGGGTTTGGAGCAGAAATGAGCGCATCGATTCAAGAACGATGTTTCTATCATCTTGAAGCACCAATTCAACGTGTCACAGGTTGGGACACACCATTCCCGCATACAACGGAATGGGATTACATGCCAAGTCCTCAGCGAATCGCTGATGCAATAAAGAAAACACAGGTGGAATAAATATGGGAACATTCGCATTCAAATTACCAGATATCGGAGAAGGCGTCGTAGAAGGCGAAGTAGTAGAATGGATGGTCTCAGTAGGAGATACCGTCAAAGAAGATGATCCAATTCTCTCGGTTATGACCGATAAAGCAACCGTTGAGATTCCAGCGCCATGTGATGGAACTGTAAGCAAGATTATTGGAGAAGCTGGAGACATTCTACCAGTCGGTGTTGTTTGCATCGAGTTTGATGTCGATGGAGACGGAAACGCTTCTGCTTCTGATGAAGCACCTGCAAAGGAAGAAGTCGAATCCAAA
>QXYA01000068.1 GCA_009887135.1 Candidatus Poseidoniales archaeon
ACTGGGAGGAGGTCTCGACGTGTTTCATCTTGATTTGGTCGGCGGCAATCTGGGCCAACAACGTGAATGATATGCTTGAATCGGTCTGCTAGAGCGTATGGTTCGGTGACAACATTTTGTGTAACAGCACATGGGGGTGCGTTGATCTTCCTCATTTCCAAACAAATATTACGTGTTGCTTGAGTCAACTCTTCTCCTGCTTTTTGGTGAACCATGTAGTCGATTCCTTCACGACCAGAAAGTCTGTTATTCGCAGGAGTGATAAGGACATCACCTTCGTGATTCCAGACGTCGCCGCCGACGACTCTGAGAGTCCCCCATTTACAAGTACGAGACATGTATAACTCTGCCATCAATATCACCAGAGGGGGCCACCCTTCATATCCTTTCAGTGCTTTTTTGATGAAAACAAGAGATTTTGATGGAAAATGAATCTCTCATGGAAGCATAAGTGCTAAACTAGAATTCGAGTTAGAATGTTCATGGGAGGCGTAAGAACAAGTGTTGTTCTGGCCTTTTTGATGCTTGGAACGCTCTTTTCCTCCTTCATTCCCCCACTTCAATCTGATACGAATACATCAGAATACATGGCTGAGAATCTCTTTCAAGGGTTCACAATCGATGATGGCTGGCTCGATTTAGAAGAACAACCTATTGCAGTACCAAATGGGTTTGACCCTCTTACACTGTATGACTACAGCGACGTAGGGGTGTTGATCAATAACAAATCAGAATCAAGCAAGACCATTGGATGGGCCTTTGTTGAAGCTCGTAATATTAGTCTCGAACGTGTGTTCATATTCGACGCGGATGGAACACCAACCGGCGAAACTATCAATCGAAATCAATTCAATGAGTTCTTCGCATACCCATTCCTTGACATGTTGGTTAATCGAAGCAATGTTTCAGATATGAATTACCTTGTCTCAAACAAAGGAATACCTCTGAAAGTAAGTGGTGGAAACGATAAAGCATCCTTCGACCAAGAGTTCTCTCTTCTTGGAGGATCATACAACAGTAGTATTGCAGGAGATTACTGGGAGACGCATAATTATGGCCCATTGGCTGGTGGTAAGTTCGAATCCTTTTCCAGACAAAAGCATGGTTTCTATCTTGTAACCAGGCTCACAGGATACACCGTTGATACCGCATTACAACTCATCGAAAAGGCCAACAACAGCCTAGGTCAACGCGGTTCGACTGTGCTTGATTTGGCAACAAATCGTAATGGCTCGGGATACAAATTTTGGAATGATGATCTTTACACTGCGAATACAACACTCACAGAGACATACAATCAGACGGTCATCTTTGATGAAGAAACAGGCTTCGTGACAAACATTAGCAATGTCATGGGTTATGCTTCATGGGGTTCAAATGATGGGGATTGGGCATCAAGTTTGGCGAAGAATTCTGGTTTTGATACTGAGAGTTCGTCTTGGTCGAGTGGCGTAAAGCACTGGAATGCAACTAGTCCATCCCTTTCATCAGGCGATACGTTCGCTTGGTCTTATCAAACCCAAACCAAAAAGGGAGGAAATGGAGCAATTGAAGCAGCGATGTCTGCAACCTGTTCTGAAGAGTCTGGAAATGGGACACAGGGTATTTATTCTGAATTCTTTGATAATGAAGGTGTGAGCTTCAATACAGGATCAATGCCATCGCTTATCGATCGTGTTCCAGATCATGTTCGTCTTGAATCGTCGTTGCAATACAACTCAATGAATGCTGCTTATCCAGGGTTAGATGACCGTTTCAAAAACAACTGGGGTGCTCGATTCAGCGGCCTTATCGACATACCAGAGACTGGAAATTGGACCTTTTTCCTCACGAGCGATGATGGTTCAGAATTCTGGATTGATGGAGTGAGCATGGTCACAAACTATGGCTCACATGGTATGCGTGAATTATCTGGATTCCGAAATCTATCTGCTGGATTGCACGACTTCCGTGCTGAATTCTTCCAAGGCGGAGGACCTCATGGATTGAAACTCTCTTGGTCTGGACCAAACCAAAGCAAGGTACTCGTCCCTTCCACTGCATTCTTTGTAGCCAATGCAACCCCTCCATCCCCATCGACGCTTCTTCATGCTTGGAATTTTGATGAAGGCACTGGAATGGAAACAAACGACTCAGTGGATGTGAATGCTTCCCTTACATTACACAATATGAATTCATCAAATTGGCGTAATTGTCCGGATGGAGGGTGCTTATGGTTCGATGGAGTCGATGATTACGTCGAGGTTGATGTTGATGATTGGGTGGGAAATTTCACAGTCAGTCAATGGGTTTGGGCGAATTCCACAACCCTTCCTGATTATGCTTCAGTCTTTGCAGTTTCAGATGATGCAGGATCAAACACTTCGTTTCAACACGCCGTATTCAGTGGTGAGTGGCGGTTACACAACAACCAAACTCACGCCTTTGGAGACATAGAGGCGCAACAATGGATGCATCTTGTTACCGTGTTTGAAAGCGGAAATGTTCGGCAATACTTGGATGGTGTTCTAGCCAGAACTACTGCCTTTCCTTCTGGCTCACTCAACAACATCGACTTGTACAAACTTGGTGTAAATCGTGCTCAATCTACGTTTTTCCAAGGGATGATCGATAAGGTCATGGTATGGGAAAGCGCCCTCACAGACGGAGATGTAACACGGCTTCACCGTGACATTTACAAGGACTGTTCTGCCTATTCAGGCTCTGGTACATCAGCCGCTTCTCTTGAGCAATACCTACTGGTTCCAAACGAGGTCAGCGACCATGCTTGGATAGCCTCGATTTCAGGTTCACGTTCTGGAGACGTCTATGGTTCATTTTCAATTATTGTAGAAGCGATTGATCAGAGTGGAAATATACTTTCAACCAACACCTCTTCTTCAAAGCCATTTGAATCAAATTGGGGCGATGCAGCGCTTCGTTTCCGTCCAGATCCAAATGCTACAGCGTTTCGAATACGAATTCCTATCGATGTTGTTGCGACATCAACAAGCGGTTCTGTCTTCCTTGACAGCCTAAGTTTCAGAGCCATTCGCCCACATATGACATGGATTGATGGTTCAATCGCTGAAACGGCAGTCTCGACTGGAGGTCGTTCATTCACGATTGATACAACGTATGGGCAATCGTTGGTGGCGGATTTACTTGAGGACGGGGTCAGTGGTGTCAAAGGGTACGTGTATGAACCATATCTTACAGCCGTTGGACAGCCAAGTGTTTTGTTCGGCATGTATTCTCAAGGATTCAGTTTTGCAGAAGCAAATGCAGCAGCTAACACCTACATTTCTTGGATGGGTGTAACTGTAGGTGATCCAAAAATGGCACCTTACATCGATACAATTCATGACATTCATCTCCTAGATGCTCGATTACAAGACAATCTTTCAGTTGGCCAAACCGGATTTATTGAAGTCGGTCTCGAGAATTTAGGAATGGCGAGCGCAGAAGGTGATCTTGAAATTATCAACGTACAAGGTTCTGTACTCATGACTTCCCAGTCTATTTCTTTGCCTGCCGGTGATCTTAGCGGATCAAGGACATCGGTCATTATTCCAGTCACACCAACTCAATCGGGATGGCTCGATGTCCGTATTCGGTACACACATGACAACACTTCTTCCTTTGAACGCGATACTGAGAACAATTTCATCATGATCAGGTTCTGGGTTAATGCTGCTCCTTCCATTGATTCAGTCTACTGTGACCAACCAGAATATGCTCGAGGAGATTCGTTCCTGTGTACGGTCCTTGCTTCTGATGATGAAAAGGTCGAATCGGTCACAATGGGTTGGACGGTTCTTTGTTCGACATGTGTATTGAACAACACGACATGGATGCAAGGTCCAATGGGAACGACTGACAATGGTTCAACGTGGGAAGCAATGATCACATTACCGATTAACATCTCAACGGGTGGGCTGGCATTGCATGTCATTGCAGTTGACAAACTTGGGATGCAAGATGAGGAAACGACAACAAATGTATCTCAGGTTCTTGACGCAGCATCAGCATGGTTTGGCCCACACGCATCCTCAGCTGATTCATCATGGCTTGGTGTCACACCTCTCCCGAGTACATCGCCTAACGGAATTCTGCGTGGCGTAAACAACACGATTACTGGTTGTGTCTTAGATGTTGATCATAATACAAACACCGAGCAACCGCAATTCCTTGTCGAACGAGGCACCCTTGGTGAACTAACGTATGTGGAGAAACCAGATTCAAATCATCATTGTTACCAAGCGACCTTTTTCTTGGAGAATGGAAGTTCTCTGATGTCCATTTCAATGGAAATGCGAACCAATACTGGTAGTCTCGTTATGCAGAGAACAATAAAAGTCGAGGACATACATCCTACAATCGATATACAATTTGTTAATTCAAACAATACTGAACTCGATCGAATTATCGATAATGATGATGAATTCATCGTCGTGCGTGTTGAGGATGTTGATGACACCCTTGGCACATACTTAGGGGATATTGAACTCTCTTGGCCTGGATTTGGAAGCATTACTCTACCAATAGAAGGACAAGTCGGTGGCGCTGAAGTGACCATCAAACTCAATCCTCCTCGCGAATCCCTCGAATCTGGTGACGTCATATTCGATATCACGATTCAAGATTCAAACGGAGCAACATCAGCATCAAGCGCCTCATTACCGTTATTCCTTAATGCTCCAGTGATATTGGAAATGGTACCGTGTACGGTTGATGGACAAATTAGTGAACTTATGTTTGGCCATACTGCAGTCCTTGCTGCGAAAATCATAAGCAATCGTCCAATGGAAACAATTGACCTTTCCTTGCGCCAACTTGGTTGGACGGTTTCAGCGCCGCCAATCGAAGCACCAACATGGAGCTCAAATTCAAACGATTGTATGGAATCACTCAACGATGAGAATACTTACTGGTTTAGACTCCAACTCGATGGCTCGTTTGCTTCAGAGACTGGTTCGATTCAATTGGTAACAAAAACAATAGATGGGTATCTTGCAACGAGTCAGATTCCAATGCTGTTCCGTCATGCGCCTCCTATTCTCAATGGTACAGCCCCGCAATCGGTACAAGCAGGTACTGATCTGGTCTTCCAAGTAGAAGTTACTGACCTTGACGGATTAGGTGATGTTGAATGCGGTGCTTTCGTATATTCAGGGAACGCTTCAAGCGATTTGTGGAATCGATCTTTCAATCCAATCCAAACACAGGATGAAAATGGAATGAGTACCCTTAGGTGGCCATTACCTCGTAATCTCAATGAATCAACGGATTCCATTAGAATTGATGTCAATTGCAGTGATTCAGATAATGAGTATGGTCAATGGCAAACAAGTACTCCAATCCTGATTGAACCCTATGTATGCGTTGTTAATTGTAATTCATCCACTGTAAATGATCGAAACACGAAGTCTGAAGGTTCTCAATCAATATGGATTTACATTGTTCTTCTTATTGTTACCATCGTAAGCATGACATTTATTTTACAACGAAGAAAAGAAAGTATCGAGAAATGGGCTACTGATGACTCGCTTGACGATTTTGAACAACTTACATCAGCATCAATAGCTCAGGCAGAGGCTTCGCTTCCAGAGCTAGATGCCTCTACTCCCGCTATACCAGATGGATGGACAGAGGAAGCATTCGTCCAGTGGTTGCAAGGTGAATGTCCTGAAGAATGGACTGAATCACAATGGGACGAATTGCGCAATCAACATTCATCCTTGCTTGCAGATCCTGAAAATACAACCGATGAGATATTATTCTAAGTCCAAGTGCAATGAATGGTTACGATGGCTATTGGATATGTACTCCTAAATGTGTCTCCTGGTGCAGAACACGATGTTTACCTGCATTTGCAGAAGTTGGAATCTGTTTCAGACGCAACCGTCCTCTTTGGTGATTATGACCTTATTGTGAAATTGGTGGCACCAGATCTTTCCTCTATTGCAAAAGCAGTTGTTGAGTCAATTCGTCAAATACCAGGGGTACTTGAAACGAAGACACTTGCAGGGGCTGAATTTTAGGGCATTCAGTTGCCCATTTTGTCCAAAAACAGCGTTTGGAAAGGGGTACTGAGGGCAATATGTTGAGCAGTATTGCCTTTTTTCGGCGAAAAATATAATAACTATGGGTTCTGATTTAGATTTGGAGGAAACCCCAAATGTCAGACAAGAAATATTTCGTTCTCATGGAGAACGGTAAAGACACCAGCCAAGTATTTGCTAGCAAGCAACCACGAGGAGCAGCCCTCAAAGCTGCAACACGTGGACACACGAACATCCGCCTACGAGAACGTGGCACCAAGCGCGTACACGTTTTCACTGGCTCGATCTCAATGGTCGACAAGCCAGCTGGCGGCCCCGCGTGGCTCCCAGACAAGATCAAGAAGGCCAACGTCAAGAAGCAAGGCATCGAGCACCTTTGAGGCGCTCTATCACTTCGATCTTTGACTCGTTCGACGAGTGATGCTGCCGCGTAAAGACGCTTAAACACGCAGCCAGCCGCCCAATCGATGATTCCGGTCATCGGTTGGGCCTCTTTTCTTTCTCTTTGTTATTTTTAAAATAGCGAAGCCTTTCATTCCTGCATTCAGACAGTTTATTACAAACGAACGGCTAGAACGATTAATGGCCTTATTTCTTAACAGTAAGTTTCGATTCATAGCCTACATCGTTATTGGATTTGTCTTGATCATCATATCCACTCTTTTTGCTGCGGCAACACTGCCTTTGCTCATCAACGATTTCACATATCAAGGACAAAGAGGATATGAAGCTGGAGGAGTTATTGGAATGCAACTTGGATTAATTGGTATGGTTCTGACTGTGTTGATTATCGAAGTGTTTAGAACAAAGTCTGATTCGAATTAGATTCTGTTTCAAAGGGTACCCTTGTGAACATAAGTAAACCACTTATTCACTTCAATAGTTCAACCAAACCGATAGAATTCAGGGTGGCCATTGGAATCAGTTCCTTTGTGGCTGTATAATTGACTACAATCGGGTATTATTTTATTAAGAAGATTCTCTCGAATACCATGTCATGGTTGTCATCCAGTGTCCACATTGTAGATTGGAGGTGGAATTGGATGATGGGGTATCCGGACTATTTGATTGCCCCCATTGTGGGGAGGAATTTGAATGGGAGGGAATGGATGAGGAAATTGATCCTGAATTATCCCTTGATTGGGTAAAATGGGCATTTACAGCAGTCCTTGTCTTTATTCTAATTCTTGTTATTTTGATTTCTTTGACTACTGACTTTTTCGGTTGTAAGACACCTAACGGTGTCTGTTGAACTCGCCTGTTAACTCTCCTTACATACATGTCTGTAACACTCGTATCTGTAATTGCCAACGTCGGTAGCGTTCAATATGGCCCAACGAATCGTCATGCCTTCAGCAGATGCGCTCTCTGATCCTGCCTTGTAAGTGCCGTTCTGCTTGAAGTGGGGTAAGGATATGTAAGAGGTCAAAATACTCTATACCCCCAATAATCGGATCAGCTGCATAGGGGTCTTCACTTGAAGTATCAAGCAATAGGTCAACAAAGATGATCCCTAACCTCTCATGATACAGGTCAACTGAAGTGATGTATCGCCATGAAGAATCTTCTTGATTGGGCCTGTCATCTTTAACAAAATGAAAGTAACAATGGCTTTCTGGTATGCATGATGTGCAATTGCTCAATGCAATGGGCAAGAAATCTAGGCCTCCCTCGCTAAACCGGGGTTGACTCTTGAGATAGGGGAGGCACTTTCTTGCTAGCTCAACTAGCCAATCCGGGTTGTATCTCTTGCCACTTTCTCCCCTCATAATACTCCCCTAATACATGATAATATGCTGCTTTTTATATCAACTCAAACCAAATTGATATTTCTGGAAATGATGGGCTTTAGGATGACTTCATTTCCAATTGTTTTCATATATCGTAGCCTAATGGAGCCGCACGTGAGCACAACAGCAGCCGTTGATTATTACTGAGGACTTTCAACTTCGAGCAGACTTACACCTTGTTCAACACGATCGCCTGCTGAAAAGGATACTTTCGTGACGATTCCATCTTCTGATGCTACGACTCTATGCTCCATTTTCATGGCTTCTAGAATCATAAGAGTTTGACCTGCTTCAACAGTTTGGCCTTCAGATACGAGGACTTCGAGCACTGTCCCAGGCATTGGAGCAACTAAGCCTCCATGGTGTTCATCAGCACTTGCCCCCGGTTCAATTCGCTCGAGAGTGTAGATATGTCCACTGTGATGAACCCACCATACATCGCCTACTTTAGCGACATGAGCCCATGCTTTCGTTCCGTCTTCGAAATAGATTCGAACGCGACCATCTTCTTTTGGATGAGCACAATGATTGACGAATGTCCATATCTTTGGTGTACGCTCAAGCGTCACCTCGTGAACCTCATTCTGGAACCTAAACTCGTGCTGCATCAAGGATACCTCCTATTGAGCGTCTGGAAGGGGCTTGAAATGCCTTCTTTTGATGAGGAGGTGGAAACTGACACCCTATGCATTCCAGTCGTTTCTGCAACAGCTGCAGTCATCAGAGCAACATCGAGATTCTTCTGTGTTGGATTGAATTCGTAGCCATTTGGAAAGACATCATCGATCATTGTCGTGTAGGTATTACCACTGATGACTTCTTCTGTATCACAAAGAGTTCGTAAGAAACCAATGTTCGTTGTTGTTCCCAATACAACAAATTCGTCAAGGGCTCGACGCATTCGTTGGAGTGATTCTGCTCTTGAAGGCGCCCAAACGATGAGTTTTGCAAGCATTGGATCGTAATGAGGTGTTACGTCATCGCCTTCCCTTACACCTGTATCCAGACGGATTCCTGGACCCGTAGGAGGTCGAAAGACTGCTAAGGGGCCAATTGCAGGAAGGAAATTGTTGCTCGGATCTTCTGCATACAATCGAACTTCAATCGCATGTCCACGGAGTTCTAATTCCCCTACAGACATCGGCTCTCCTGCTGCAATACGCAATTGTTCGCGAACCAAATCCACTCCAGTGACCATTTCGGTCACAGGATGTTCGACTTGAATTCGAGTATTCATTTCAAGGAAATAGAACGAACCATCCTCTGCTAGGAGAAATTCAACTGTTCCCGCCCCAACATAATCGACAGCCTGTGCTGCAGATACAGCAGCTTGTCCCATTTGTTCTCGAAGCGATGGACTCATTGAAGCACATGGAGCTTCTTCGAACACTTTTTGATGACGTCGTTGAACACTGCATTCACGCTCTCCAAGGTGTATACACCGACCATGAGTATCTGCAAGAACTTGAATCTCAACGTGCTTTGAAGTTTGAAGAAGTTTTTCGACATAAACTCGACCATCTCCAAACGCAGTAACTGCTTCACGACGAGCGGAACGAGCGGAAGATTCGAGTTCTTCTTGAACATGGACAACACGCATCCCTTTCCCGCCACCACCTGCTGTAGCTTTCAGCAGTAATGGATAGCCTGTTTCAATGGCAGCTTGGCGAATATCTTCCAGAGCACGCTCTTCATCCTCCTCTTCGATTTCAACACCTGGAATAACAGGAACACCTGCTTGCTTCATGATTTGACGAGCAGACATCTTATCTCCCATTTGTTCAATGGCTTGAGGTGATGGACCGATCCAAATCAAACCAGCATCCATTACAGCCTGTGCAAATCCTGCTCGTTCTGATAGGAAACCGAAACCTGGATGGATTGCATCAGCCCCTGTATCCTTTGCAACTTGAATAATCGCTGCACCATTGAGATATGTTTCAGTGATTGAATCTCCTTCGAGAAGAACGGATTCGTCTGCAAGTTCGCGAAACATTCCTGATCGATCGTTTTCAGCATAAATAGCAACTGATGAAAGACCGGCTTCTCGACATGCACGTAGGATACGACAGGCGATTTCGCCACGGTTCGCAACCAAGACACGTCGAATCATCGTTTCACCTCATTCTGGTTTCCAATCTGCAGGACGCTTTTCTAGGAACGAGGATAGACCTTCTTGACCTTCTCTGGAACCTCGCATTCTGCTGGTGAAATCAAGCGTCCAATCACGAAGCGATTCATCATCACCTGTCCATCGGTCGAATCCAACACTGAGTTCCTTAGCAAGCGTTGCTGCGCTTGGCCCAGTGGTGAGAACTTCTGAGATGATTGAGTCAATTGCCTCTGTAAAGGCCTCTTGATCGGTTACAACACATTCAAGGAATCCAATGCGAAGAGCCTCTTCTGCTTTGATTCGACTTGCTTGCATAGCCAAACGTCGGAAGTTGGCTGAACCAACTCTTCGATACACGTAAGGTCCGATAACTGCTGGGAGAATCCCTAACTTTGCTTCTGAAAGGGCGATTTTAACATCCTCTGTAGCAATGACATAATCCAGGCAAGCGATTAATCCAGCACCACCACCAAGGGCAACGCCTTGAATGGCTCCGATTGTGAAACATGGATGGGACCACAGACCATTGAAGAGACGATCGAGTCGTTCGCTATCCTTTCTGTTCTCTTCAGGCGTATTTGCTCCTGCATCACGCATCATGTTGATGTCAGCACCTGCACAGAAATGACGACCCTTTCCTGAGAGAACAAGTGTTCGCAGGTATTGATTTCCGTTCGAATCAAGCAATGCATCTTGACGACCTGCACTACGTTCAGCAGTCCATTCAAAGACTTCTATGAGTTCTGTAATCATTGCCACATTCATGGCATTGTACTTGTCTTCTCGTGTTAATTCTACACGAGCCGAACTTCCTTCTACGGACAAGGAAATTAGCGTTGTTTCAGGTGGGTTATCCATTGTTAACATTCTAAAAACCTCAATTGTAATTTTAAATTTTCAATTGGAATTTACATTCTAAAAATTCCGTATTTTCCTTCTGGCATTGGCGCATTTCGAGCCGAAGCAAGACAAAGTCCGAGAACATCTCTTGTATCTCTAGGATCAATGATTCCATCATCCCATAAACGTGCAGTCGAATAGTAAGGTGAACCTTCACGCTCATACTTCTCAAGAATTGGAGAACGGAACTCATCAAGTTCATCGCCTTCCATAGGAGAAAGGCCTTCTCGAGCACGTTGATCTTGTTTGACGGTTGTCAGAACATCTGCCGCTTGTGGACCACCCATGACTGAGATTCTGCTGTTTGGCCACATGAAAAGGAAACGTGGATCGTATGCACGACCACACATACCGTAGTTTCCGGCTCCGTGTGAACCTCCAACGATAATGGTGAACTTTGGCACATTAACGCATGAAACTGCAGTGACAAGTTTTGCACCGTCTTTGGCGATACCACCTGCTTCGTAGGCCTTCCCAACCATGAACCCTGTAATGTTCTGAAGGAAGACAAGAGGAATACCTCGCTGACCACACAACTCGACGAAATGGGCTCCTTTGACAGATGATTCAGAGAAGAGAATTCCGTTGTTGGCCACAATACCAACTTTGTGTCCGTGAATATGAGCGAAGCCACAGATCAATGTTGTCCCATACCGAGATTTGAACTCATGGAATCTTGAACCATCAACAACGCGTGAGATGATTTCACGCACATCGATTGGCGTACGGTTATCGCTTGGAATCAGCCCCAGTAAATCTTCAATATCGTGTGCAGGAGGTTCTGGCTCCTGAGTTGCCGCAGGAGCAAGGGTGCGCGGACCCAAGTTCTCGACAACATTACGAACCATTCGCAATGCTTCTGATTCATCTTCTGCAAAATGATCTGCAACGCCTGATTGCACTGTGTGAACTTCTGCTCCGCCCAATTCTTCAGCTGTTACAACTTCACCCGTTGCAGCCTTAACCAGCGGAGGTCCTGCTAGGAAGATTGTTCCGTTTCCTTTGACAATAATGGATTCATCACTCATTGCTGGAACATACGCCCCACCTGCTGTACATGAACCAAGAACTGCAGCAACCTGAGGAATTCCATCTCCAGACATCTTCGCTTGGTTGCGGAAGATACGTCCAAAGTGACCAATATCTGGAAAGACTTCATCTTGCATAGGAAGGAAAGCTCCGCCTGAATCTACCAGATAGATGCAAGGGAGGTGATTTTCATGAGCAACTGTTTGAGCACGAATGTGTTTCTTAACAGTCATTGGATAATACGAGCCGCCTTTGACAGTTGCATCATTTGCCACAAAGAGGACTTCACGGCCATGAATACTTCCAATTCCAGTCACAATACCAGCAGAGTGAGCACGACCATCGTACAACTCGTATGCTGCTAGTGGAGAGAGTTCAAGGAAAGCCGTCCCAGGGTCAATGATACGTTCAATACGCTCACGTGCAAGCATTTTGTTTCGACTACGATGACGAGCAACGTATTTTTCGCCACCACCATTACTAACAACATCAAGACGTTCACGGAGTGTTTCGATCAATGCAAGATTGTGTTCTCGACGTGCAGAGAAATCAGGATCGGCTTTGTTTACTCGTGTCGGAAGTCGATCCATCCCTGCCACCTATTGCAGACCAATCGGCTTAGGAACTTCAAATCACCGTCGCATCAAACACCGAGCATCAATCGCCCAATGTCTCGCAATCCAGGTGCAAGGCCGACGATCAAAACGGCCAATACAATGAGCATGCGGAGATGTGATTGCCTCTTTTCGACACGCATTTCTATGAAAATATATGTGATTAAGCCAACAAGGGCGGCCTTTACCAAAGCAAAGAGCCATGCGCCTTCAACATCCCAACCAATCGAATCACTAATGCTTCCACCATACTGGATTACTGCATCACTGAGCGGATGCTTTTCAGAATAGTCGAAATAATCAATTCCAACCATTGTAGCAAATCCGTCACAGAGTTGACCAAAGACCATAGCAAGAACAAGCGGACTGGCGAGAAGGGCTTTATTCGAGAGTAATTCAATAGGATGCTTCGATACCACTTTTTCTTCTGCTTCCCATGCTTTGATCGAAACACCTTCGGGTAGAACACCCGCTTCAAATCCACTGAGTTTGAGTTGGTGTGCATCGTCCTTTCCGATTCTGTACAATGCATAGCATACCAGTGCAGGTATTCCTAGGACAACTAACGCAGGCCACAAAACGATGTCATTCGGCATTCGCCCAGATTCTTGCAACCATGGCGTGGATGCTAACTGCGCCCAATGACCAAGACCAACGAAACAAGCACCTACTGCAAAGGAAAGCAATCCGCGAGATACCGAATCCCATTCACGAGTGTTGTGCATTGTAAAGATGAGAGAAGCAAAGCCAAGGATGAGGCCAGCAATAATCCAGATCACTCCCATCTCATGAGCATGATAACCAGGCCTGAACAACAATGCCCACATTGCTAAAAGGGCAAAACAAAGGAGTGGAACCAAACGTATTCTGAGATTCAGTTCTCCGAAATCACCCTCGACATCATCCCATCGCTTTCCTGCGAAATAGGACATGATTCCTATGCCGAACAGCCAAGCTGCAAGATGGAGATGAATGATTGGAGAGATGAGAAGCCAATCAATGGATGAAGGGAAGAAGTCTGCATCTTCGAGTACTCTAAGAATCGGTGCAAGACAAACCCAGGCGATTAAAGCGTACATCATCTTGTCATTGACAGGTAGATTTAGCGTACGGAAGAGGGCTTGAAAGACAACAACTGAGGCGAGGAGGCCGAATGTGTAAATCGCAGTATTTTGAGGTGTATATCCAGCATCACCTTGCTCGCCTGCGTCTGCTTCAACGGGTTCCCAGATGATTGGGCGTAATCCGTCATCCCAGACCATTTCATTTTGGAACACCAATCCAAGAAGGAGAATAATTCCTAATCCAATGACAATCCTTGTCATCGCTTGTTCGATCAGTGAAAGCCGGCTTGATGGCAACGCTGGTTGATGATTAAGAAGAATTTCATCAATGGATTCAATCGAACTCATGGACTGTCCTCATTCTTGCGACTAGGAAGTGGGCAATATCTCTTCCCTATGGAAGATTCACTCTTCTTCAGTAGCTGCAACTCGTGGCTCGTGTTCTTCAATGAAGGACACCTTGCCACATTCTACTGCATCTCTTAGAACTGTAACCAAACGGAATTTCATCATTGCCGCATTGGTGTCGAAAAGCATTGTTTGTGGGATAACAATGTTAAGAGCGTCGCCATCAAAGGTAACGCCGAAGTCGGAGTGGCCTGTGTTTGATTCGAGCAATGCTGCAACTTTCTCTTCCTTGCCTTCTACGACCTTAACGATCTTGAAGTTGTACTTGAGTGTCTTTCCAGCCATTGGATGGTTGTAATCGATACGAGCACGGCCAGCAGCGAGGAATGACAAGTATCCTTGTCGACCACCGATGGTGACTGGAGCGCCGAGATAGAGTTGGTTCGGGTCTCGGACTGCACGTCGTAGTTTGTCGATACTGATTGTTTCGATTTGTTCGGAATCTTTCTCACCGTATGCATCAACAGGTGCGAGTTCGAGTTCAACATCCTTGTTTGGCTTAGCACCGAGGAGAGCTTCTTCAAATCCAGGAATAAGAGAGCCGGAGCCAACAACACAGACCATTGGTGTGTATGTGCGGTTTTCTTCGTGTACTTCATGTTCCTTTGCAGTTGCTTCTTTTGTTGTCTCGATTAAATCGCCTGTTTCGCCATTGTAGAGATCGTAATCAACGTGAATAATGTCGCCTTCTTCCATGTGTTCATCACCTGAATGCTCCGCCGACTCTGATGGCGTTCATAAGTCAATTGGCTGTAGATTCTACTCTTCTTCTGCCTTAATGTGGGGAGTTTGACGTGCGTCAAGGACTGTTAACCATGCCATTCCAAGCATCATAATGGTCCATCCAGCCCAGACTAAATGGGACGCTGGAAGGTCATAGATGATGACTCTCATCCTTTGAACAGATTCTTCACCGTCCGATTGAACTTGTTGCATCATGCTCGAAGATTGCGAACCATCGAAAATAAACACAATGTCTCCGTGAGAGCGAACCAGAGTATCCACCTCACTACGCGGAGGATTTGGAGAACTGTCAAATCCAATCAATCCTGGCTGGACAGTGCCTATTTTTTCACCGTCTTGATAGACGCTAATGACTGCACCAACATATCGATCACCTACTTCGAGGCCGTCATCTTCGAGAACGATATGTTCGAACATGTACTCATAGTCCCCAACTTCAATGAATTCCCCGCGTACTAACGTTATGCGATGTGAGGCATCGCCACGGTCAACAAGCACGGTGGTAAACACGTGTCCAATCAAGAGGAGCAAGAGGCCGAAGTGAACCAGGTGAGCTGCGGGTGCTATTTTCTTGACACCAGAGGTCTGGACTCTCCGTACGACTTCTGCACCCATTGGTATGACAGCAACCAAAACGGAAGGGAGAACCAACCATGCGATTGTTCCACGAGAAAGGTATTCAGAAATCGGTTCACTCGCATCACCTCCTAATGCAGAAGGAAGGAAGGTCGCTAACAGAATGGATACAAGAGCAACACCTGCTACAATCGAAGCAATGCGTTGAGGGGATTGATGCCGAGATGTGTATGCGAACATCGCTAGCGCTACTGCCATGATGAACGGTGCCCCGTACAACTCGTGTGCTTCGAATTGAATTGCGTCAATACTTGAAATCAAGATGACGAGGGTGAGAATGAGATACAAACTTGTCAAGACAACTGGAGCCCACAACGCAAGGCGAAGGATGAATCGGCGAGAAAGCCAGTCAACTGATTCAGTCTCTTCTTCCCCCATAACAAGCCAAGGCAAGATGTAGAATCCAAGTAAGATCGCTGCAATGTAGAGGTCGACTAATCCAGACCATGCTGCTGCGAGACACATCATTGTTCCAGCTGCACCCCAACCCCATGCCTTTCGTGCATCATCGGAGGTATACAATGGTGCAAATATCAAAGCATTAAGCAGCGTAAAGAGAAGATCTTGCGTTAACAAATAAGCGGTGAGCGGGACAATGAGTAGCCATGGTAGCGAAAGATATCCACGATATGACCAAAACTCTTCTTCTACAACGAGGTTTTTCTTTGGCCATTCAACCAGTGTTGGTGCGAACACGACCCCAACGAAGAATAAGGCTGGAACGTGTTCATAGGAAGCATAATCAAACAAGACTGCAATGGCCGCTCCAACAATCGGTATGAAGAAAAGATAGGAGATAGGACGCTTCATTTGCCCTTGTGTTGCTCGAATAAATACGCCACATAAGAGAAGTATAACGAGAACATACGAGACGATTTCAACACCTTCGGCTTTATCCTTCAGAAGCAACATTCGACTGAACACATCAGTTGGAGGCGTCCCCTCATCTGCGACAACGAATGTATGAACCGAAGCCGCCCAAACGCCACCTGCCCGAGTGACAAGAGTTGCGAATAATGCAAGTGCACCTGCTGCAAGTCCAAGTCCAGTCCACATTAATGTCGAAGTCTTACCAGGCCGAGTTCGTAAATGACCCATAAGAACCAAAGCAAGCCACGGTAGGAAAGAGCCTGTTTCGACAGGATCCCAAGCCCAATAGCCACCCCAATCAAGAACCATGTACGCCCATAGGCCTCCTAAGCCAATTCCAAGTGTTGCGATCAGGAGGCCTGGTCGTGTTTGATGCAGCATTCTCTTGTCGATGTCTTCGTCATCACCGTATTGAAGGATGGAAACAGATGTTGCTGCTAAGGCAATACAAAGAGAATAGGCCAGGAACACAAGTGGCGGGTGAATCACCATCAAATCAGTTTGAAGAAGTTCATTCAATCCACTCCCTCTCAGATTGTATGGATTCTCAGCAAACGGATTAAGGGTCATTGAGATGAGAATAAGAAGTAAGGTGAATCCATACATCAAGCGGAGACGTAGTTTGTGGGTTTTCTCCTGTTCAGATGCAAGAGGACGAGCAAACCACCAACTGACCAATCCCATCCATGCAGCCCACATTAACAAGGGACCTTCGCGAGCCGCCCATGTTGCAGCAAAACGATACTTGAGTGGAAGATCTTCTCCACCGTTCAATGCAACGTGGAGAATGTCTGTATCATTGACAATGAAGCGGGATGCGAGTGCAACGAAAGGAGCTGCAACTGCCAAATGGAGACCAACAGAGGCAAGTGGGTGTTCAACACGCCACTTTGGCCAAACCATCATCACAATGCAAGCGATGACAGCAAGTCCGAGTGTCCACCCCCACATGGTTATTCCACGGTCGCGTTGTTGTTATCCCTTTGCGTAGGACCATCACCAGCCGAAGTGTTTTGCACGGCTGTATCCAAACGAGAGTAAGACAGAGATAATTCTCTTGAAGAGGAGAGTAGGTTTGCGGAAGAGGATCTTAAAACCGATTCCAAGTTTCTGAAGTGGTCCCATGTTTCCAAGTTCATCTGGAAGACACTTTGCCATCACTTCCATCTCTGAGTCTGAAAGATTGTACAGGGCTTCTTTGCCTCGAAGTATCTTATGATAAGGAGGAAACGTCGATTTCCAAGCAGACTCGTATGGTTTCAAATTCGCATGAGAGAGATCGCCTTTTGATATGGCTTTAGCAATCACATGAGCAGCTTCCCGCCCTGACCAGAGTGCGAGATGGGAACCGCCTTCGAATAAAGGAGAAGTAAAACCTGCAGCATCCCCCACTAAGATGAGTCCATCACCAGTCGTTGTGCTTCTTGGCCCTGAGATTGGAATCGTACCCCCAAAGGGTTTGATCTTCATACCATCCTTTCTCCAAGGAGGATTAACCGTTGGTTTCCCTTTCAGATATGTGTCTTCAATGAATGAGTCAAGGTAGCGTATAGCTCCTTTCTTATCGGTTGTAACAAGTCCAACATTCGCACGCTCTCCTTCCTTTGGAATCATCCAAACATACCCATGGGGAGAATATTCTGGCCACAGGTAGAAATCGAGATACCCGTCATTCGGGACATCGTTGAGTTCGTATTGAAAGCCAGCAATGACCTCTACTTCCGTCCCCATATCGAGTAATTTCGAGGCGGCACCTGAGACGCCCGAGGCATCAATTACAGCAGAACATTCAATTGGAAATTCATTTCCTTTCCCTTCAATTCTCCAATTGGAAAATTGATTTTCGCTATTGAAAACTCGTTCCATCTTCGTAACTCTGTGATTAAGATGAAGTTCCGACCCTAATTCGACGGCTTCACCAACCAACCATTGCTCAAACAAATGTTTCTCAAGTACGTAGCCAGGCTCGGTTAGAAGTTTGCTTACTCCGCCCGGGAAAATAACCCGTATGCCTTTCACATCGAGTGCTTTGACATGATCTGGAATTTCAAGATCCAGATTTTGTACTGCTAACTCTGACAAACATTCGCCGCAATGTACTGGAGTTCCCACCTCCGGATCCGCTTCAACAATTATTGTAGAAAGACCAAGCCGAGACGCATGAAGGGCCGCTGAGCCACCACCTGGCCCCGCTCCTATGACGAGTACATCGCAACGTCTCGCATCCCCTGCCATGTCACTATGAGAGCATGCTGGCACATGAACCAAACGGTGGGAGCAAGAAGAGTCAAACGGTGCGCTTAGGAGGCTTCCAACCCTTGAACGCAATGTGTGCAGGAGGTGTTCCTGAACCCTCATTCTCGTATTCAATAATACGATCTGCAAGCCAGATAAACCACTCCATATTTTTGTCACCAGCCTGCTCCCGAATAGGTTCGAAGTAGAAGGAAAAAGTCTCATAAGTTTGAATGATAACTCCGGAAAAGAGATCATAGAAACCGTGGAAATCCATATCGCCACGATGGATAAGAACACCCACACTTTCCCATGTTGTCAAGACAGTCATCACCTTAGGCCAATCCTCTCCAAAATGTTCACGGAAAGCTTTGAAATTAGCTTCAGCATTATTTGGTTCAAACTTGCTTGTATCAAAATTCATGTTCTAATCGATGTAAGGCCGACAACAAAATCCTCATTTTGGAAATTCGCTGCTAGGCTCATCGCTGTCGTACTATCTCTTGAACGGCGTAGTTCTTTGATTTGGAACCATGAATAAATTGCAGCACCGAGAATTGTTACAAGGCCAAAAACTTCTGCCCAAGCGGCTGCTGTATCGAGGTTCATAACCCGCCTACTGTACAAATCCATGTTAAACGATTCGCCTCTTCTGAATAATTCATCAAATAGATACGTGGGATTTATATTACTTTAATTTCAGGGTCCAACATGTCACTTGCACCAACCGATTACGACTTTGGAAACGCATCAAATTATTTCTTTGCAACCACAATTACCTGCGCTAATGAAGAAGCACGTGCGATGTATGTGGAAGCATTCGGGCACATGCTCAACTACAATCACGAGCAAGCCATTGCTTGTTTCATCAAAGTTACTGAACTTGACCCTACATGTGCAATGGCATGGTGGGGTATTGCTTACTGTGTATCTTCTAGCTATAATTGGCCTCCAGGACTAGGCTCAGGACACGACCCAATTCAACAAGCAGTTTCTCTTAAAGACGGATGTACAGAATTAGAGAAGGATTTGATAGATGCTCTAGCACAACGCCACTCTGCAGAAGCACGCGATGCAGCAGACCCGTCCGTCCTCAACATGGGTAACGATCCTGAACTAAACGTTGCATTCGCAGAAGCAATGGAGCCACTTTACCGAAAGTACAGTGGGAACTTGGATGTTGCTGCAGTATATGTTGAAGCACTCATGAATCTGAAAGCTTGGCAACTATGGAATAAGAATACTGCAACTGGTGAAATCACTCCTGCAGACGACAATACCTTACTGTTGGTCAACGTAATGGAAGATGCATTTGAGAACGTTGAAGGTGCAAAGCAGCATGTTGCACTGTGCCACTTATACTGCCACGCTCTCGAATTATCTCCTTACCCAGAGCGAGCTCTGCCAGCTGCTGATGTTCTTCGAACTGTCATGCCAGGTATGGGTCACCTTGTCCACATGCCTTCTCACATCGATGCTTGGGTTGGACAGTGGAAAGAAGCGATTGAATGCAACATCGCTGCAGTTGAAGCTGACGATCGATACGTCGAACTCACTGGAAATGACTCGCAATTTTACAAATTCTATCGAATGCACAACCATCACTTCGTTGTCTGGTGTGCTATGTTCGAAGGACAATATGAAACTGCACTCAAATACGCACGAAAGGCAGTAGACACACTTCCTGCTGGAGATGAAAACTCTGGAGTTCAATTCATGCTCGCTGGAATTATCCCAATGGGCGCAATCTTCCTTGAATCCTACGTAACCATGCCATGGCACGTTATGATTCGATTCGGAAAGTGGGATGAAATCCTTGCTGAACCAATGTATTCTGACAAGGATGTCTTCCCCTCCACAATCGCAACGCAACACTACGCACGTGGAGTCGCATACGCATCCAAGGGTATGGTTCCAGAAGCAGAAGCTGAACAAGTTCTCTTCAATGAAGCACTGAAGAACCCTGCTCTTGCTGGAAGAGTCCTGCACAACAATCTGATGTATCAAGATCCGAGCGATGGACCATGTATTCTGTTGGTCAACGAAGCGGTCCTCTCTGGTGAGATTGAATACCGAAGACAATTCTTGGCAAAGGCTCGAGGAGAAGCATCTGACTTCACTGAAGCATTCGACCACCTTCGACGTGGTGTCGATCTCTCGCTCAACCTAGCCTACAACGAACCTTGGGGACAAATGCAACCTGTGCGTCACATTCTCGGAGCACTATTATTCGAGCAAGGAGAAGTGGAAGAAGCAGAAGCCGTTTACCGTGCTGATATCAAATTGTGGGTAGATAACATGTGGGGCCTACTCGGCCTGAAACTTTGTCTTGAAGCTCGTGGAGATGCACCTGAAGAACTTGCAGAAGTTACTGCACTGTTCAATGAACGCAGTTCCCGTGCTGACATTAAGCCAGCCAAGACATGTTTCTGTGCTCAAGACAGCATCGAAAAGACATGTTGTGATTGAACACGATACGTCGGCAGAAACGTTATACCAATTCGATTGGAACGGTTTTCATGGACTTCAGTACCGAAGGTGGCAGTGACACTCCCTTTTGGAATGAAATCTCAGAGGCTGAACCCATTGTCGAGAAGAAATGGGAAGATATGACAAGAACTGAACGAGATGAACATCTCCTCCAAGACGATGAAATGATGGCCAACAAAACCAATACTTCTAGAAAGAATATCGGTATTGCAGGATTGTTCTACATCATGGCATTTATCATGTTCTTTACCGAACTTCGAATTGTATCACTCTTGCACTGTATCTTTGGAACAATGTTCATGTTTTTCTACAAAATCGGCATACAAGTAGGCGAATAATGAAGTCTTTGGGCATCAAATTTTATGGCTTCCAACCTTATGCTCAAAAGCGACGATTCAAAGGTGAACAACCTGTGGGATGCACGTGGCTTGGGTACGTCTACGACGATTTCTAAAGCATCTCGAGAAGAAACGAGAGGTGCTACGCATAAGCAGACCTGTTGATGTCGCCTACGAAGCTGGAGCAATCGCAGATCTTCTCGTGAAAAATGATGGCCCAGCGGTTGTTTTTGAACAACCGCGACTTGCAGATGGTTCAATTTCTCCGATGCCACTTGTCATGAATCTGTTTGGAAGCCATCAACGTACACTTGATGCATTGGGAGCATCGCATGAAACCGAAGTTGGCGATCGTATGACGGCAATGATGAAGCCTGACATTGGAACGTTCGTCAAAATGCCATGGAAGGCACTGCCTCTTGCACGCGATGCGTTTGCAATGCCTCCAAGAAAAAAGAGATTCAGAGCACCTTGTCAACAAGTTCGTATGAACGATCCAGATCTTACTCAACTTCCAATTCCAAAAACATGGCCAATGGACGGAGGACATTTCGTTACGCTTCCACTGGTTGTTACCAAGGACCCCAATTCAGGAGAACACAATCTTGGTATGTATCGTGCTCAAGTGTTTGATGAGAAAAACATCGGATTGCATTGGCAAATTCACAAGCATGCTGCGGACCATGCTGCTGCGAGTGGAGAGCGAATGCCTGTTGCAATATGCATTGGCGGACCACCCGAACTAATCTTCTCAGCCATATCCCCTCTTCCAGATAATTTGAGCGAATACCAATTCGCAGGCATTCTTGGACGTCGCTCTCTACGAATTACCAAAGCATTGACTCAAGATTTGATGGTTCCTGCCGAAGCAGATATTGTCATTGAAGGCTACTGTATTCCAGGAGAAACACGAACAGAAGGGCCGTTTGGGGATCACTTTGGATTCTATTCATTGACCGGACAATATCCAGTCATGCACGTTACAGCAATCACTCATCGAAAGGACGCCATGCTACCTGCTACGATTGTAGGATTGCCTCCAATGGAAGATGGTTACCTTGGAGAGGCTATAGGAGGACAATTCTCTCCTGTACTTCGTTTCCAACATCGAGATGTCATCGGTGTTCATCTCCCTCTTGAAACTGGATTCCATAATCTTGCTATTGTTTCTTCCAAGCAACGTTATCCTCGTCAAGGCAGAAAGACCGCTTTAGGATTATTTGGTGCTGGCCAGATGATGTTTCTCAAGAGTATGATTGTGGTTGACCCCGATCAAGATCCGAAGGACTTGGAAGCACTTCTTGATGCTATGAATAATAACGTCCACATTGCAACAGACATCATCGTACTCGAAGGTATGGTTGCTGATTCTCTTGAAGCAGCAAGTCCGTATGAAAACGTTCACTCGAAGATTCTCATCGATGCAACAACTCTTACTGAACGCGACCCTCGTTCATCCAATGAACCACTCGAAGGATCTTACAAGCAAGAAGTACCTGCTTGGCGTCAAGGATTGGAAGCACCACCTGTATTCGATAATCTCGATGCTGTACTGGCCTTGGACGATGTAACAGATGCACGTATGTTGCGAGAAAGCATGCTTGTTGTAACAACAAACGTTCCAGGCTCACCCTCTCCAAGAGATGGTTCTTCGGCATCAAATGATGAAGCAGAATCTGCACGAATGGAAAAAATACTCCAATTGAGAAATCAAATTTGGCAATTGAAAAATTCTAACAATTTGCGCTGGTTATTTATCACCAATGATGATCTTGACCTTCATTGTGAGAAAGCACGGCGAAGGTTACTCTGGCAACTCACCTCTCGCTTTGATGTTGGCCGTGGCCTCTCATTCGATGAAGACAAAGAGCGCATGTGTTGGGATGCAACAACACCGATTCCATCATCTGAACATGGTGTTCGACGATGGCCTGCAATTACCATGCACAGTGATGAAACCCTTGAGGCAATACGCAAACATCCCGAACTCGACAAATACCAATGGCCTGCGCATCTAGAATTCAGGTGAGTGGATGAACTTCAAGCAGATTGCAAGTTTCGTTAAGATTGAACACACTTTGTTCTCCCTCCCATTCGTTCTTATTGGCTATCTGATTGCATATGATCAATTCCAATCTGAACTTACTGACACTGGCTACGGTTGGTTGCGTATTGACTTGTTATGGATTCTTGTTGCAGCCGTTGCAGCCCGTGGATTGGCAATGACACTCAATCGCATCATCGATCAAGACATTGATGCTGCGAATCCTCGGACTGCGCAACGACATCTTGCAAGTGGGTCAATGTCGAAATCAACTGCATGGTGGCTTGCTGGACTCTTCCTAGCAATGCTGCTGCTAGGTGCTGGAATGCTGAATACAGTGGCCTTAGCAATGTCCTGGCTCCCAGTCCTAACCTTCGTTATCTATCCCTACATGAAGCGGTTCACGTGGCTTTGCCACCTCTGGCTAGGCTTGTGCTTGGGTCTTGCTCCTGCAGGAGCATGGGTTGCTATTGCAGCTGACGTCCATGGATTCGATGCGATTCTCGGAACAAGCGATGGATTCCTTTGGTATCCAACCATCTTCTTCATCTCACTTGGAGTCGTTCTATGGATTGCAGCATTTGATCTAAATTATGCTCGAATGGATGTTGAAAGTGACCGAGAAATGGGCGTTCACTCATTCCCTGCACGTTTTGGGGAAACTGTAACAACGAGGACATCCATTCAAATGACCTTGCTTTGGTTTGCATGTTTTGCTATTTCTGACCCTATGAGCGAAGCTTGGTTCCTTCTCTCTGCAGGTATCATGGCCATACTCAACATTGGTGTAATCCTCAAGCATAAGACATTAGCAGATTTCCAGACAACCTTGTTTAGAGTCTCTATGCTTACTGGATGGGTACTTCTAGCATCCATCCTGACGCTCTAATAACCATAGAAGTCGTAATCGTCATCGTCGTCTTCTTCATCATACTCGAAATTTAGTATGCCACTGAGCGTACGCATTCCAACAATAAGGAACGCGAGTCCACCGCAGTATCCAGAGACCATCGCATCAGCGGTAAACATCGATTCTTCTGGGAATTCGCCGCAATTATCGTAAAATTCTGGATCACAGTCACCATAATAATTATTCATAGCCTCTGTAGACAGATTTGCCGTATGAATCAGCACCCCAATCAAAGCAATAAGGCACAATGGCATCACAAACCACCAGACCTTGACTAGGAGGTTTAGAATTGATGTGAACATGATGAATACGAGGATTCCAAGTGCAATGTAATTGAATTCTTGAACCTCTTCAAAGTCTGATGCAAAGCCCGACTCACCGTCGGCTTCAAAGTTCTCGATATTGGTATCTGTAATAGGGACGACAAGGAAGAACGTCCAAGAAAGAAGGACAAGAGCCATCAGAACGCCAATGACGCCTGGAAGAGCTCCTAAATCCGGGCGAAGGCGTTGTTTTTTGAGTTTGATTTTAATCCCATCAGCGTCATCCTCATCATCATCGTCTTCCTCTTCCCAAGAAAATTT
>QXYA01000069.1:0-3968 GCA_009887135.1 Candidatus Poseidoniales archaeon
CAAGCATGTTCTCTAAAGATTAAAAGTTCATCAAGAAACTTATCAGCGGATTTTGTGCCAAAGGAAGCTGTTTCTCTTGCGATTTTCATGACAGAGATCATGCCATAATGAATGGCTGCTGACAATCGAGATACACCGTTGGGGTCTTCTGATTTATTTCTCCTTCGTGCATAACCCGAAAGGCCAGATTGTTTGAACTCATCCCATCTACTTAAAGCAGCATATTGGCCTCCTTTCTCATTCCAAACAGGTAGTACTGTAGCATCTATATCGCATTTCTTTAGCAGGTTGAATCGTTTCTTCATTGGTTTAATTTCAGCATCGATGTCAACGGGAGTAAATGGAAGAGTGCCCGTCCATGATATATTTTTAATCTCAAGTTTGGGCCATATGTTATTGATTCTCGCTTTGCGTAGTCGCTTTGTAGCGTCTCTATACTTGAATGGACGATCGACGGATTTACCAAAGACTGGCATCGGTACAACGCAATGGCAATCGATTTCAATAACTGGACACGTTGCTTTTTCAGCAACATGTTTTACCCAATTCTTCCACGGGGGTAATGGGAAAAGGTCTGTTATAATCAGGCTTGCTTGTTTAGATAATTCGTTCATTACAGATTGACGATTTCCTTCTCTTGCCACATGTAAGAAGTAGTCTACTCCGATTTTTGTACATCCATGATGCATATCGACAGAAGCATCGAGAAGCATATTGTGATGTCGAAGAGATGCATGAGGATATCGTTCGTCTATTCCATGATAGATGAAAAGAGGAAGGTTGTGTTTGTTAGCAATAATACGCCCTGCATCGATTGCTGGGTTCTCTTCTGTCCTAAATGATGACTTTAGCCAGATGACAACAGGGCCAGATTGTCCGATCGACGAATGATCATTCCCTTGTATACAGCGTTCGGAGAGATACTCTGGAAGACCGAACACATCCTTCGGTCTTATTCTTGATTCTTATACTCCTGTTTGAATTCTGATTTCGGAAAAGTATCAATACTTTCATTGGCAGGGACGTCTATGGAACAAAAAACGTACCTTGTCACTGGTGCTTCGAAAGGCATTGGTTTGGAACTGTCCCTCGCTTTGGCAACTTCAGGCGTTGAGGTTATTTTACTCGCACGTGATACACTATCATTGAAAAAATCCAGAGAGATGGTGCAGTTAATATCAACTTCATCTTCTTCTATTGTTTGTGACTTGGCTGATAATGAATCAATCGACAAAGCCATAATGGCTCTCAATAATGACTTCAAGAAAATCGATGGGATTGTCCATAACGCTGGTATGATCACTCCAATAATGCCAATGAGTAAAGCCCCAAGTGATGCTTGGGCTGAAAATATCCAGGTGAATCTCATTGGAGTTCAACGACTCACAAAAGGGATTTACCCATTGATGCAGTCTTCTGACCATTGTCGAGTAACTACGATTTCAAGTGGTGCTTCTTTACGCCCATTGGAATCATGGTCATCCTATTGTGTTGCCAAAGCAGGCCAAGATATGTGGGCAAGATGCTTGGCTGAAGAGGGTAAAAGAGACGGAATTACTGCAATATCCATCGCTCCTGGTATTGTTGATACAGATATGCAAAAGGAGATTCGTTCTACAAATTCAGAGGACTTTCCTTCACTCTCTTCGTTTGTTGGTTACTATGAAGACGGTGAATTAAGTGACGCAAAGGATGTCGCAAAGAAATTGCTTTCATTGATTACAACTCATTCAATTGAGCAATCTGGGCAGCGTTTTGATGTCCGAGAACTCTGATATTCTACAATCGAAAACCCAACTGTCTTAAGCCACCACCTATGCGGATTATTTATGCCAGGAACTGATAGAGTAGAAATTCGAACCCTAAAAGTTGGACGTTTTTGTGTCGTTGATGAAGAAGCTTACAAGATTTTGAGTATCTCTAAATCCAAGCCGGGAAAGCACGGTTCAGCAAAAGCTCGTCTTTCTCTTGAAAGTATTTTCACCGGTAAGAAAATTTCACACGTTGGGACCGTAACTGATTCCATCAACGTTCCAATGATTGAAAAGGGAACTGCTATGGTGACCCATATCGATAACGGAGAAGTTCATGCAATGAACATGCGGGACCACTCAATGATGATTCTTCCACTTCCTGGTGAAGGAATGAATATCGAAGCTGGTAAAGAGATTATGTGGCAAGAAGCCCTTGGTCGCTACATCATCATTCGAGATCATTGATCTTTCAATGATTCCGCTGCTGAAAGAATCATCTCTTCGTGAGATTTTGATACCCATCCAGTCTTCTCTTCAGTGTTAGAACAGTCGTAGTAACTGGTCGTACCTAAGCCGCTTGTGATCAATCTGGCTTCCTTGATGAAGATCGACATGAATCGGACCACAATATTTGGCAGCGTTCTTGTTGTCACTTTCCAGCCTTTTGATTTTAGGATACGAGCAATTTGAGGCATTGTAATCGGACTTGAAGACATCATCAATCTCTCACCAACAAGGTGTTCGTTTTCTAACGCTTCAGCATGCATCCAAGCTACATCTCGGACATCAACTGGTGCAAAACTGATCTTTGGGAAACCAGGGTATGAACTACTGATGATGGATTCTATAATTCTCAACGAGGTTCCGGAAGAACCACTATGCAAGGGGCCAAAGATAACGTTTGGATTTACAGTAGTTAAACGAGCATCTGTTTTCTCTTCTATAAATTTCCATGCAGCCTTTTCTGCAAGTGTTTTGCTCTTGGTATACGCAGATACATCTTGCTCAAGGTCTGTCCAGTTCTCATGCGAATAAGTCTGATTTTTCTTTGTGGGTGTTGCTCCAGAAATAGCAGCAGTCGATGACGTAATCACAAATTTACGTATTCCTGCATTATATGCATGGGTCAGAACTCGAATTGTCCCTTCTCTCGCTGGTCGGATGAGGACTTGTTCATCCTTCGGTTCTTGAGCAGAAAATGGGGAGGCTGTATGGATGACTGCATCAATTCCTTCCATTGCATCTGGCCATCCAGCATCTGAAAGCAGGTCAGTAGTGCATACTTCAAAACAATCACCTGCATCGAAATCACTCTTTATTGATTCAAATGTTTCTGCTTTTGATCGTGTAGTGCCTCGAACAAAGTAGCCTCTCGAAAGAAACTCGTTGGTTACTTGACGCCCGAGAAATCCAGTGCAACCTGTGACAAGAACTCGCTTAAATTGTTGGCTCATGAGTTGGCCAGTTGTTATCTTTGGTTTGAAATTTTGTAACTCGCTATAATATGGTAGATTATACTCATTTGTAGGGTCGCTTTTGATAAACCATGTCAAACGTGGTGTAGTTAGGGATACCATGACCGAAGTTATAGAATCTACACAAAACAATTCACCAATGGATGCGAGTAAGTCACTTTCATTTGATGAAGAAAAGGCTTTGAAAGGCTGGTATTTTTTTGATTGGGCCAACCAAGCATATGCATTGACTGTTATGACTGTCATTGCTCCTGCGTTGATGGCAAGCTTGTACAATCAGGCTACGGGTACTCAATCAGGAGACACATTTTATGCAACAATCCTCACATTCTCAATGGTCTTTGTTGTTGCAACTGCTCCTGCATTAGGTGTGATTGCAGATAAAATGCCGATTAAGAAGAAACTTCTGAAATGGTACACCGTTGCTGGTATTGCATTCACTGCCCTCATGGGTGCTGCTCCGTACTTTGGTTCAGACGGATATATTGTCCTTGCAGTTATGTTTACGATTGGTACAATTGGCTTTACTGGTGGTAACGTCATCTATTATTCCTTCATGCCTTATCTCGGAAAGAGAGAAGATCAAGACAAGGTTTCCACTTGGGGGTACATGTACGGTTTCATGGGAGGTTCAATCCTTCTCATTTTCCATCTCGTTGTTCTTCTTGGTCTTAACTGGGACACTGATTTCAAACTCGCAGTCATCTTTGTGACTTCTTCCTTATGGTGGTGGGGCTTT
>QXYA01000069.1:3978-4236 GCA_009887135.1 Candidatus Poseidoniales archaeon
AGTGGACGCCTGAACCTGAAATTGCAGAACATGTCGAATGGAATAGTTTTGGTAAGAATAATTTCCGACGTGTAATTGGGGCAACAAAACTGGCATACGGCCAGGTTTATACCACTGCTAAGGAAATTCGCAAATTCAAGGTGTTGGCCTTTTTCCTCATCGCCTACCTCCTGTTCTATGATGGTGTAAACACCATCGCAAGTATGGCAAGTGCATTCGGTGAATCCATTCTTCGTTTGAACCCAAGTATGAACGTAA
>QXYA01000007.1 GCA_009887135.1 Candidatus Poseidoniales archaeon
CGGGGTCGAGCAGCGACTTTGGGGCGCTTCACGTCCTTGAACCAAGAATCGACGCCATTCCAGTCAGGTCTCATGCCGAGATCAGCGAGAACAAGCTTGCTGCTGATTCGTGCGCTTTCAAAGATGGTTGGAAGGCCGCTACCTGGGTGTGTGCCTCCACCAACAATGTAGAGGTTGTTTGCTTCTTCAAAGCGGTTGTGAGGACGTCGCCATAGCATTTGCTTGAGGTCGTGAGTTAGGTTGAACACGGCGCCTCTGTAGATGTCGGATGCGCCCCAGTCATCAGGTGTGATCACGGTCTCAGAGACAATGTGGTCTGCGATGTCATCGTACCCGAGTTTTGCCAACTGCTTCACGATAGTGTCACGGAAGTCAGCCTTGATATCGTCCCAAACGATGCTCTCATGTTGGTTGGGTACTGGCACGAGGACGTAGATGGTTGAGTGGCCTTCAGGGGCAAGTGAGTCATCGGTGATGGAAGCGTTTTGCACGTAGACAGACGGGTCGTCCCATGTGAGTTTATGATTCGTAATATCTCGCAGGTTCTCCTCGTAAGATGTGGAAGCATAGATCTGATGGTGTGGGTGGGTGTACTTCTTGTCAACGCCGAGGTATAGCATAAATGTGGAGCAGGAGTATCCCTTCTTCTCGAGTTTCTTATTGGACCACTTCTTTCGCTTTTCATCAGGGACCAGAGTTGTCATAGCATGGGCGAAGTCTGCATTGACGACGACCTTGTCGGCAAGCATTTCTTTGCCTTCGATGCGAACTCCTGTTACGGTTTTTCCTTCATAGATCAACGACTTGACTGGAGTGTTGAGGTGGATTTTAACACCCATCTCTTCTGCGATCTCTGCCATTCGAGCTGTGATGCTTCCGAGGCCGCCCTTGGCGTGGAAAATCCCGTGCTCGTATTCTAAGAAAGCAAGGATGGTGAACAGCGAAGGTGCATGGAATGGACTCATGCCGAGGTACTTGGTTTGGAATGACATTGCCAATCGAACGCGCTCATCGTCGAAGTGCTTTCCTAAATCGCCAGCAACGCTTGCCCACGGTTTGAGAACCGTAGCCACTCGGATGGCTCGCTTCGAGAGCACATCCAATGGGCTCGACCATGGTGTCTGAAGGCATTCCTTCGATAAGTCGAGTTTCTTGCGATTCTGCTTCACGTAATTCTTGAAACCGTTAGCGTTCTTGTCGCCTGCGAGTTCTCGAATACGCTCTGTCATTTCATCAAGGTTACTCGTGGCATCGATGTGACCACCTGCTCCAAACACCAGGCGGTACATTGGATCAAGTGGCATCAGGCCGAGTTCCTTGTGAGCGTCTCTACCAATTGCTTGGAATATCTCTTCGATGACTTCTGGATAATGGAAGAAGGTTGGGCCTCGGTCGAATGTGAACCCATCTTTCTTGTACAATCTGGTTCGTCCGCCTACAGCTTCTGCTTTTTCGAGGACGGTTACGTCCACACCTGAGTGAGCTAGGAGCAAAGCAGAGGCGAGACCACCGGGACCTGAGCCGACAATTATTACGTTTTGAGCATCGCTGTTGGACATGGTTTATCTACCGGGATTCGGCTTATAAAGCGGCGTTTTCAACCATCTAGACAGTTGGTTTTAGATTCCAATCCCAGATGGTTGAATTATCAGTTCTTTGAGTTGTTTTTTGACTTCTCAGAGTAAGGCAATTCAACAATCGATGCAAACTCATCGAGATAGGGGCCCATGGATGTGATAAGATCTACATTTGGTTGTCCACGAAGAACCATCCCGTCCATATACATCAACGAACGGATAATTGGAAATGCTTCTTCTCCGAATCGACATCCTGCAAGAACTGCACATCGAACCGTTTTCATCATTTGTTGGGTGAGTGAAATTTCACTCACTGTCTTTCCAATAAATCCAGTATATATTTCATGCATACCTTCCATGTATTTTTGTTTGGCTGCACCACTTGGAGGAGTGTCTGCCATCAACAGCATTGCTTCAAAGGATTGATCTAATTCCCCTTTCGCAAGATGGAAAAAGAATCCAAATAAGGCTGAACGAACTTTATCCGGTGCGTGAGATATTGCACCAGTGTCAATAAACGTGAATTTGCCGTTATCATCAACCATTGCATTGCCTGGATGGAGATCTCCATGGAAGGTCCCTATACCGAACATGAACGCTCCGTGAATTCGGAAAAGTTGCAGGAGATTGTCCCAAGACATTGTCCCTTCAGCGAGCCGATCTTCCAGCGTAGGAGCTTCAATGTGTTCCATCACGAGGATGTGCTGATTCGAAAGTTCAGGCCAAACACGAGGGAAGGCTAGGAGTGGCATTGGGAATTGGTGTTCAACTTCTTTCGCCTTTCGTTGTAAGAGTTCAGCCCCTTCAATCTCGTTTCGAAGATCGAGTTCTTTCAATGTGTAATCCTCAACGTGCTGGAGAAGACCGACTGGGTTGCCAACTTTTCTCAATCGTGGATTGAGGAAGAGACCGATTCGAAGCCATCGCTTCATTCTTATAACGTCCTTCCGGAATGACTTTTCGAAGTCCGCTTTGATAATCTTTACAACGACATTTGTTCCATCGTTGAGGACTCCTTTGTGGACCTGTCCGATACTGGCAGCTGCAAAGGGTTCTTCATCAAAGGATGAAAAAGCATCCAGAAAACCATCAGGCGCTCGATCATGAATCAGTTTCATTGAGTCTTCTCGAGGTATTGAATTTGCTCGCTGGTACAACGATTGGAGTTGCTTACACTTTTCCTCAGAAAGCAAGTCAGGGCGGAGAGCGAAAATCTGAGTAAGTTTTACAGCGAGTAAACCCATGTTCTGAATTTTATCTAAATCCGCAGGTCCTTTTTTTGTTATCATACGGATAAAACGTGCAAAAGTAACGAGGCGCATAGTTAAAAAATCCCCCTTTAGTTTATCAATCGGCGTTTTTACGCAACAGGACTTTGATTGGATTAGCGAACATGGCTGGAGTAGATTCCACCCACTCTTGATATCCGTCCCTATCCTTCAAATCGACTTCCGACATTGCAACTCCACTCACAAATCGCAAGAGGAGGGTGAGGATGAGGGGTCCGATTAAGGCCCATGAGGAGGAGATGCCACCGACTAAAACAGCGAATCCACCAATCGACCACCAGATGATGGCTTCTCCCAGATGATTCGGGTGACGAGTGATTGAGAAAATGCCATCCGTTTTCAATTGCCCTGGGCCGCTGGTTTTCTTGAATTCTCGAAGCTCGATATCTCCTCTATGCTCAATTATCATTCCAATACAATATGTTGCGATTAGCAAAGCAGTTCCAATAAGTTGGTTTGTTGACAGTGAACTGTCAGTGTTGCCTTCAGAGATCAGGGACAAGATTGGGAGCGCAACGAGGATGAGTAAGATTCCTTGCAAAAGAAACACTTGCAGGAAACTTATCCACCACCAATTTTTCCCTGCGGATTCCATCATGCGAACATATCGCATATCTTCGCCGCGGTTTTTCGTGCGTTGATGAAGGACAAATGCTAATCGTAGTCCCCAGAGGCTAACAGCAGTTAATGTGAGTACAGTTATGGCATTGAATGAGTTCAGTTGCAACGCCCTTGACCAGGCGATAATGACAAAACCAAGCCCCCATAATACATCCATTACACTTACTTTACCGCTTGAGACTGTTCGAAGCCATGCAAGAGTGATGTATGCAAAGATGACAACACACGTTGCCGCGTTAACATTCAAGGCAATCACGCAGTTGATTCTGCAGGTTCTTCTTCACTGTTCATGATGATGTGGTAACGCCACAAGTCATCAGAATCACCAGTTCCGTCGAAGCGACGTACTGTAACTTGTCCGTCACGTGGGAAACGAGTCATGAGTGCGCCTTCGATAATTCCATCGTCTAGCTCCCACATTGGCAATACGTCAGGATCCTCGCTTGGAGGATGGTCAAGACCGACTTGTACGTGGAAGACAGGATCGATTCCGTACTCTAGACGGCCTAGTCCTGCATATTCCCACCAATCCATCATTTCATCGAGGAATTCGACGTGGTTTTCGATAGAGCGTAGGGAGAACGCTAGTTCATGGCCAACTCTGTTTCCAACTTGTCGAAGCATTCGTGAAAGATCGATACCAAGAATTTTCAGATTTGAAAGACGTCCTTTAGTTAGTTCTTGACGTGCTTGGCTGACTTCTTTTCCAGCAGCCATGAACGCTTCTGGATCGAATGGAGTATCGTGTTCTGGAAGGTCATTGACTCCAAGAGCACCGACTAAGGAATCTAGGAAAGAACCTTCTCCGATGGTAAGTCGTAGAGGGTCGTGAATTCGTCCTTTGGTAAATCGTGCTTCTGCAGTAGCAAACTTCACAGCATCTTCCCAAATGGTGTCGATGAGGTTTTCTTGTGCTTTAGCAAATGGTTGGCTTTCGATAACAAGTGCAGCATCTTCTTTTCCGCGCCCTACAGGATTTTCTTCAATGTTCAAAAATTGTACAACATGTGTACAGTCTTGGAGAAAACCTTGAGAGTCAAGATCGTCTGAATGCTTGATTTCAATTGAATCGTGCAACTTTTCGAAGAACCGGGTTGTTCGACGGTCGAGTTGTGCAATGACTTGCACGACAACACCCTTCTGGGCTGCAGTGTTAATTGAGTCGAGGGCCTCACTTCGACAGAGGTGAAGAATTCCGTAGCGTCCTAGGAGGAGAACGAGGCGTTCTTCTGCCTCATCAGCCATCTTTTCAAGACGCTTGTAGATGTGACTTCGTTCCTTCAATACTGCGAATCTTGGCTCGTCTCTTTGACGACGACTTGCCTCGAAAGATGCGTTGTTTTCTGTAATGCCCTTTGCAACTTCGTCAAAGCCTTCCTGGAGGTTGTCAAGTTGTCTTCGGCGCATTTCGATAATGTGCTGAAGGGCTTCGTCGACACGCAGACTCGAGAAGAGCATTGGTCTGTCAGCAGTTGCTGTAACAATCCCCATTTCTTGTAGTCTTGATAGACTGTTGTATGCATCGAGACGAGTTGTCTGCAGTTCTTTTGCAAGTTCGCTTGCTCTCATGTTTGGATTGTTTCCAAGAACCATGATTGAGCGGACTTCACGGTCAGTGAGGCCAGCTTCGTTGAGGAGTTGTTCCCACATTAAGAGTCGCCTCCAGTTACTGGTGACAGGTGCTTAAGGATTCGAGCAACGTGTCGTCGAGGGCGGAAAAGCCAATCGTAAACGTGCTTGATTCGGTTATCTGGTCCAATCAAGAAACTTGATTTCGCAGGGAACATTCCAAGATGTACTGGGACAAGGAATTGGTCAGCAACGGTTCTATCCTGATCGGACAAGAGTGGGAACGGGAGTCCGCCAAGGCTCTTCTTGAACTTCGAGTGAGATTCTACGGTTCCTTCACCAACACCGACGACTTTACAGCCAGCAGATGCAAACAAATCATGTTGCTCTTTGAAGGTTAAACAGCCACGCTTGCACGTAGGGGAGCCGTCTTTGGCGTAGAAGAAGAGAATTCTCCATTCTCCGTCCAAGCTTCGGCTATCAAATTCGTTACCCTCATCGTCCATTAGTATGAATTCAGGTGCGGTTTCTCCGATCAAATCTTTGCTCATTTTCTTTGCCTCATTTAAGGTGACGCGGTCTGCTGTCAAAATAACTTCTGCCATGTGTATTACTCCAGTATAGAGAGAATATGCCCCATTCTTTGACCCTTCGTTCGAAGATAATCTTTGTTTTGACTGCAGATTCCAGCCTTGTGCTCGACTCTGTGCAAAACAGTAATGTTGTGTTGCTCAAGTTGAGCGACTTTGTCAGGATTGTTGGTCATGAGACGGATAGTATCGTGGCCGATGTCCTTTAGAATACTCGCTGCGATGGTGTAGTCTCTTCCATCAGCAGGAAGGTTCAGGGCAAGATTTGCATCGAGTGTATCAAGGCCTCTATCCTGGAGATTGTATGCTTGCATTTTAGCAAACAGGCCGATCCCTCTTCCCTCTTGTCGGAGATAGAGTAAAATCCCTCTTCCTTCTTCTTGAATCTTTTTTAGTGCTCTCTGTAGTTGTGGGCCGCAATCGCAGCGAAGGCTTCCAAGGGCATCACCAGTGAGGCATTCAGAGTGGACGCGCACGAGAGGGGGCTCTTGACCGTCCATGTCGCCAGTATAAATTGCAGCATGTTCCGATCCGTCTCTAGGGTCGATGTAAGAGCGGATTCTGAAATCTCCATATTGTGTTGGAAGTTTAGCATCTGCTGGTACTGCTGTATATTGTTCTACTTCGTGGTTGGACATACCCTTAAGATTGGCGTTTCAGGTATAAAGCACTGTTCTCAGCCTAAAGGAGGTTGTGAGTTTTCAATAAACGGTTCTTCATATACTGTGTGTTCTACCTTCTTACGTGATTCGCATGGGATTTGATGTTGGTGTGGCTGCTGCTGTAGTCCGTAACAACCATGTTCTTCTGGTGCAAGAAGCTAGGGGGCCTTATGAAGGAAGATGGGGCTTGCCTAAAGGATATGTTGACCCTGATGAATCGATTGAGCATGCAGTTCTACGGGAACTGAAGGAAGAGACTGGCCTGGATGGTGTAGTCGAAGGATTCATCGGTCTGCGCTCTACTAAGACATCTGAAAACGTGGGATTATTCCTGTGCTATTCAGTCGCAGTTGAAAGCGATACCCTGGCGATACAGGAAGAAGAAATCCAGCAAGCTAAGTTTGTGAGTAAAGAGATGTTTTCACAATTAGAATGGATATCTCCCACGCTTCGCTCGTTTGCAGAAGTTGCTGTCTCTGGACAGAAACTTCCTATTGTTGACCTTTCTGAAGAATCTCAACGACCGTATCATGTTGTCTTCAGTGACGCAAGAACCTCACTCTCCAAGGAGGTTGGCGCATGATCGACACCGAACGAATTGTAGCAAATTCAATACCAATCAATCGTGAAGGTTCTCACGTTGTCTACTGGATGACCAGTGCACGCCGCTCTCGATGGAACCATGGTCTAGATCATGCGATTGATCTTGCTAACGAGGCAAATGTACCTCTTATCGTGGTGGAGTCCCTTGCATTGGGACATCGCTGGGCGAATGACCGAATTCACACCTTCGTCCTTCAAGGTATGATCGATAATCGAAAACTGTTCGAATCAGCACCTCTTACATACATCCCGTATGTAGAGACAAAACGCGGCCAAGCATCTGGCCTTTTACGCTCGTTTACCAAAGGAGCAGTAGCCATGGTTATCGATGACTACCCAACATACATGCCGAGAGAAGTTGCCAACAGAGCAATGGAAATTGGTGAGTGTTGTGTTATTGCAGTCGACAGTAATGGTATTCTTCCTCTACGAACACCTGAACGTTCCTTCACCACAGCCTATTCGTTCCGACGCTACCTCCACAAGAACATACTGGGTTTCCTAGCTAGACCTCCAATGGCTGAACCTCTGAAAGCATTGAACGATTTACCTGATGGTAAATCCATTGCCGAGGAAGCCTTTGCAAGAGCGGACGTTCCAATCACGCCATATGAATTTATTTGGAGAGTTGCTGAAGCCTCTCGTGAAGGAAGAGACGCACTTTCCTATCTCGATATTGATCATGAGGTCACTCCAATCGATTCTACAACAGGTGGCTCTGTTCAGGCACGAGTCGAACTTAGTAAATTCATCGAGCAAAGGCTCAATCACTACCATGTGGACCGGAATCATCCAGAACGTCACGGAAGCAGCGGACTTTCTCCATGGTTGCACTTCGGCCACATCTCCTCATTCGAGATTGTCGATGCAGTCTTGAAACACCAAAAATGGAATCCAATGAAAATAACTCCACCTCACAATGGCCGCAGAGAAGGTTGGTGGGGAGCGAACGAAGGAGCAGAAGCATTCCTTGACCAAATTATCACCTGGAGAGAGTTAGGTTTCATTTACTGTCATCAAACCCCAAATCACGCAAAATACGAAACCTTGCCTGAGTGGGCCAAGAAAACTCTGACTGAACACTCCGAAGATGAACGCCCGTATCTCTACACGTTCGAAGAACTTGAAAATGGACAAACCCATGACCCGTTGTGGAATGCAGCCCAAATGCAACTGCGAACTGAAGGATTTATTCACAACTACTTGAGAATGCTATGGGGCAAGAAGGTGCTTGAATGGTCATCCGATCCGAAGACAGCATGCGAATGGTTAATTCGACTCAACGACAGATGGGCACTCGATGGAAGAGATCCAAATTCCTATACAGGCATATTCTGGATTTTCGGACGATTCGATCGTGGATGGTTCGAAAGAGCAGTCTTTGGAAAGATACGCTACATGACTTCGGCATCAACACAACGTAAGTTCAAAACCGCGGATTATATACAAAAGTACGCTGATTCTTAACAGAGGTGATGCAATTGCCAATTTATGAACACTCAGCCAATTTCCCATTTTCGAGAGAAGACGTCTGGGCGTGGCATGCCCGCCCAGGAGCAATCCGGCGTATTATGCCTGGTTGGGAAGGTATACGCCCTATCGAAGTCGGAGGAATCCACAACGGTGCAAAGACCTCGTTCAAAATTTCAATTGGGCCAATTCCACAGCGCTGGGTTGCCGAACACCACGGCTACATCGAGGGTGAGCAATTCTGCGATAATATGGTCAAGGGGCCATTTGGACGTTGGGACCATGCTCATAAATTCCTTGCAGTAAGTGATGACGAAATGACCATTCATGATCATGTTGATTGGAGATTACCATTCCACTTCTTCAGTAGGATCGGCGCTCCAATAATGGTCATGCCACGCCTTAGGCAGATGTTCAAACATCGTACACGAAGAATTAACGCTGACATGAATCGACAAGCAAAATTCAAAGATGCACCTCGAAAGCGCATTCTTATCAGCGGTTCAACCGGTCTAATCGGCACTCAACTCTCAGCCTTTTTGGAGACAGATGGACATGATGTTCACCGCTTATTGCGAAAGACATCTGCTCTACACCCTGATTCTGATAAGAATAAAATCGTTCGATGGGATGATCAAACAGGTGAAGTTTTGGAAGGCTCGATGGAAAATTTTGATGTCATCATACACTTGGCTGGTGCAGGAATAGGCGACAAGCGATGGAGTAAGAAACGAAAACAACTGATTCTCAACAGTCGTACTATTCCGACAAAAAATCTTGCTGAAAATATTGCACATCTCGCATCACCCCCTTCTCTTTTCATGAGCGCATCCGCAATTGGCTTCTATGACAACAGAGGGGACGAAGAATTAGATGAGGCCAGTTCTATCGGTTCAGGATTCCTTGCTGAAACCTGCCAGCAATGGGAGCAATCCACTGAGCCTGCACGCTCCGCAGGTATCCGAACAGTCATCTTGCGAACAGGTCTTGTCACGACTGCTGCCGGAGGTATGTTACAGAAATTACTCCTCCCTGCAAAGATGGGTGGAATGGGCCCCGTTGGAGGCGGCCGTCAATGGCAATCGTGGATTTCCTTCGACGATCAAATTTACTCAATTCATCATCTCATGAACCAAGATGATTCTGAAGGCGTGTACAATCTTACCGCTCCAAATCCAGTAACTCAGAAAGTCTATGCAAAAACACTAGGCCGTGTATTGAGAAGACCCGCTTTTGCTCCAATCCCTGGCTTCATGATGAAACTCCTCTTTGGGAAAATGGGTAAAGGATTGATTTTAGATGGGCAAAAAGTCCACCCTAAGCGATTGATAGAATCAGGATATGATTTTGAACATTCAGACCTTGAATCAGCACTTCGAGATACATTAGGGCGATTTAACTAGTCGTCGCTTTATTCATAACCGAATTCGAACTTGGCGTAACATGCTCGGGCGTTGCATAGGTGTCGGCCTCTTCGCCCTGCTGCTTGTTTCAATGCTTCCTGCAGTGAACGCTGACGATTCTCAACAATCCTCAAATCTTCTAACCGATGGCGTTTCTTCCAACGGTTACGTTTGCGATCCTGATGGTTGTTCTTCGAATGATGGAACGGATTGGTGGCGAATTTACGCCTATCAAGGAGACATCGTCAGTATCGCTTTCTCAGGGTCGATGAACAATGCCGCATGGTGGTGCCCAGGAGATGGATGGGAAGCTGATTATTCGATGCATGATGAAACAGGTTCGCAAGTTGCAAGCATGGCTAAAGACGACAACAATCCTTCGGGAACACTTTCGAAAACGATGCCACAAGCCGGGAATGTGTTTGTGAAAATCAAAGGAAAAGACTCGTGGTGTAATGATGGATTTGACTACACTCTTCTCGCTTCCATCGATAAGACAGCGCGTGATACCGATGAAGATGGATTTGTTGACGCTGAGGATGACTGTGACCTGATTGTTGGTTCCTCAACAAATGATCGTAAGGGTTGCATCGACAGTGATAGTGATGGTTGGTCAGATACAGATTCTGGATGGGATGTTCAAAACGGAGCAGATGCATTTGAAAACGATGGGACTCAATGGAGAGACCGAGATTTTGATGGATACGGCGACAACATTCTTGGTAATCAACCAGACCATTGTCCAGATAACCGTGGCTATTCCACTGACGATCGGTATGGATGCATTGATTCAGATGCTGATGGCTTTTCAGATGCTGACCCAGGAGGTCTTGATGGACTTGAACCATGGTACGCACATCCTGATGGATTAGCAGATTCGTTCCCATACGAATCCTCTCAATGGAGAGACACTGATGGTGACGGTTTCGGAGATAATTGGGATGATCCTATGTGGAACGAGACACACATTGCATGGGGTATTGGAGAATGGCTGCTTTCTGTAGAACAACCTGATGCCTGTCCGTTTATTGTTGGACTTTCCTTCGCTGACCGATATGGCTGTCCAGATACAGACGGTGATGCTTGGTCTGATCCAGGCGAAAACTGGACCACAAGTCAAGGTGCAGATGCCTTCCCTGCGGAACCAACTCAGTGGCGAGACCGCGACTTTGACGGTTACGGAGACAATCAAACCATTGGAGCAAATCTCATTGATGACTTCCCTGACAACCCAACACAATTCAGAGATACTGATTTTGATGGTTGGGGAGATAATCAAACCTATGGGGCAACACAAGTCGATGATTTCCCAATGATTCCAAGTCAATATCGAGACACAGATGGCGATGGCTATGGCGACAATCTAAATGGATTCGAAGGCGATGTTTGCACGAATTCAGATGCAGAAGAAGTTGAAAGTGGTTGGATTTCAAGATTTGATCGCCTTGGTTGCAGAGATGTGGATTCTGATGGATATTCTGATCCAACAGAAGATTGGATACCTCACCCCGAGGGGTTCGCAGATGCATTCCCGAGCGATCCTTCCCAATGGTACGATACAGATGGTGATGGATTTGGAGACAACTTGGAATGGTTTGACGGCCAAGCTTGGCGCTTAGCATACCGTGGAGACGGTTGTAGAACCACCTTAGGACAGTCAACATTCGATCGATGGGGATGCCCTGATTCAGATGGTGATGGTTGGTCCAACCCTACATCTTACTGGCTAGCCAGTCCAGGCGGAATGGCCGATGCATGGCCTGAAGATTCTACTCAATGGCATGATTCAGACGGTGATGGTCGTGGTGACAATCCTTCGGGTACAACGGCAGACGTTTGCCCTGCTCATCCAGGGACTTCAGTTGGACCTAGTTCAGGCGGAGACCGTTGGGGCTGTCCAGATACCGATGGCGATGGCTGGTCAAACCTAGGAGATGCCTTCATTCACGAACCAACTCAATGGAGAGATACTGATGGTGATGGATTCGGGGACCAAGAAGATGGAAACGAAGCAGATGCTTGCCCAACAACACGAGGGACTTCAATTCTTGATCGACTTGGATGCAGAGATACAGATGGTGATGGCTGGTCGGACCCAACAGATGGCTGGGAAGCTCATCCATACGGACCTGCTGATTCATTCCCGACTGAAGCCCTTCAGTGGCGAGATACCGATGCTGACGGATTTGGAGACGTACCTCTCGGTGCTATGCGAGATGATTGCCCAGAAATCTTTGGAACCTCGACTCGAGATGTTCAAGGATGTGAAGATTCGAATGACGATGGGTGGTCAAATGAATATGGTGAATGGAACGCTGCTCTCGCTATCATGGGCGAAGACCCTGCTGCTTCGTGGATGACTTATCTCATCGTAGGCATTGCGTTCATTCTTGGGGCTTCAGCAGCACTTGTCGCTCGTACACTGCGAGTAGAAGAAAAAACACTGGATGACGATTTCCTCATAACAAACGATGCGATGATGCCTTCAGAACCTCATATGGACGCATTACCTGATTTGGCAATCCCACTTCCTCCAGCACCAGGGGGTGAAGAATCTGCGTAATTGTTTGTTGATGCTTTTCGTTCTGCTCAGTGCATCGATGATGACATTACCAGTATCTGCAGAAGGCGAATTATCCGAATTATCCGATGCAGGCATCACTCTGGTTGCCTTACGTAATGACACATTAGATCTTAACCAAGACGGGGATATCGATGCAATTCGAGTTGTCGTTATTTTGAATTCCACATCTCCTTCAACCTTCATTGAATTACGACTCATTGCCTCCCATAATGACCGAGAGGTTGTCGAGAAAACGACCATGGAAATTTCAGGACAAACAAATGCAAGTCTGACCTATGATGCATGGGCGAGCGGTAAGCATGAACTTGAATTGGCTTTCTTTGATATGAACGGTGTTCGAATCACTGGCCTTGAATTACCAACTTACGACATGGTTCCTTCATTGCAAACACCGATGTTAGGTCTTGAGTTATTCGGATCTGACACACTTGAAACAGGTTCTTCATGCGAGGTGAATCGAATGTTTGCTGACGAAACGGGCCCTCGCTATGGTGCAATAGGTACTCAAACGTTCATTGGTGCTCCATTCACAGTTCTCGATAATGCCACAGTCATCGATTGTTCGAACTGGCCTGCAGGCCAGTATTCGCTTAAGGAAACCTATCGAAATGAGCTTGGACAAACAGCGGAATCATGGCTAAACTTATCGATTCAAAATCGACCAGCACCAGAATTTGAATTACTTCTAACCGGCGATCAAATGGCGACAGATCGACCCTGCCTTGTCGCTCTACAGGGGCTTAATTCCGACGAAGATTTCACTTCATACCAAAAGGCGTGGGAGGTTTCAACACTCAAAGGGACCATCTCCAATTCGTCCGTTTTTGATTGCTCTAGTTTACCGGCCGGCGTTCACCTTATCATCCTCAAGGTCACCAATTTAGAGAACATTGTCAGTACTGAGGCTGTGAATCTTGTTCGTTTACCTGCTCTCGATCTTTCAGCAGAAGAGCAAGAAGCTCTTCCGAGTCAATCCTATGGCGCCGATACCAACACCGAAGCAGTTGGATGGTATACAATGGCTGCATTAGGACTCATTGTTGCGATTGTTGTCTTCGTCTTACTCGTTCGAATCAAAGAACATGATGAGTTACTTGCTTTACCTGAATTGGGTCCTGCTCCTCAAATTTTAGCAGACGGAACTCCAGACTCAGAAGGACTTCCAACCATGAACGATGATGAGGGTCAATTATGGCGCAAGCATCCAGATGGTTCCCTCGATTGGTGGGATACATCCTTCAATATCTGGCAGCGTTGGTGATTTTTTGCAAGACTGGATACTGATTTCCCTCATCGTTGTTGGATGTGTGATTGGACTGATGTCCCTTCATGGATTGTGGCTTTGGTGGACTCGAGTGCGACCAAAACAACCACGTCTGAATGCAGATTGGCAATCGGACTGTGAGTTCATATCATCTGCTGAATTTGAAGATTCAATGATTACATTTCGAAACGTAAGAGATTTTCATTGGAGGACCACGAGGGACCGAGATGAACGATGGGCTGATGAAGTAAAGGTTGATTCTGAAAAAGTCAAACACATCTGGTTCGTCGTCGACCAATTCCATTCGTTCAAAGGCATGTCACATACGTACCTGACGTTTGAGTTTAAAGACGGCACATGTCTCTCTTTTTCCTTTGAAGCACGTCGAGTAAAGGGCAAAAGGTACCATCCTTGGACAGGACTTTGGCGTTCTTATGAATTATATCTCCTTCTTGGTTTTGAGAGAGATGTAACGCAACTAAGGACGCATGGAAGAAACAATATTGTTCATATGTACCGAGTCGTAACTCCACCTGACAAAGATCGACAAATGATTCTTCAAATGTCCCATCGTCTCAACCAACTTACACAACGTCCTGAGTTTTACCATACTCTCTTCAAGACATGTAATACTTCGATTGTTCGAGCAGTCAACACCGTTACGCCTGGCCGTATTCCGTTCCTATGGCGAAATTTCCTTCCAGGATATACTCCAAAGGCTGCATTAAAACTTGGTCTTATCGAGGATTGGGGTGGTTTGGAAATGACTCGTGAAAAGGCACGTGTAGATCAGCGTTCACAAACATGGGATGAGAAGGAAGAGTACAGTGAAATGCTACGTAATTTTCTTCCACCTTCAAACTCTGATCAAGAGTAAGAGGTCACCCTGCTGGCATGAGACAGTAATTTGATCACCAAGAGTTTCGTTATGTATCCCTCTCGTTCCTGATGTGAGTTGCTCATTTTCAAGTGGGTATTTGCAACCAACTAACGTTACACCAGAAACTTCACCAAAGGGAATCAAACTGATGTTTCTTGATGCTGTTGTGTTGTATTGAATCGGCGTTGTTGTAACGCGTACAACCAACCACTCATCGATGTGAATATGAGCCTCGCTTTGACACTCAAAAAGTGCAGAAAAAGCACCAAGTTGATGATCTAACCTTCCTCCATCGACTCCAATGACATCAATATGTTCCCCAGGGTATTGTTTCTGACTCCATGTGAGTCCTTTCGAAATATCACTTGTGTCCTGCGTTGAGTCGTTGACAATTTGGACACCTTTTGAGTGAAATGCATCAAGCTGTTTCGATGTCAAACCATCCATGTCACCGATGATTACATCTGGCTGAATCTGTCGTTTTTGGAGCATCATAGCAGCTCCATCGAGGGCAATAATTACAGGAGATGCTGCAACAAAATATTCCAAGACAGAATGGAGGGGCTGGTTGCCGTTTCCAACAATAAGAATACCTGTCATAAAACCTCCATTTCTTCCTAGTTCTTGACCTGATGGGTGAAGCGATTTTAGCGTCTCTAAGAATCAACTTCGGACAATGGTTTAGAACGTTGAGCATTCTAACCACTTTATGCGCAGGGGTCCGACGTCTGGGAAAGGAGTCCTTGCGACCCTTTTGACGGTACTCATGATGGTGCAACTTTTCGCTCCAATGGGTGGTGAATTCAATTCTCAAACCGTTGCATTAGAAGACTCATTCAAGCCTTTAGACACACTTCCTAACACGATGTCTTTTGGGCATGATCTTGCAGGGCAAAGCCTCGACATTGAAGGAATGTCAAATCTTGTTGTCCGTCAAGATTCCTCAATTGATAACTGGATGACAGAATTGCTGCATGATAATGCATCTACGAATCTTAGTGAACCAGATATGTATCTCGCAGAAGATGGCACTGTATACCTCTGCTGGATGGATTCAACTGGTTCTGTATTCATGGGTAAAAGAAATTCAAGCGGTGAATTTAGCAGTTCTCTCATCGATACGGTCTCGACCTCGTCTGGACTCATTGGATGTTCTATTGCAGTAGATGAATCAGAACGCCCTCGTTCAGTGTATGCTGATGGCGATGATTTGAAAATGGCTCGATTGGCGTTTAAAGGTCAAATTTACACGGTATCTGACATATGGCTGAAAAGAACAATTGTTGAAGGAATTGAACCTGTTTCAATCGATTTAGCACTTACTCCAGAAGGCCAAGAGTTTGCAGTAGTGCGAAATGCAACAGGTGTATTATGGCAAGTAAACAATAGTGGAATGCGCTGGTATCACAGTATTCTCGATTCTGGACCAGTTGGTCCTGAACTTGAACTGAAGATTGATTCAACTGGTGTCGTTAATATCGCCTATACTCGGTCTCAAGAAGCAGTACGATTACAGATTGACGATTCAGAAGTGACAACTCAGATTCTTGCAAGAGGTGCTGATATCCACACTGCCCTCGGTCTCGACCTTGATGGTAATGATTTAGCACAAGTCGCCACAACCACATTTTCAAATGGAATTACAGAACTCTCTATCTTCAAGAGTCTTGAAGATCAATCTACAGGTCGTATTTCAACAACACCTAGTTCAGTCTACGAACTCTATCCTGATGTTGAAGAAGGGACAATCCTTTCCGCAGACATAAACGCAGACGGATTTGATGATATCATCATGGCTCAACCGAGCGCTTCAAGCAATGGATTGACCTCAAACGGACGTGTTGTAACCGCCTTTGGAAGCGCAACAGGTTTGGACACAAGCAATGCTCATGTAATGGCTGGCGCCCAAAACTCAGAACATTTTGGAAGTGATATTGCGCTTGGAGATTTCAAAGCCAACGGTAATTCACAACTCGTCATCGGGTCCTCTGGATTTGACAACGCTTCTCGCACTGGAGAATCAAATCACGGCCGTATCGCAATGTATGAATGGAGTGCAGCATCTCAGACTGGTTATGATTTGATTTGGAATGCTTCTGCCGACCATGAAGAAATGCTCGGAGCGTCGCTTTCTGTTATCGATAGCATGTATGGCAATTCACACTCTGATCTTGTTGCCCTTCAATCGAATTGGACTGATGGAGCAGGATCCGATGGTAGACTTTCTGTTTTCGCTGGAACACCTTCCGGACTTGTTTGGGGATTTAACCTCACAGAATCAACCGATGGGACTTATTTCGGTCGCTCAATGTCAAGCGGTGGAGATTTGAACGGCGATGGGTATGGCGACTTTGTCGTCTCGAATACGGGTTCAGAGTCCTCTCCTACAGGTTATTCAGCAATTGAAGTATTTTACGGGTCTGCATCAGGATTCTCTTCAACTCCAAACAATGAAATTCAAGTGTTATCCCAAGGAAGAATGTTTGGTACAGTGGTTGAAATCATTGGTGATATTAACAACGATGGAATGGATGAATTGATCCTTCAAGAACTTGCTCCACTCGGCGGTGCTCTTCTATCGGGGAAGGTTCACCTTTTCCATGGTACTCCAATGGAGAACTTCACTTCAACAGCAAATTGGACCAGTGAAGGAAGTATGAATCAACGTCTTGGGTGGATGTTTGAAAGCGTTGGCGATATCAACGATG
>QXYA01000070.1 GCA_009887135.1 Candidatus Poseidoniales archaeon
CAACATAATTGGATAAGCATCACCTGTGAGTGAATGATTCTTGGAAAGAGCGTGGGAAAGCCATCGATCACCTACTGCAGTTTCGATTCCTATCATCGATTCTTGTTGATGAACTGAAGTAAGAAGCGTCAGATTTGATTCGATACTGGCTGCAACAATCCAGTCACCAGAAAAAGCGGAGAGAAGTACATCTGCAATATCATCACCATCAAAAACACGAATTCCAACATCTGTTTCTTGAAGCAGAAGACAACGATCTCCATCACCGTCTAGAGCTGCTCCAACGATAGCACCTACTGCTTGTGGAGTAACGGAACGGACGAGCAAATGATCGCTTGTTTTTGCTTCATTCCAGGTCCATGTTTGACCCGGTGAAAGTTCTCCTGCTCCGCAACCTGCATTCATTGCAACAGCCTCTTGACTGACCTCTTTGACATCGAGCCCCTGCTGGTTAAGCCATGCAGCAAGCCATGTTGAAGCATGGCCTTTCGAAGAATCAAGAAGGAATGAATTTGGGAAGGTCAGCGAAGTATTGAATGCCTTTTCTGCTAACTCAAGTCTTTTCTCAAGCCATTGCGGATGGTCAATCGAGTGATGTGAGGTCGGTTTCATCCATGCGTCCCTATCCGTCATATCGATTTCACGATCTTCTTGTGAAAGAGAATAAGCGGACGTTGTAACAAGTCGTTCATACTCTGGCATTGACTTACGGCCAAGCGCATCAAAGACCTTGATGCCTGAATCTTCAACGGGATTATGGCTCGCAGTAATCATGCATCCTAAACGCGCACCTGTTTCTAAAACGGCATAATGCAGCATTGGCGTTGAAGCAAGACCGATGTGGATGACGGTACAATTTGATGCATGAAAACCCAGTGTAAGCCATGAAGCCAGTGTGTGATTATCAGGGCGTTCGTCCCATCCAAGAACGATGGTATCGCCTTGCCCATCCTCAGGCAATGTACGGCCAAGTGCTTCACCCAGTAGTTGCATAAGTTGTGGCGTTAGTTCGCGTTCTTCGACAATCCGTTGCAACGCTTCCTCATCATCGCATTCATCGAGAACAACTCGGCCACGAATACCATCGGTTCCGAAGAGATTCTCCATCTTATCACCTCAACGCAATACGCTTGACGGAGCATGAAGACCTGATACGGTCGTATTTGGATGAGCCATGCAGTGTTGGCCAAGAACTGTACCTGGATTGGTTACAGTGTTGCAGCCAAGTTGAGTCCCATCGCCGATGATCGCTCCGAATTTTCGAATCCCTGTTAAACGACGTTCGTCATCGATCCAAATGGCAACTGTTCCTCCATCATTACGCAGATTAGAGAGTTTAACACCAGCACCAAGATTGACATTTGAACCAAGTACTGAGTCGCCAACATAGTTGAAATGAGGTGCTTTAGCACCCGGGAGAAACAGAGAATGCTTCGATTCACTTGAATGTCCAAGAAGACTACCTTGCATCATCCAGGTATTCTCTCGAACATATGCATGAGCTCGTACAGTTGCTGTCGATTGAATCAAACAAGGACCTATGAGATGTACGTGCGGTTCAATGATCGCTCCATCTTCGATATGGACTGGTCCTTTTGCCTCATCGATGGTAACGAAGGCTACGTCATCAGGATGCTTTGATCCTAATTGTTCAAGATGTTTGGAGAGGGTTTGTTTGAGGCCCGATGAGTTTTCTGGGTTCAAAAGTTCCCATGCAGGTTGTCCTGAAAGGTTGAACACGGTTTCGGGGAAATCCGCAAACAACGCACTGGTTGTCACCGAAGTTGGCCACTCCATGAACAGCGCTAACGTCCCTTAGGGTTCAATGTTTGGTCAAACAGCCGCATGGTAAATGCGCTTACCTGTTGCAGCATCTAACTTGAAGCCAATCTGGCTTCGCATGTATCTTGGAATGAAGTAACCAACTTTTCGAGCGGTTAATCCATGATTCCTCATTTTTCGTTCATTGGATAAATATGCAACAATATCTGCTGCTGAACATCCTGGTCGAGACGAAACATATGTTTCGATCTCTTTCTTCAAACGTTCCATCCTTGCCTGCTTCTGTACGCCTTTTCCACGTAATCCTGCCATGTATAATATTACGTCACGGCAGTATATCAATCACAAATGGGATGTCCATGGGACCCCATGATTTTCACGGCAAAGGTTCTTGACACCTCGCTCGACCGACAGTCATGGGCGAAGTACGAGCAGTAACAGATTCAGAGTTTGAAGCAACTATCGGTGGGAACGGATGGGTTCTTGTCGACTTTTGGGCAGAATGGTGTGGACCTTGCAAAGCAATTGCACCGCTTCTCAACGACATTATCGAAGGACGAGACCTCCTCGTAGCAAAGGTTGACACTGACAAGAACAACATGCATGCAGCACGCCTCGGTGTCCGTGGGATTCCTGCATTATTCCTCTTCAACAAGGGCCAACTCGTTGCTCAACAAAGCGGTATGATGTCAAAGGACAAGTTGACCACATGGGTTGACAACCACATGACTGCAGACGACTTCTGATCACTTTAGTCTGTTTTTCCGCTTCTTTTCTGCGGATCCAACTTCTCGAGACAAGCGTTCTCGTAGGGCTTCATGCAACCACATGCCTTTTTCGAGTTCCATCAACAACCCATGTTCGATAAGGTTCTGCGGTGGACCGCCTTCCCACGAAAGACTGTCAGCTAGTTTCTTCCACGGAATGGGTTCACTCGCCTGCGAAAGAGTTGCAAGAAGTTCACGTTCTTTCTCTGGTAATGGCACAAGAATCTCTTCTTCGAGGAAACGTAACCAGTCATCATGGGTCGGTTTACCGTACATTTCAAGCATTTCAATGGCGAGAGGGTGACCTCCTGTTCGCTGATGAACGTCCTTGGCATCGATTTCATCGAGTTCTAATTCTTCTAACCAAGACGAGGTTTCGTTCAGTGAAAGACCTGCGAGTGGAATCTCTTCAACGATGTCTCGTGTGTGGACATCACGTCGATCATAAACATTGAGCGATGTTCGTGAAATCAAAAGGAAACGAAGAGGTGTTTTCTGAGAAATCTGCAACAGGGCTCCAAGAAGATCTTTCGATTCAGCTGCGATGTGATGCACGTCATCCAGAACGATGAGCCAGTAAGGTGGAGGCCCTCCAGGAGCGATTGAAAATCGTTCTCGAACAGTGTATGCATCGGTCAAGTAGGCCAAGAGACGACGACGCCATGTGTCAACGTCGAGCGGAGCGCCAGGGCGCAAGGGTAAGGTTTCAATCAGATTGTATGGATCATGCTTTTCATCGATACCGAATCGATGGAGAAGGCTAACTGCAAGACCGACTTCTCTGTCCCAAGGTTGACACGGATACCAACAAACAGAGAGATTCGATTGGGCTTCTTCCTTTCCTGAAAGCCATTCAGCGACCAATGTTGACTTTCCAATGCCAGCGATTCCAGTGACGACTGCACATGCTGAACGTCCATCAAACCAATCGGATAACCGTTGTAATTCAGCATCTCGCCCTCTTACTTTGCGCGTTGATGGCGCCTCTGTATGATACGTGGCATGGACTCCAGCAAGAGGTTGTAATCGACCAGGTGGTGGGACAATGTCCTCATCATCTTGCTTTCGAATTAATCCAAATCGAATATCGCCCCATGTAAGAACACCTTCGTGTTGAGCATGAAGAAGAACTTGCAACAGAGACATGTCAGAAGCAAGACGTTGTGGTGCTTCCTTTGCATTAATTTCAAGTAATTCTCCTTCCTTGTTGCGGATGAGAACCATTGTTTCGCCAAGATCAATGGTTTTGGCTTTGGCCTCCTCCCTTCCGCTATCGGTCAATTGCCATGTCTTTTGTCGGCGATCATCATTTTGAATCGAACGCGTATGTTCACTGACCAATCCATCGCGAACAAGATTGCGCATTGTCCGACTTACATTGGGGGGATGCTGAGCACATGCCTCGGCAATCCCAGGCCGAGTAACGGCAGCGGTAACCATGAAGCGGTCTGCGAGATGGTCGTGTTGTAGAAGATGCAACAGTACGCGGTCTAATACCGCGACGTTCACCTTTGGCAACCCTTCGGCCATGCTGGTCTGTAGAGCCATTCACGTTCAAGCGTTCCCCTCTTTTGTCTCGAACTGTACGAGCATAAACACCACAAGCCCTAATAAGAGATATCATAGGGATTACTATGTCTTCTGACTCAACGCAAGCGAGCCGGCGTGGATTGACTCTAGTTGCACTGATGATCCTCGTTGTTTTTCTGCCATTTGCAACGAATGCTGCAGATAGCGATGGCGACGGAATCGAGGATTCACTTGATGACTGTCCATGGGCCTCTGGGACATCAACAATTGATCGAGACGGATGTCCTGATAAAGACAATGATGGCACCTCGGATTTCAACGATGGTTGGACCACCTCGAATCCTAATTTTCAAAACGATTTCACCACCTCTTCAAGTTCTGATTACAACGCTGTAGATTTTTCTCCAGATGGTAAGTTGATCGTCACGGGCTCAGATGATAATTTCTTGCGCATTTGGAATGTAAGCACGCACGTTAACGAGCGCTCGGTCCAAACTGGAGATGATGTTAGAGCAGTCTCCTTTTCAAACGACGGGCAGTATGTCGCGGCAGGAATCGATGACGATACAATCAACATCTATTATGCTACAGATCTCACTTCTGTTCATGGGTCAATAAGCGTTGATGTTGGTGGAGGCGATCAAGTCAACAGCGTCGAATTCTCACCAGATAGTTCGCTTGTCGCAGTTGCGATTGGGCGGTCTGGTAACGGAGGCACAAATGGAGAAGTCAAACTCATCAAGGTCTCTGACGGCCTGCAGCTAGGAAATGGAATGAATCCAAATGGAGAAGACCGATTCTACGACGCTGCCTTCTCACCGGACGGTCAGTTCATCGCATTGGCTGGAAACGGTGACTTCTTCATCGTCAACGTCACTTCAAGAACGACAATCACAAGCAACGGGGACCCGCAATCTGCAGTAAATGAAATCGCTTGGTCTCCTGATGGGAATTATATCTCCATGTGCGGAGCGTGGGAAGGATCTAGTTCAAGTTTCGACATGTATGCCTACACAGGCACATCTCTTGCTCGAATTTGGCAGAAAACACACTCTTCCTCTTGTTTTGCTACAGATTTCACATACGATAGTAAACAAGTCGTTGCTGGGATATCCTATTACCAAGGTGATGGAGCAACAGCACGTGTCTATTCCTCTGATGTAGGATTACTCATCGACTCGGTAAACGGGCCACGACCTGGTGGATGTACTTCAGGCGGCGGCGGAAATAACTGCGGTTCAATTGAAGGTGCTGCTTGGAGCCCCGACAGTACATTCCTCGTAACCACTCAAAGTCGAAACGACCAAGGCGTTTACTACTGGTTTGCTGATCTGGATGAAGATAATGATGGGTACAACACGACCGATCAAGGGGATGGAATCGTCGATGCATTCCCAACCGACGGAAGCCAATGGGCTGACGCAGATAACGATGGGTATGGAGACAATCCTGCCCCTGCCCTTCAACCTGATGAATGCCCTTCCGTATTTGGTAACAGCACAGAAGACCGATTTGGTTGCCTTGATGCCGATGGGGATGGATGGTCTGACCTCAACGATTGGGCTCCTGCGAACAAAGAGCAATGGGTTGATGCAGATAACGATGGCTACGGTGACAATTATTTGTTCGATCTTGCCACAAATCAACTCCACCTCAATCAACGAGGAGATGCCTTCCCTGATGACGCCACACAATGGAACGACACAGATGGTGATGGCTGGGGCGATAACTACGAAAATGCGTCTTGGAATTCTTACAGAGCCCCCGAATGGCCTGGTTTGATCATTGTTGGTGCGCAAAACATCGACGTATTCCCAATCGACAGAACCCAGTGGAGAGATACCGATGGAGATTGGGTTGGTGATGAACAAATGAGTGACCGCCCTGACGGTTGCCCAACCATCTATGGTGATTCCATATACGACCGACTTGGTTGTGTTGATACCGACAGTGATGGTTATTCAGATCCTGATGCGAATTGGCCTGCTACGACAGATTGCTACGGTGCTGACGCATTCCCGAACGATCCTACCCAATGGTGTGATGAGGACAACGATGGGTTTGGAAGTAATCCGGAAGGAAACAATCCTGACGATTGTCCAAACCAAGCTGGACCTTCAAATCAAAATGAGTTTGGTTGCCCTGACCGGGATGGTGATGGATGGTCGAATTCAGGCGATCCGTTCCCCGATGATGAGACACAGTGGATTGACACCGATGGTGATAACTACGGAGATAACCAGTCAGGTAACAATCCTGATGCATTCCCGAACGATGCTTCCCAATGGCGTGATCAAGATGGTGATGGTTACGGCGACAACCCAGGTGGAACCAACGGAGACCGCTTCCCTGGCGATCCACTTCAATGGTCAGACTTTGACAACGACGGCTATGGAGACAACTTTGTCGACGTCGATGGAGACGGTGTTTCTGAAGGAATCTCTGATGTCTGTCCTCAAACCTATGGTGAATCTTCTAACGCAGCATCACGAGGATGTCCAGACAGCGATGGTGATGGATACACAGATCCTCTCGATGCATTCCCTACTCAACCACTTCAATGGGCTGATACCGATGGCGATGGCTATGGAGATAACACACAATTCACAGATGGTGACGAATGCATTGATGTCTTTGGAAAGAGCATGTACAATGGCCGACAAGGATGTCCTGATACCGACCTAGATGGATACGGCGATCCTGATGGCGACTGGCAACCAAAGCCTGATTGTACAGGAGCAGATGCATTCCCAGACGACCCTCTCCAATGGTGTGACAAAGACGGCGATGGTGTTGGAGACAACTATGTCGTTACCAACAAAACGGTCGTTGATGAAGAAAACCCTGGCTTGATGATTGAAATCTGTGAGCACATTGGTGATGCGTTCCCGAATGATGCAACCCAATCAAGCGATATTGATTGTGACGGTCGTGGCGACAATGCAACAGGGATATCTCCTGACGCATTCCCACTTCGAGTTTCTCAACAGGATGACAACGATGGCGATGGGTATGGAAATAACTTCACTATCGGAGCATACAGGCCTGATGAATGTCGAAACGAGTTTGGAACATCCACCACAGATCGCTTTGGCTGCCCCGACTCTGATAACGATGGGATGTCGAATCTAAACGATCCATGCGAATGGGATCCTGAAATTACAACAGGTATTCGCGGACAGGTCGTTTGTGCAATAACAGAAGATCCGAACAGAGTTGAAGAAGACGATGCCTCCGAGGTCAAAGCCGAGGGATCCAATACCCTTCTCTATGCCATGGGCGGAATCATCGCATTCATGCTCGCATCGATTCTCATCGCTATGCTTGCACGCCAAGCAAGTCGAAATCGATTGATGAAAGAACGAGCCGTTGAGCGTAAGATTGAATCCCAACTCATGGACGAAGAAGAACGCCGTGAGCAATGGGTTGCCCATTATGTCGCAAATGGTGAATTTGACAAGGCACGGGAACTCGGCTGGGTAGACCCTGCATCTGTGCCTGCATGGAAGCAGCACGAGATTCAACAACAGGAACAATTGCAAGCATCCATCCCAACAATGCTCGACTTGGATTGAGTTTACGCATTGTTTGTACCGCTGCCCTTTAAGTGAGGGAGACTATGGAAAATCATGGCAGAGGCGCGTACGCGGCTATTGGTAGCATCCATGTTGGTGCTTCTTCTTGCCAGCCTTGTGCCAGTACAAGCTGACGGTGAAACACCTGTACGTCTTGAAACCGAACTCATCAACGCTCCTCTAACACCTTGGTATGGCCCAGGAGATATTGTCGAACTTTCTTCTGCTCTCATCAATGATGGAGTTCAGACCTCGATTACAGAGGACCCTTCCTGTGGAACAGTCATGATTGTGAGCGATCAATCTGGAACTGTAATTATCGATGAGCGAACGACTTGTCGTGGTCAAAGCAGAGGGTTGGATGTTGCTTCAGGGACAACTGCTCTCGATTCTCACACATGGAATCTGGAAGATGCTTCAGGCGATCAAGTTGCACCGGGGACCTACACCGTTACAGTCGAACTTGCAGGCTCAGAACTGAGTTCATCTGTTGACGTCAATGTTCAACAGAATGCTGGGCTTCCATCCGAATTAGTCTACTCCAGTACACTTGCCTATCTCGGCGACTCAGTCGCCGTAGGAGAACCGATGGTCTTATCCTACAAGGTGTACAACCCAACAGCCCTTCCCATCGAATTGTCTGTAACTGAGGAATGTAAACTTCTCATCGCCTTTGAGTCGAATCTCTTTGGTCCAACCTGCACACCTCTGGTTGAGACAATCGAGCCATTCTCAACCTTCGCTCTTGGCCACTCCTTGTTGCACGCAACTCAACAAGGCGAATCCTCCATCGTTGTAACAACTCCTGATGGCATGATCATCAACACACATTCACTCACAGTTTCACAGGGCGAGTTAGCGACTGAACCCCTCGAATCATCAATCAACACCCTTTCCAATTCTTTCATTCAAGGCGAATTACTTGAAGGAACTATGACTCTGGAAAATATATTCGATGAGAATGTCTTGCTCCAGTTCACAAACACATGTAGAATGACCTACTGGGTCGTTGATTCACTCGGCAATGTTGTCTTTGATACCCTCTCTCAAAGCAATTGTAATAACGCTGAATATGACATGGTATTAGGCCCATCTGAACTGACCATGTTTGCTATGCAAGGTTGGGCTTTTGCAGATTCACAAGGCTGTGCAATCCGTTCTGGAGCATATGTTGTTGTAACTGAAGTGCCGGAGTTTGGTTACTTTGCTTCGAAAGAAATCGACTTCCGACGAACCAGTTCTGTGAACTGTGATTCAAGCCCACTTCCAGTTGTGGATATCGAAATTGAAGCGAATGAAGCAGATGTTATTGAATTTGAATTACTTCTAAACGGTGATGTGGGCGGTTCTGAAATTCATTGGCTTGAAGCATGTAAAGCCACACTCCAGATGTGGGATATGAATTTAGAATCAAAGATAATTGACAAGAATATTCTATGCAGTTCTGACGAAAGTATTGACGACTCATTGCAAATCACAAACGCAGACACGCTCCGATTCAGCATTACAGACTTAGACGAATACGAGTTTGCTGAAGGCGAATATCGAGTACGTCTTCACCTTGCTATCGATCAAGATGTCGATGCTGAGCAAACCTTCACGTGGCCATTACCAGCAGAAGAGGTCCAGGACGTTGAAACGAACGACAATGGGGGCGCAACTGTACAACCAGTTGTCCTTATCACAGGAATGTGGAATGATGTCTCAACCTCTGACGGAACCTGTTGGATGATTGAAGATGCGGAAGAAAACGTCCGTATGATGTCAAGTAATTCCATCGCAACTTGGAGCCCAGAACGAGGCGCTTCAGGTATGTATGAGGCTGTCCAAACCGAAGCCAACACGCCATGCAGTCGATTTACAGCAGACAGTTATCAGATTCAATCTGTCATTGATGAACAACCATTTGTTATCGAAGAGACCGTTACTGAAACTGAAGGTACAGAAAATATTGTTCTTGAGAATGAAGAGACCCTTCCTGACTGGGCTCCGCAAGCAGTTGCTGCTGTAACGATTGGTGCGCTTCTTTCGATGCTTGGCTTCGCTGCATTCAACAACGAAGCACTTCGTGTATCTGTTACGCTTTCAGGCCTCTGGATACTTGGCCTCATTGGTCGAACTTCAGAAACGACTGATGGACGGTTCCAACGTGGACGGCTCATGGGGTACTTGACGGCAAACCCTGGATGCCACTTCCGAGCATTACTGTCAGCTCTCGATATGAGCAATGGGCAACTGTCCCATCACCTTCGTGTACTTGAGCAAGAAGAGAGCCTATGGAGACGCAAAGACGGTCGCTTAGTCCGCTATTATCCATTAACAAACAACCTTCATCCAATGCTTGAAGATGAGGATTTACCCGTTCCAATCCTAGCCCCAGATCCTCTTTCTCTACAAGGAAAGATTCTGCTGGTCCTCGATCAAGATGGCGAACTTGGAGATTTCCCAACGCAAGCGGAACTCGCCAAGCGACTTGATAAATCACAGCAATTGATTTCTCATCATCTTCGAACACTCGAGAAGTACGGCCTGATTGAAGGTCGTCGAATGGGAATGCGAAACCGATACAAACTCACCAAGGAAGCAATGTTCCTTCTCGAAACGAATGAAGCGTTTTTGCGCAACGAGTTGACCTTCTGAAATCCCTTTGCTGGGGTGGATTGAAGAAGGAAAGCAGTAACGCAGGTTTGTCTAAGGAGTGGTGGTGATGTCGGACGAGCGTAAAACGACCGATGAAGTTGCATGGCAACAAGCATGGGATGACGCAAAGGTCTTCATTGCCGAAAAGAACGCCTCTAAACCCAAATTCTACTGTCTCGAAATGTATCCTTATCCATCTGGAAAGATGCATATGGGCCACGTTCGAAACTATTCTATCGGAGACGCTGTAGCCCGATATAAGCGAATGAAAGGATTCAATGTTCTCTATCCAATGGGATTTGATTCATTCGGAATGCCTGCAGAAAACTCAGCCATTGCTGAAGGCGGTCATCCTCACGATATTACAGAGAGAAACATGGCTTCGATTACAGAACAAATCAAGCGAATGGGATTCTCTTATGATTGGAATCGTATGGTCAAGAGCCATGATCCGCAATATTACAAGTGGAATCAACTGTTCTTTACCCGATTCTTCAAGTCTGGACTTGCCTATCGAGAATACGCCCCAGTGAACTGGTGTGATTCCTGTTCAACCGTTCTTGCAAATGAGCAAGTCAAAGCTGGACGATGTTGGCGATGCAATGGACCTGTCCGCCAAAAGGACATGAGTCAATGGTTCATCGACATTACAAAGTATGCTCAAGAACTTCTTGATGGATTGAAGACAATCGATTTCCCAGACAGTGTTCGCTCGATGCAAGAAGACTGGCTTGGCCGCTCTGAAGGTGTTGAAATCGAATTCGGAATCGAAGATTCAGATGAAACAATCCGCGTCTTTACGACACGTCCAGACACCCTATTTGGCGTTACATTCGTTACACTAGCACCCGAACACCCACTGGCTGAAGAATTGGTCAAAGGGACCGATTACGAATCGGATTGGAAATCTATGTATGATGTCTATGCAAACATGAGTGAATTCGATCGAATCAAGAACCTCAACAAAAAGGAAGGTGTATCTCTCGGTAAGTTTGCAATCCATCCATTGACTGGGGAACGTATTCCAATCTGGGCTGGTAACTTCGTTCTCGCTTCGTACGGTACAGGTGCTGTCATGGCCGTTCCAGGACATGATGAGCGTGATTTTGATTTCGCTCAAACCTACGGCCTTCCGATTCGAAGAGTTCTCATTGAGAAGGAAGATGGAGATGCTTCGGAAGAACTTGACAAGGCCTTTACTGATGATGGGTTCATGGTGAATTCAACTTCTGATGGATTTGATGGGCGCTACGGTGATGATGCAAGAGATGCGGTTGCAAGCGCTCTTGAATCCATGGATAAGGGTGAACGAAGAGTCAATTGGAAAATACGTCCATGGCTTATCTCCCGACAACGTTACTGGGGAACGCCAATACCAATTGTTCACTGCAAAGACTGTGGAGCAGTCCCTGTTCCAGAAGATCAACTCCCGGTTGAACTTCCTCGAGATGTTGTCTTCGATGGAAAAGGAAATCCATTGGAAACATCCGCTTCGTTCCTCAACACAACGTGTCCTGAATGTGGAAAGGCAGCGCAACGCGAGACCGATACGATGGATACGTTTGTTGATTCATCTTGGTACTTCTTACGCTATACTGATGCAACCAACCATGATTCTTGGTATGAATCAGACATTGCTGATTACTGGATGAATGTTGATTTCTATTGCGGTGGAATTGAACATGCACAGATGCATTTGATCTATGCTCGATTTTACACCAAAGCCCTTCGGGACCTTGGTTTCCATACCATTGATGAGCCATTCAGTGAATTGCTTTGTCAGGGAATGGTCAACAAAGGGGCTCCGTTCTGTGAAACCTGTTCCATTACACTCTCAGTTGACCATGCAGGATCACCATGCCCTCACTGCGATTCTCCATTGACGCAACGTTCTGCAAAGATGAGTAAATCGCTTGGAAACACCGTTTCGCCTGAACAGATGATCGAAGAATTCGGAGCAGACACTGTTCGACTGTTCATTCTCTTTGCTGCAAACCCAACGGCTGGTATGGATTGGTCAGATACTGCGCTCGAAGCAAATCATCGAGTTATGATGCAATTGCAGACAATGCCTGAACAACTCCTCGCTTGGGATGGTGCTCCAAGTAGCATCGATGCATGGATGATGGCTCGACTTCGCCAACGTGTTCAACAATGGACTGATGCAATGGACCGATTCGATTTGAGAAGAGCTGTTGAATGCTCTCATTATGACATGGTCAAAGACATCAACTGGTACGTTCGTCGTGGTGGCGGAAATGCCGACGTTGGCCGAGAAGTTCTCGAAGCATGGACGCATATGATTGCAGTAGCAACACCTCACCTTGCTGAAGACTGGTGGTCCTATTTGGGAGGGGAAGGCCTTCTTGCTGCCCATACATTCACTGAAATGGAACCGTGTTCACTTGAAGATCAGGAACTCCTCGATGGTGAGACACTGATTCGAGATCTGCTTGAACAAGCGCGTAAGGTTCGCAGCGTTGCAGAACGTCATCTCGACGGAGAAGCAACTTCACTCACCATCGTTACAGCTGCTCCTTGGCGTTACGAAATGGCGGAAATGGCACTTCATCATCTTGCTGAAGGAAACAATGTCAAGTCGTTCATGGGAATCCTTACACAATCAGATCTTGCTCAAGGGGAACATCGTGGAGAACGACTTGGATTCTGGAACAAGCGTATGCTCCCTCAAGTGTTCAAATGGGATGATGAAAAGAAGCGAGTCCTTCTTTCAAATCTTGAAGAGAACAGTATTTATCGAAACAGTACAGACTTCATTGCAAATGAACTCGGCCTTGATAGCGTCGATGTTGTGCACGGTGAAAGCGAAGAGGATACAACTGGAAAAGCAGGCGTTGCGATTCCTTTGTCTCCAGCATTCATCTACGCTTGAGACTATTCTTCAGACGTACTTACGTCATCGATAGGAACTTCCATGACAAGTGGTTGAACCATCGGTTGAGGAACTGCAGGCATTGTCTTGGGTGCAGATTGTGGCTTTATTGGCTTGAATGTCATGAAACCAGCAACGATTGCAAGAAGCAAAGCAAGAACGATAAGAATCTGATTTATTCCGAACGAGGACGATTCTTCTCCACTCGAAGCATCATTGTTTACAACGATTTTACAGCCATCTGAATCAACTTCATCACCAGCAACCGTGACAGGACAAAGATCGTTCGCATTGAGAACACCATCTGAATCGGAGTCTGCTTGTTGAGCAGAGCAACCGTCACCATCAACGATGGTACTCAGGGGTGTTCGCTCACACAAGTCCACTTCATTGAGGACACCATCAGCGTCATCATCGAGATCTTCTACACCATCGACGCATCCGTCTCCATCTGCATCTTGTGAAGGTAATACGGGGCCAATTAAGCCGCGTGGGCAGAGGTCGAAAATATCCTCAAATCCATCATTATCATCGTCAGCATCTTCTCCATCATCATGGCATCCATCTTGATCCCAATCGAGATCACGATCTGAGGAATTCCATCCGATGACACCTTTTGGACATTGGTCAATTGGTGTTGAACTCATCATATCCAAAACACCATCATTGTCATCATCAAAGTCGTTGAGACTGTCAAGACAACCATCTCGGTCCCAATCGTTGAACACTTCTGAATTCCAAGAATCAAGATCTCTCGGACATTGGTCATTGGTGTTTTCAATTCCATCTCCATCTTCATCAGAATCACATGGATCCCCGAAATTATCATTGTCAAGATTCTCTTGACCTTCATTGATGATGGTTGGACAATTGTCCATTTGATCGACTAAACCGTCACCATCGGAATCAAAGTCGGAACATCCGTCGCCTTCAACATCAGTCTGTGGGGTTGAAATCCATCCGATTGGACCTTTCTGACATGAATCGAGATGGTCGAATACAGTATCGTTGTCATCATCAAAGTCTTCATCTGAATCACGGCATCCATCGCTATCGTGGTCCGTCCATTGCGTACTCGACCAACCCATCTGGCCTCGAGAACAACCATCAAGATCATCTGCGATACCATCGTTATCGTCGTCTGGATCACATTCATTCCCGAGTTCATCGGCATCAAAATTGAGTTGCAATGAATTTTCAACCCTTGGACAATTATCGACTCCATCGAGAACACCATCGCCATCAATATCGGTTTCATAGTACCATACGCCACCATCATACCAGCCTACTGAAGTGATATTATGCGAACCAAAAGACCCTGAATCCTCGTATGAAAAGGCAACAAGTGAGCCTCCTTCGGAAGAAGGATGAATTTCATACACATCATCTTGGCCTGTGCTTCCACCAACCAAGGCCCATTCCCACGTACCTGTTGTATCTCTTTCTGCAAGGAAAATATCTGTTCCATAGTAACTCGTATCTTGATCGTAATCAGTAAGCACTTCTGTGCCAAGTGTAAATCCATATGTCATAACGCCTGCGAAAATGGATGATCCTGATGAAGTTCGATATGCAGCATTGAATGAATCATAACCGATACCGCCTTCAGTAGTCAGGCCATTCCAGAACCCAAGAGAATCGAGTATTGCGATGTAACCGTCAACCCATTGTGGGCTTCCAGTGTAATCATTTCCAAAGGATGCATTTCCTTCGAAGCTTCCAAACACCTGAATGGATTGATCAGCACCAGAGATACAGCCATAGGTTCGATCATCGTTTTCGCCACCAGCGTGTTGAAGCCATTGCCAATCATTCGCGTCGTACTTAGCAACAACGATGTCACTTCCTCCAGCAGATTCAATCGAACCAGATTCTTCAAAAGAGATTTCTCCTACAAAGGTCAACGCGATGAATGTTTCTCCATTCGAATTTTGACAAAAGCCACCGAATGAGTCTATGCCTAAGTCAGACATTGCAGTATGGCCTGATTCTAGAATCCCATTTTCATCAAACATCATCAAAGCAATACCTGGTTCAGAAGAGCCTAGGAAGATTGTTCCATTTACATCGAGCATATCACGGAAGAGGACACTAACATGGATGGTATCGTACAAATCAACATACAAATCGGTCAAAAAGAGATCTTGGCTGTTCCCAATCGATATTGCCCATATCCAGCCCAAATCCATATCGTATCGAGCAAGGAATGCATTGCCTTCGTCAGAATTCTCTTCTTTATCGAGAACTGGTAATTCACCAAGAGTCATTTGGCATGCAAGGCCTGCACTACCCAAACAATAGCTCCCTCCAACAATGATATCTCCATCGCTAAGCATTGCAATCGAGTCTACTTGGTCAACGCCAGAACTTCCAAACGAGGTACTGAAATACCATTCATTGGATTCATTTGAGAACGCTAGAAAACCATCCTTATCGTTGCAGATACCAGTTTCACAAAACTGACTTGAATCATGACCATTTTCTCCAATCAGAATGGATGAAACAAACGTACCGCCTACGGCAACTGAATTATTGGCTAGAGGTACGATGTCCGTAATCCAATCTTCACTAAAACCTCCAACCGACATAACCCAGCCCAATGTTGCATTGCCTTCTTCTGTGGAAGAGACGATTTCCATCTCCTGCAATTCAAGAGGCTGTGGCACGAAAACAGTTGCTAAAACAAGTATCATTAGAACAGAAACCGGTCGATACATGACTCTCTGAGACACTGCCACTTCATCAATTTGTTGCGACTTTGGTTCAACAAAAAACAACGATGTGTTCAAGGACGGTCGGCGTTCGTTCCCACATATGACACAACGTCGCGGCAACAATCGACGAGGTGGAGACAAGCGCCAACAGAAGAAGCGACGCTACGGTGGGCCAAGAAAGGCGAATCTTATCGAGCAATCTGCTAAAGATATTGAAACATTCAGAACCAAGGCCAACAAACGCTTTGATTACGAATTTATGGGCGTTCAACCAATTGGATTTCCAGATGAAATGGAAGAGCCTAAGTCATTCAAATTTGAATGGAAATGCAATCCAGTAAACCTTGCCGATGAAGAGCGAATGGCAAATTATGTCGTTCGAAAAGGTGAATTCGGTTGGGTGGACGACGACCGTGTGGATGAAATCGCAGCGTTTGGAAAGTCAACCTCAATCGCAGTTGAACAAGCACTCTCTCTAAGATCGGCTCTACTCCAACAAAAGACAGTGTATGGACATCATAGCATGAAGCGAAAAAGTACACAGATGCTTCGAGATTACAAACAAGGAACGAGTGTTGTCGAACTCTCTAAGAAATACGACTTCCCTCCAATGAACATATTCCGAGCAATCCTTGCTGAGAAAGGATGGTCGAAAACGAAGATCAAGGAATCGTTCAAAGCACCTTCACGGTTTTCAGAACGAGAGCGTTCTGAATTTGAAAGTGCAGAAGAAGCAGACCGCGTATCAAATGTTGATCAAAGCGAAACCCATCTTCGAGCAGATCTTTTTGAAAACATACTCGCAGATTGGTTCGAAGAACAAGGTGTTCAATTGCGTCGACAGCCGGAATTGGTCAAAGAGCAATCTGTTGATCATGGACGACCAAAGGTCACTCCGGACATCCTCTTCCTCGACCACGTATCCATTAATGGAGAACCTGTTGCTTGGATTGATGCAAAGCATTTCTATGGTGCAGATGTTGAATTCCAACGTAAGAAGATGAAGAAACAAATGATGCGATACATCGACGAATGGGGAAGTGGAGCGATTGTATTCCGCCACAGTTTCTCAGAGAATCTCTTCCTTCCGGGCGTTGCTATGTTGGATGCAAGCCCATTGGATTTGTCTGAACTCGATGCTCATTCGTGATTCATTCTCACTGGAGCAAGGAAGGTTTGCTCCACTCCAAATCCAAGTTGTTGAAGTTCAGATGCGAGCATACTGAGTGTTTCTTCTGAAAGGGGTTCATTGAGTCTGGCTGGTAAAAGAACACAAGAAGTTCCAAGCATACAGAGACGAATTCGAATGCTTGCTTGAAGTTGATGCGTCTGAATGATCGAGCGAACCGATTCGAGTAGGTCACGACGCGTTGGTTCTTCAAGCATCTTTGAGGCAGTTGCAAATGTCTGAGATTCTTGTAACAGTTTTGACCATATCGTTTCATCCCATTTCATTTCTGATAATGTGTTCACTGCCTCATCACCTGCCTTTGTGATTGTCTTTTTCCAATCAGGATGATCGATGTATTCTGATGTATGTCTCGACCCTTCTGGTTTCCAAATAAGGAGAACTGGGGTTTGAACCCCAAAGCTTCGAGCATGACCTGGACTTGGAGGAGAGCCAGGTACTGTTCGTAATTCCACACCACCAACATAGAGGCCAAGGACATCGCCTAAACCGCCTCGATATCTTCGTTCAATGTGATGAGAAATACGGAAGTATTGTTCAATCGCGCCTTGATTGGTCATTTCAAAACAAGCAAGAGCTGTTGCGCATAGGCCTGCTGCTGACATACCAAATCCTTGACTTACTGGAAGTTCTAATTCAATGGTCAATGAATAATGAACATCCACTGGTAAAAGACGAGCATTTCGTAACTCATCAACAAGATCAACATACATTTGTGTTTTACCTTCAAAGGGTTCACCTGATGATGAAATAATAACTTCAGTACGGCCTTTCCCTTTGATTTCGAGAACATCACGTTGCCAACCAGCCATTTCTTGACCTT
>QXYA01000071.1:0-1213 GCA_009887135.1 Candidatus Poseidoniales archaeon
CACTGCATCCTATTCCATTTCGTTGAGACGTCCAACACCGATGGATACTGAACTCGTCATCACAGCATTCGCTGAAGAAATAAATGAAGATCGTGTGAACATTCGTATGGAATTGAAAGCAGGGGAGAAGATTTGTGCCACTGGCAAAGGCCTCTTTGTAGCAGTCAAGGAAGGACATCCTGCATATCATCGTTGGAATTGAGGCCAGAAGATGGCTAAACCTTCTTCAATTCAAGCATCTTCTATGGAAGACCTTCGCATAGAAGTTTTGCTTACGATGAACCTGATGGAACTCTGGCCTGAAGATGAATTAAGCAAACTGCATCTCATCCAACTCGGAGTCCTACGACGTAATGCGACACAACGACATGGTGTGACTCGATTTAAGCGTGGAAGGTTTTCGGAAACACTCCGCTTTGAAGATGTTGAAACCGTGGATATACATCCTTATCTGTTGACGCAGGAATGGTTCGACTATGCTCGATTTGTGTTGTATCATGAATTCCTTCATGTCTTGGGCATGAGATTTCATAATGCTGCTTTTCGTGGCGTAGAATCTCTATGGCCCCATCAAGGAGCAGATCAAGGAAAGGCGTTCACACAACATCTGAGGCGACTCTCTGCGGATTGGCTTTGGACATGTACAACATGTGAACATCAATATCCTCGAAAGAAGCGAAGTAATGGAAGATACAAGTGTCGTACGTGCTCAACAGTTCTGATCGATATTGAAAACGTAGGCGAAACAATCTAAACAATTTATTGAATAGCAGACTATGAGTGAGGGAGCATGGAGTCGAATATACATCGCTTCATCATCGTGATTCTTTTACTCTCAATCATTCCTCCTAGCCAAGCCTCACTTACTGATAACGCAAATGGAGGGACATTGTTTCTCTCTTGTATTTCTGATGATGAATGCTTACTCACACCTGTGGCAACCGGTGAAGAAACCATTACAGGTAGTGTTCAAGCGAACCCTGTTTCAACAGAGACTGTAGCTCTCGAATTCGATATGTTTCCTGAACAAACTGAATTAGCACTTTTACCTGATGTCATCGATGAATTGGTGATTGATCTTCGAGTGCAAGGTGATGTTTTGGGAATCTATCGCCCAGAGATGGATGTTCGAGTGATTATTGGTTCAAGCGTGACAACTCTCGAATCCGAGGCAGCCACAACTCCAGGTACTAATGCTGAACCGTATCGTTGG
>QXYA01000071.1:1223-3996 GCA_009887135.1 Candidatus Poseidoniales archaeon
ATCTCGATCAAGGCCGCCTCTTGTGGCCTGAAGAAACGGTTCGTATTCGAGTTACATTTACTCTGGACAGACCATCGACATGGGAATTTCATCTACGTGAGGCATCATACATTGAACTCGACATTACATGGTCGGACAATATAGCTGCAAAAGATGTGGATGAACCGACAAGCGCCTTGCAACCTAAACCAACTGAGTTGGATGAAGTACATCAAGGGGCATTGGTTGGAATTGAAGATGATTGTTGGTCTTTCTATATTCAAGAACATGAAATCTTACGAATTCTGATTCAATGGGAAGATGTGCCTTTAGAATTGCAACAAAGTAACGGTGTTCATCGACTTCGGACAAGTAACGGAATGCAAGTTGCAACGCCTGAAGTTATTACTAAATCAGAAGATGATGTTGTTTTGACTACATACCGTTGGAGAGCACTTGACCCAGGAGATTACGTCTTTTGCCTGAAAGGTCAAACTGATCGTTATCAGCCCTATGTTTGGAGTGGGTTGTATGCGGTCGAAAGTTCAGGACCAACGGATGCTTCGGAATTCAATGGAAAAGTCGTATATGAAGCCAATTACTTCGATTTCTCAGATGGAGTAGAGTCCGAACTCGAACCGCATAGTGGACTTATATTATTGCCATCACTAATTGCTCTCGTCTTTTTTGCTATGGATATCAGACGGAAATCAACATCTAATATGACACGATTTGGGGTTTTTCTCCCAATCTGTTTCGTGTTATTGATGAGTGGAATCGTGAGTCCTCTTTGGGCGATGGCTGATGAAGTTCAAGGTGATGAAGAGTGGACCTTTGAACAACTCCTAGAGGAACGAGTCCAGCAACTATGGGATGTTTCAAGTCCGGCTACACCACAAGCCACTATGATTGAGCATGTTGGTGCTACATGGGGTATACGAGATGGTGAACAACTTCAATTATGGCTTGAAATCGATGAAGCATATGAAAGACAAGACGGTAAATGGCAACTCATTGTTTCTGACTTTGATGAAATACGTCTCGACCGATTGATTTTCAATCAGATATATGAAGCGAGACAAGGGACAATGGTTGACGGTTTGGATGAGCATATTGTTCAATTTTCAATTATAGCAACACGGGTGCTCTTACTCGACATCATGATTCTTGAAGCGTTATTGGTTGTTGATGATGAACCAACATCTTCGATTCATCATATCGACACAATGATGGTCGATACATCGTCATTTGGCTCCGTTACGTCCCCAACATGGGCAACGAGACCAGTCGACATTGAAGATTCCAAATGGAAGCGTCTTCAATCTTCCATATACCCTGATCGAATTACTGTCTCTTTGTGTGATTGCGCCTTGGACCTATTGGATTTACAAGTCGCTTATTCTGAACAATTCAATGAAAATGACTCACCTGAGTTTAATGCACTACAACAAGCAAATGGGATTATTCCTTATTCTACCATCGTAGCAATTACCTGCATACTCCTAGGTGCAGTAATCATACAACGTGAATCGAGAAGAAGAAACGCTGCTAAGAAACTAGCAGAGTCCTTTGTTGGTAAAGCGTCCATCTGGACTTCATTCTTCACTGTTTGATTTCTTTGCTTTCGCCGACATGGCTTTTGCATCTTCATCACTAATTCCAAGTGCTGCTTGGAATTTCTTTAAATCTTCAAGTTCATCTTCGGTGATGATTCCATCAGACCAAGCCTCTTCGTAAGCATTGGTCAAGAAATCCTTGTAAGCATCTGGGTTTAGAAGCACGTCTCGAATCAAACCGTGGTCAACAGTGTTTGCCGGTGCATCGGAAGTGAGTTCCATCATAGCAGTTGAGCGACGCATTTCCTTCACAGCCATGTCTTTCAAGCCATGTCCTGCCCAGACAGCTCCTGCTGCAATAACGGATGCTGCAAACCATCGCATCATGTCCGGATCAACTAATTCACCTGGCTCAACCAGATGAAAGAGACCTAATACAGCCATAGCAGCACCGCACATGACTTCAAACCAATCATTCAAATCTGGTTCATCAGAAAATACAGATAGGCGTTGCTCGATTAACAACTCAGTGTTGTCGTCCATGAACCTTGTAGAAAGCGAAAGGACTTATGCGTGTCGGCATACAATATCAAGCGCATTCCTTTTCACCCCTTGACGTAACCTATGGGCATGGGCGAGGAGGAAAGGGCGATTGCAAACCTTGCTCTTCCAGAAAACGTGCTTCAATTTTTCACATCCAAATGGATGATTGAACATCTGCATCCACCTCAATATGAAGCGATGGAAGCGGTGTTCTCTCGTTCAAATGTGCTTCTTGCAATTCCAACTGCATCTGGCAAGTCGCTAGTTGCTTACATAGCAATACTCAATCAATTACTCAATCACAATCCTGGCTCACGTGCGGTATACATCGTGCCTCTGAAGGCTTTAGCGAGTGAAAAGTTTGAGGAACTCAAGGAAATTGGAACCGAGATTGGTTTGAAGATTGGTCTCGGAGTGGGTGATGCAACTGCAGAAGCCAAAAACATAGAAGATTGTGACATCCTTATTTGCACCTCCGAGAAACTTGATTCTCTCATGCGAACTCGATCAGAACTCATGAGTAATGTTTCAGTCGTTGTTGCGGACGAATTCCACCTCCTTCATGATGCGACAAGAGGTCCGACCCTTGAAATCAATCTGACCAGATTGAGAACTCTTCGACCAAATGCCCAATTAATTGCCCTGTCAGCAACTGTTGGAAATTGTGAAATTCTCGCTACTTGGCTTGATGCTGC
>QXYA01000072.1 GCA_009887135.1 Candidatus Poseidoniales archaeon
ATTCTGAGTCTGGTGTTGGCTTTGATCCACATTCTGAGTCTGGTGTTGGCTTTGATCCACATTCTGAGTCTGGTGTTGGCTTTGAGCTACTACTTTGTCTCCACGTACGTTATCACCAACTACTTTGTCTACACTTACGCTATTATCAATGTGTATGAGAGGGCCTTTCCTACGGGATAAAACTAGAAAAAGGATTAAAACAGCTAACAGAACAATAGCTCCAATCCCAAAGAGGCGATTTAGATTCTTTTCTTCTTCAACCTGTATGGTGTTTGTCAAGACTAATTCAAACGAACCTCCCCCATTCGGGTTTGAGTTATTGTAAAATACGGTGAATGACTTATTTTCTATTTGTTCTGAGGTTGTGCCGATTAACTCTCCGTTAGAATTGAGAGTGAGGCCTGTGGGCAACTGTTCTGGGATATTCCATTCAGTGACTTTGCCGCCCCGATTAAAACCCTCAAGGTCATATGATTCTTTATTCGTGTAATTTAGATTGTTTTGCTCATAAAATATTGGAGACTTATCATTGACAACAAAATTCACTGTGCTCCCCGGTAGACCGAAGCCGGCATTTGACTGTTTGAGTTGCAAAAAGACAACCTCAAAATGTTGGTCAACATTGGTTGGTGTCCCTGAAATTCTTCCAGTTTCGGAATTAAAGTTTACTCCGTCTATGTTACTCATACCAGGGGCAATAAACCGAACCGCCACATCATACACCATATCTCCGCATATGCATTGAGGTCCAATAGCGTCATCAACAGTGTAAACGAACTCTGTTTCAAAGATCGGGAGTGGATTTGGACGAGGGATGAGTTTTTCTTCACCGGATTTGAGCGGATAAACGTTGTACCATTGCCCATCAATAGAATCGTTTCTCAATTCTTCGATTGCGAGAATGTTGGTTGAAACATTCAGATTCTCCCCCCCATCAACTGATCTACCAAGTTGATCCTCTGGCAACGTAGAACATTTCAGGATTGAATTATTGAAACCTTCTAACAAGCATGAGTCCGGTAGTGGGGAACTTGCATTTTCGAAGAACCACAAATCGTTTCTTTCCATAACTTGGAATAAATCGATTTCAAGTAAATCTCTGCATCCATCTCCATCTGTATCGTTATCAGAGGTTAATCCGATTTCTCCTTTTGGACAATTATCATCAACATCCAAGACATTGTCGTTGTCATCATCGTCATCCACAACAAGCCCATTCATGCTGGGGCCATCTGGTAGAGAGTCTCCATCGTAATTTTCGAGGTACATGATGGATACTGAAGTGTTTAGATTGACTCCAGTTTCCGAGTTATTCGCCCAGACGGTAATATCAATTTGATCTAATGTGTTCACAATAGCCCCGGTAATGGCTCCCTGATCGAATTGGAAATCACTAGGCAGAAACCCGACGTATTCCCAGGTCGTTGCTTCCATTCCAGTCAAATTAGGGAGTATTTCAAAGTCTATTTGACCAACATATGCTTCGAAAGAAGAATAAATTGCACCGTTCTGTTCATAACTCAGAACCAAACTATCGAGTAAATCACAAATTCCATCTCCGTCTCCATCAACCGGGAATGAAGCGTCATCCTTCGGGTTTGTTCCCCCACATGAAGCTTCATCAAGATCGGTCCAATTGTCGTTATCATCATCTAAGTCCTCAATCAAACCAGTGGAAGAAGTTCCAATTAATTCGTCTGGCATTCCATCCGCATCTGTATCACGGTATGCTGCTGCATCGTTCGGGAATGCATCAGAAGGGTTTGTGCACACATCCGCAGGTAAAAGCGGAACGGATGGGCCATCACAATATGAATCACCATCTGAATCTGCGTTCATGCTGCTTGTTCCGGTATCAAATTCATCAACATACAAAGAGGTATTTGATTCAACCTCATTTGCCAAACCATCACCGTCCATGTCAGGGTCTTCAGCGTCACATAGAAAATCTCCATCCAGGTCTAAGGTCGGCAATGAGAGTTCATTTTTGGGGTTTGATTCACATTCTGCCTCCCTAGTATCATTGTACCCATCATTATCATCATCATCATCTTCTGCATGATCATCTTTGCATCCATCACCATCGTAATCGGAAATTGAGTCGGATAACCAACTTAATTGACCTTCAGGACAATCATCATTGAGATTCAATATGAGGTCATTATCATTATCGTTATCTTCAGTTGAGTCTCTGCAACCGTCTCCATCATGGTCTGTTGCAGGCGTACTTGTCCATCCAGTCTCGCCATTTGGACACGAGTCGGAAACGTCATCAATTCCATCTCCATCAGAATCAGTTATGTCTTCTCGGACATCGTAAATCGTGTAGACATACATAGCAAGTTCATCCGATGCAAATGATGTCCCATTATGATAAAGAGCAAAACGGAGCGTGATCTTATTTGATGTATCGTGGTAACTATTCAAGATAGGTATTTCCTGAACCCTCACACTCGTCGAGATGAGAGTATCCTGGGCTTGAAGAACATAATTTGAATTTGAATAATCAAGAATGCTGATTGTACCCTTTGAATCTGTAGGTGTAGATCCGTCTGGTGCTTCCATCTTCCATCGTACATCTGCTCGAGTTGTATTTGATGACATTTGAATTTCTATGTCGAGAACAATGAATGTTTGACCTGAAGTACATGTTGCACTACCTCCGTCACATCGGTTCGCTTCAATAAATGTTGAAGTAGCGTTGTTGCTGTCGAACGCATTCGGTAGAACTTTGACTTCTGACCAAGTGGATTGAGAATCAATAGAATCGGAGTATGATGTTGCATGGACTTCATCTGCTGATGAAAGTGGTACATGGGAACACACGAGCAGAAACATGAGAAATAATGTAACTTTTGGTAGTCTCATATGTCTACACAACCGGGAATCAGTCTTAAAAATTACTTGAAATTTCTAACGGAGAACTGGTCTTCACGAATGGGTAGATAGCAGAAAATTATTCTTCCTCACCGTTGTGTAGATTTTTAATTTTGATGTAGACTGTTTCCTTGCCATCATCATCGGTTCGTGTTAATCTTGTATATTCAAGACCACACCAATCGAGAATGCTTGGACTAAAACGTCTATACGCCTCTTGCGAGATTTTTGCTATCGATTGTGTCTCTGCGTTGGTTAGAAAGTATGTATCTCTTACTCCTCTAATAACGGGTTTCAATTGATCTCGTAATTCAGATTCACTAATTTCTGTTTGTTCATTGTATTTAGATTTCAACATCTCATGTATTCTGGCTTTTAGGACGGGAATTAGTTCTTTTTTGGCTCTATCTAGAGCAGCGGCTTTTTTGGCTCTATCTAGAGCAGCGGCTTTAACTGTATCTATAATTTCACATTTCCATGGAAAATTCCTTTTCGCCAAAATAAGTTTTACTTTTTTGGCATGCGAAACAACATCTCCATTGTTGAAATGAAATTGGAAGACCCCATCGCGAGAAGTAAGGCGAACAAGCCCCTGTTCAAAGGCACTGATCTTAAGTTTCTTTTTTCTATCCATTGCCCTGATCATCAACTTGAACTCGGCATGAAATATTTGAGCGAATTCAGAGTACTGCAAAGTTGTATCCTGTTTGCAAACTGAATTGTAATTCTTTAGCAAGGGACTTTCGTTTTTCAGAAATAGAATATATTTGCGTGTTTTTTGTGGGTCGATCTGAGCATCCGGTTTGACTGCGAAATCGTTGTGTGACATGGCGTTTCTGAGTTTGAATATCTCCATGAACTTGCGATTGTCAAACAGTCTGCTTTCTTTTGGTAATATCGAATTCAGTTTGGCGGAAACCATTGTAATAGGTGCTTTCCATGCTAAATCAGTGTGAATTCTATAATTTAATTTCTCTGAAGTTTTACTTTTCCCTAGACGGTGCAAATAGGTATTTCTCACATTAACTTCTAAGTTCAAGAATTCCATAGCCATTCTTACTTTCGTATGCTCGGAGAAAACCACATCCTGTGGAGTAATGATTCCAGGGTATGGGCTGTGTTTGTACTTCACCTGAAGTGGTCGATTCTGTGCATCAAACAGATTGACTATCTCCTCTAATTCTGTATCTTCCGCAACAGGCTCTTCCATTTCGATCATAGATTGATCGCTTCCCAGCAGGTGTGAATAGTCTCCATTTGGGGTTTTGAGCGCCAGGTAATCCCAGTTGTTGGCTTCAGCAAACATTCTGAACGCCAAATCTTGCACGTCTTGATCTTCAGTGTGTTCCATGACTGCCCCAAATGGATGCTGGGCGAAAGAGCCTGCAGTACCGGGTTTGTACTCCGGCGTTGGAATCTTTAATGGATAATCAATAGCATTGAGTGCTTCTGATTCTGGACCATCGTCCCATGTTTTCAATGGTTGCAAAAGAGAGAGAATATGAACAATCTGTTTGCTCACCTCATAGTCAGTTGGTGGTACTTTCTCAGGATTATCGACCATAGAGGCTAGTTTTTTCAATTCCTCGAAGATGCGAACGGGGGACTCATAGTCGAGCTTGTTCTCGAGGTGCAGGTATGAATCGTTAAAATCCCAACCTTCCGTATAGAGCCTACCAATCAGGAGGGTGAGGTATTCTTTGATGATCGGGTTCGTCAACATTCCAATCGTCACGACGTCCCGAATTTTGTCGTCATCATCAGTGAGGAACACAATGTGATGTTCATTGGACAGCACTTCGAAAATACATCGGATTACAGAACTTTTTTGAGGCATTATTGAAACCTCTTCCAAAGAAAGGATGAACACTTTTTCGACATCTCCGTCGTGCAATTGCCGTCGTCCGATTGAGGTGATTTCACCCTTGAAACAATCGACCAATGGGATGGAGTCAAAATCTTGAGCGGTTAAGACATTGAGCAACGCTTCTTGATAGCGCTTTTCGTCAACAACCTCTGTGCCAAACACTGAATGATTGAGGGCGAATTTCAGTCCACGGCTTGAGATGTGGCGGGCTGAAAACTCTGTCATAGGTATTCGTATGAATGTCGGTAAATAAACACTCTTTCAATGAGTTGAGCCATACTGTTTTGAACGCTTTGGCAAGAACACAACAAGAAAC
>QXYA01000073.1:0-2143 GCA_009887135.1 Candidatus Poseidoniales archaeon
TTGGAGCAAAAGCAAGTATTTCCTTTTCAAAAACCATGTTTGAGGAACGAAGAAATCGAGTTGATGAAGCGGTCAAAGCGCTTGGTATTGAAGACAAATTAAAGGAACCTGTCCGCCGACTTTCAGGCGGGCAACTTCGACGTGTAGCTACTGCACGAGCACTTGCGCAGAGGCCACAACTTCTCCTTGCTGATGAATTCCTTAGCGAACTCGATCACAAAAATGTAGAGATTGTTATCGAGGCAGTGCAACAATTGCTCGAAGACGGAACCTCCATCATTATGGTGGAGCATCACGAAGAGAACGTTCGATTATTTGCTACGCGAATTTGGGTCATCGAAGACAATCAGTTACATGATTACTCATTAGAAGAATGGGAACAATCCTTGGAGGAAGAAGAATGAGGAGTGGCTGGATTCTTGCAGTCCTTTCTCTGCTCATTCTTGCTTGGCTTGTCCTCAATGATCTCGTAGATGATTGGGGAAGACTCGAGGGAGGGATGGATAATCTTGTCATCTTCGTGGAAGAAAGCATGTGGCCTCCAAATTGGTCTGTTTTAGAAGCTCAATCCTATCCAGTTTGTGAGAATGATATTGAATTATTCTGTTCAGTAGGTTATCTTGGAATGATGGAGACCATCAAAATCGCCTTTGTTTCAACAATGCTCGGTTTCATTGGAGCTCTTTGCCTTTCATCACTCGCTGCTCGAAACCTTGTGCCTCTTTATGTCGCACTTCCGTTCAGATTCATTCTTGCAGCAGCAAGAAGTCTTCCGTCCCTTATTTGGGCTATTCTCTTTGTCATTATCATTGGATTTGGTCCGTTAGCAGGTGTCCTAGCAATGACCTTCTACACAGTAGGATATCTCGGAAAGTTACAGTATGAAGCCTTCGAAGGCATGCCCAGTGATTGTTTGGAAGTAAGTCGAGCAATGGGACTTTCACATCCTAGCACGGTTGTTTCTGTTGTGATTCCCGAAACAGGGAACCATCTCTTGAGTCAGTTGATGTTCATGTTCGAATACAATGTACGTCACGGTACAGTCATCGGAATTGTAGGTGCAGGTGGGATTGGATATTACATCACAACCTATCTGAAATTTTTACAATATGACAAGGTTCTAGCTCTCCTGATCATTATCTTCTTTGTTGTCGTTATCATTGATTTACTCTCGTTAATGATTCGTTCTTTCGTCACCGATGAAGGAGACGTACGCCGACCAACATGGTTGAGAGGCATGATCAAATTATGGAAGAAGCGTAGGGCTTCAACTGATGCAGAATGAGTCAATCTGCGGCAATGTGTAGTGCACCATTCTTGTAAAAGATTTGAATTCGATTAGGAACTTTACGAGAAAGCGAGGCTACAGCCTCGTAAATTGTGTCTTCATCAACCATGAATGCTTTAGCAGCTTTTGATGTTGACCATGGTTCAACGTGAAAGTCAGATTCAACCAACCATGTCAAGAGACCCGTTTCAAATTCATCCAAATCGGTGCTTTGGTCATCTGCCATGTGCAGAGGATAAACTTCCAACATATGAGGAAATCGGCCTTAGCCTAAGAGAACCATTCTGCGACAGCATTCTTCTGCATCGATATCTCCGTCAAGAAGGGTGTTAAGCGCTTTTGTAAATGGGATGTCAATTGATTGATCAATTGCCCGATCTCTGAACATACGAGCAGCACGAACACCTTCAGCAACCATAGTCATCTCTTCAAGCGCTTCCTCGAGGGATAAACCTGTTCCGAGTTTTTCCCCCATTGATCTATTTCGACCAAATGGAGACGTCGACGTAACGTACATGTCTCCAAGACCCGCAGGTCCGAATGCAACCTCTGCCTTTGCTCCTAAGAGTGGGAGAAGGATGCATCCTTCCTTGAATCCAGCACTAAAAATAGCAGCCTTGAGATTGTCACCACCAAGTGTACCTGTTGTCTTCAGACCATCAACAAGTCCACAAGCAAGTGCGACGACGTTCTTGAATGCCCCCCAAAGTTCTGCACCCTCCGGATCTGATGCCGCATGAAGGAGAAGTGTAGGCGTAGAAAGTGTCTCTGCCAATCGCTTTGCTACGGAAACATCCTCAGATGCTACCAGAGCAGTCGTCATTACCCCACTTGCTGCTTCTGGTGCGATAGTTG
>QXYA01000073.1:2153-3166 GCA_009887135.1 Candidatus Poseidoniales archaeon
TTGGCCCTGTAAGGACTGCAAGTGGATTTGAACAGCCTGCTTCACGGAGGGCTTCATGAATGGCTTCAGAGATGAGCCGCTTACCTGGAGCAAGTCCTTTCGCTAAGTCGAGAAGAACATGCCCTGGTCTTAGATGTGGTATGACGTCAGTTACAACGTTGAGGATGACAGAAGATGGAATTGCTAAGACAACAATCTCTACACCTTCCATCGCTTCTTCAAGATGCATCGTTACATCCAATCCCTCGACAGAATGGTCTGGAAGATATTTTCGATTTACACCATCCATCATGATGGACTCATAGACTTCTTGTTCGATCGTCCATCCTTTCACATGATGGCCTTCCAGTAGCCACAAACGTGCGATTGCTGTCCCCCAATTACCTAAGCCTAATACTGCGATATGTGCCATGCTGTTAATCCTCGGATTACTTGCACTTATGTGCATTGCCTACGATATGAGGTCCAAGAATTGGTTTCTTTAGGGTAAGTACGTCTCCGAATCAGAATAAATCATCATCATCGTCTTCTTCAAACGAAATATCTTCAGCAGCATCCTTCTTCTTGGAAGCAGCCTTGGTAGGTTTCTTTTGGGCCTTCTTTTCTTCTTTTACAGGCTCAATGACAGGTGCTTCAGCAACGGGTTCTGAAACGCCATCTTGTTGACGAAGTTTTGCCATTTCTTCTTCCTTGCGCTGAATATCTTCAACAGAAGTTCCTGTTTGAGCAGCAAGTGCTCTTCGACGGTCTTCTCGTGCTTTTCGCTCGAGTTGCCTGTGTTTGGCTTTGTCAATATTTTGAAGCATGTACATAGCATCGTGCTCGAGAAGCGGTGAATCGGAAATAAGGGTGATGTCCAACCATCCTCCATCTTCAACAATGAATTCAGCTAGAGGTTCAAAGTTGAGATCGGACTTCTTGATTTGAGTGTAGTGCATTGCATTTCCAGTTCGATGTTCGACGCCAGAGAAGTGACAATAGAACTCCTTTGTACCAATAGATTCGCGAACCAT
>QXYA01000074.1:0-1353 GCA_009887135.1 Candidatus Poseidoniales archaeon
GGCTTGTAGTCATCCCTAAACAAAGTAACATTCGTGTGATTTCCGATGTTTCCAACAGAGTCAAAAGAGACGCAAGACAAGGTTGCCCATTCGCTTGAGTTGAGTAAAGAAATAAACTGCATAACAGATTGATTCGATGTAAAAGTGGAGTTTAACAGCGCCGAACTGCAAATAGTTTCGTAGGTCGAAGAACCGCCATCGATGCCAGAGGCAACTGTGCCAAGGGTAGCAGAGCGGCCTACTACGCTACCATTGTTAAGCAAAAATCCTGCGGGAATATCAATTTGTGGAGCACTTGGACCTGTTCGATCTACGATTAACAAAATCACAGATTGTGAACATCGTGATAATTGATCACATATTTGCAAAGTAACCCGAATTTGACCCTCGGCTAAGTTTACTTGACTTTGTGTAGAAGTTGATTGGTTGATTGTTGAATTTATGAATTCGGTCGAATTATCAAAGTTGGTCATAGTGAGATGAACATTAATGCCCGAGAGCCACCCTGTAGAGGGGAGTACAGAAAACGATAGGTTTGAAGAGACATAGTTGAGATGATGAGGTGATTGGATAGAAATCGATACTGTTGGGACCCCATGCACATATTCGTACGTGCTGGTCGAAACATTCGCAGTGTTGCCTACATTGTCTTCTGCCATCACATAAAAGCTAACGGTTCCTTGCGAGGTTGCAGTAAAAAGACCTGAAAGAAGGTGTGATGCGCTGCTCCCACTCAGTGTGCGATGATGCCAAGTATCCGTGCCGCCAACGGTAAATTTTGCCACAATAGACTTCAAAGAGCATCCTAGTGTATCTGAACATGATGAATTTAAGACCGTAGATTCCGAAAGAAGTGTTCCAGCGGGGATGCCAAAAACAGTAGTAGGGGCCTCTGCATCAGTGGAACCATTGGACCAAACAATCGGACCCAGGTTACCGAGTAAGTCAATACCTCTGCATTGCAAGTTAAAAGCCTCTACAGACCCGTAGGAACTTGATGGAATGAGAGTCCCCAAAGAACTTGCATTAAACCAGGTAGACGCATCCCAACTGCACGATGTTGAGGCAATGCCAACGCCTCCTACATCGTCACCTCCGTTGTTCAAAGTAATTCCCGAGGATGGGCCAAGGAAGATATTACCATTCTTTGTGAAGGTACGGCCAACAAATTGCATAGAAGGCGCAATTGATATTGTCCGATCGACGATGTATTGCAGCACTTGGTCGTGTGTCCGCCCGAGGGCATCTTGTGTGCTTATGTTAAGAAAAATAGTTCCATTTCCAAGGTTTGTCGCCGCCGTAAAGGAGTAAACTGTTGATGCATTGGTTTGTGTTGAAAGAACTGTGCCTCCG
>QXYA01000074.1:1363-3092 GCA_009887135.1 Candidatus Poseidoniales archaeon
TGTGGTGTTCAAATTCCATTCAATACTTGTCGTGCTGTTGAGATTCCCAAGAACATCAAACGTTCTCAATTCAACATTGATTATTCCATCGGCGAAAGTATTGCGCAGTGAGTGAAGGGATCCAGTCCAATTATTTGTGAAAATTAACTGTGTCTCATGCCATGAATTCACGCCATTGGTCCAAGTGAGATTCATTTCCGTATACGAAATGCCACGAGCATCAAAACTAGAGAAGGCGATGGGACTGGTTGGAGCGATAACTGATTGGGAGGCAGGGGAAAGCAAGTGAACTGGCGAGATGGTATCGACTGAGAAATTGAACCATGAGTGATTGCCAGCATTGTTAAGGAGATCGATGTTCTTGCATCTTAATTGATGTGAAACATGTTGTTCATTGACATGAATTGGGGAAACTCCCTCTGTGGTTGAAGCTGTAAACCAATTTGTGCCGTCCCAACTACAACGAGTCATTTGATGCCCAACACCACCGGGTGAATCAAGGCGGTTGCTCAGTACAATTGTGGATGAAGGGCCAAGCCAAATTATTGAGTTAAGAGAAATATTGTGCCCGAGAACCGTGTAATGTGGAAGAGGTGAAACACTTCCATCAACCGTGTAGAACCATGTTCGGTTTTGCACCCTCCCATAGCTATCGGTTATCGTCACAGTGATCTCAATCTGCCCTTCCTCTAAATTTGATAGGCTTATTGCTGCCTGCGAGGTTGTTGACCCCTGGCTGATGATTGTCCCATTACCATAACTTATCGTATAATCAATGATGTGAGTGCCGACTCCCCCTGATGTACCTCCAATTGTAAATGCGACTCCGTTGGTGCCTGTATGAGTCAAATAAACTCCATTGCCTGATGAAAGAGAAGGGGTTGGTTGTTGGGTGGTGAGCAACCAGCTGTAACCTTGAGATGTTTTGGTGTTTCCTAAATGGTCAATCGTGGTAAGTGAACCAGAAACGACACCAGCAGAAAGCGTTCCGAACGCAGAAAGAACTGTTGTGTTCCAAATTGCTGAACTTCGCGTAATGTTTTGATACACTACTGTTGAGCCATTGGTCCATTGGAGACGAAGTTGATTCGTGGCCACACCTGAAGAATCAAAAGATGAAATATTCAGTGGTGTGTGGGGGGAGATGTATGGCGTATTTGGATTCAACGAATGTGTTGGTTCCGCCGTGTCAAGGTAAAAACTGAAGTTTGCCAGTGGTCCAACATTGCCAAAGGAGTCAGCATTTTGACACTCTAGTAATAAATCCGTAATTGATGATTGAAAGGCAGGAAGTCCGAAAAGATCCCCATTCTCAACAACGAACCAAGTAGAGCGGTCGTACGTGCATGATGCTGTAGCGCCCCCAACCCCCGCACTATCGTCCACAACATTGGAAATTCTGATTTTTGAGTACGGCCCGAGGCTCGGTTGTGAACCATTGCTAACATTCAAACCCTCAACACTGAATAGAGGAAGCGCTGTATTCGTTGTATCGACACTATACGACCATGATTGATTCTGCGTGCGGCCAAGTAAATCGCCAGTTGTGATGCTCAACAACGCATTCCCGTTTGCTGAGAAATTAGGCTGGAGCGATACGAGGCTGGTTGAATTACCGGAAAAAAGCGTGGTTCCGTTAAATTGGAATGTGTAATTCATCCATACCCCCGGCCAACCCGTTGCTGGGGGGCTGAGCCGAAGGGTTAAGTTTGTTCCAGGGAGGAATGCG
>QXYA01000074.1:3102-4578 GCA_009887135.1 Candidatus Poseidoniales archaeon
TGTATTCAGTTGCCAAGTATGCCCCGATACAATTCGTGAATTACCAACGGTATCTGTAACATGGACCGTCAGTCCAACTGTCCCGTCAGAGGCTTGGGGGAATATTTGATTTACTGTGGTGGACCAACTCGCCGTTGCTAGCGTATAATTTTGATAAAGGGTTGACGTACCATTTGACCAAGTAAATTCAACTACTAGAAGGCCTACCCCAACTGTATCTTGGCCTTGAACTTGAAGCGCTGACGAAGGAGAAATTTGACGAGTAGATGGGGGCGAAATGGTTGCTGAGGGCTTGACCAAATCTAAACTGCCGTTCGCCCATGTTGTCGGCCCATGATTGCCAAGAAGGTCAATTGCTCTGCATCCAAGAACGAAATTCATAGTTTGGCCAGAAATTCCTTGGGGTTGGATGGGAGAACCAAGTGAACGAGCCCACTGAATGCCATTCGGAGTACACTCAACGAAGGCGGCACCTACGCCATTGAGGTCATCGAGCGAAGCTGTATGTTGCATAACGCCAGTCGGGCCCAAGATTAACTCTGTCGAGTTTACATACGAACCAGATGTGAAAATTCCGACTGATTGTTGATTGTCCCCATCAACAACCCACGAGTGATTGTAGTGTGAAGTGGCGTTAAGAGCCCCAGTGGTTACAACATACAGTCGGATATTGTCACCGTGAGAAAAATTATAATCAACTGTGGTTAGTCCGGATACGTTTCCACTGAAAACAGACTGGTTGCCTTCATACAATGTATATGTTGCAGAAGATTGAATGCCCTGTGGCGCAAGTAAAACAGAGAACTCTGGTGCTGCAAAGCCAGCGAGAATGTCCGAAAGTTCGTAAAGTAAAGTGAACGGCATTGACCCGTTCGTTTGGGCCCATTGTGTCAGTGATACTGCTGTGTTCCCGAGTTCATCTTCTGCCTGAACATGGGCTCTAATAATAGAGCCATTCAAGTAACTCGGGACGGAAACCGAGCCGTTGGTGACTTGATACCAAGAAGTGAGGTTTCCATTGTACGTTTCCCACCGGACCAATGTCTCAGAAACTTGACAATCATCCTCAACCGTGTAGAGCAATTGGTTGTCAACTAGAGTTGCGTTCACAACTGGCTCCGAATCATCGATAAGGACAGTCCATTGACTAATGTTGGAGGAGTGACCCATTTGGTCTACAGCCCGGATACGAACCGTGTCATTAAATCCTGGAGAGAAACTTCGAGGGCCGGAAAACGCCTGCCATGTTCCGTTCTGTAATGTCTCCACAGAGGAGTCGCTGTCTGTATCAAGAGACGAGGCTGACAAAGTCCAGGTTGAAGAAGTGCACACGCCATTTCTGTACCCCGTAGTAAGGGTAGTAAGTCGAGGAGGGGATGAGTCGATACGGAAAGAAAAATTGAACCAATTTGGATTTCCTACTTTATCATTACATTGTACGCTCGCATCCATGGTTTGATTCAGTGCCACAAGGGC
>QXYA01000074.1:4588-5936 GCA_009887135.1 Candidatus Poseidoniales archaeon
CATTGAATACGTAATGGGACCGTATTTGAAGTCAAGAGAACACTTCTGTTCATCAGATAGCGTTGTAACGGTTGCCCGATAGATGTCACTGAAAAAGTAGGTAGGCCCGTATCAATCGAAATTGTGAGTGAGTTCCAAGGTTCGAGACCGGAACTCCCGTTTGATCGGTATTTCAATTCGACAACAGAATTGGATGAGTTGAGGTGAAATGGGCCTTGGTAATGAGTCACATTACCGTTGACACCCAACTTGTATTCTGTCGTATATAAAGTCGAATTTGCTGGTGTTGTGGCATTCAAAACAATGTTAGGATTCGCAGATGTAAATACGAAGCCATTATTGGCGGTCGTACCAAAAAAAGACGTTGTAATCGAAACTGAGGTCGTCGGAGGAGCAGAGGCAGAAGCGACAGGGATATTAGCCCATGACATTGACAACATCATCGCAACAAAAATAATAGAAGTAAATTTTTGCCTCATTAGATCACCTTAATTCGGATAGAAGAAGTTCGCCGAGCCTCGCGGCTTCCGGCAGAGAGAGAAGGAACAATGCCATGAGGACATGCCCAATCTGTGATTCCAAACTTCCTGTATCGTTCAAGCAAAAGCTTTGGTAATACGCAAGTCGAAGAGTAAGCAAAGTTGAAATTGTCATGAGCAGAACATAAGACTGCGTTAATGAATCGGGTATAATCGATAATTGCGCTGGAGACAAGCCGGATGTTAGAGCAAAAATGTTAATCACAAGGTATGCAAAAATGAATTGTATGGTCTTCTTGTTCTCATGAAGATATGTCCCTAGTAGGGGCTCATAAAGCAACTTGCCAATCAACGGCAAACAAAAATAGAAAATTGCATGCTTTTGACTCATTCCGAAATTTGAAAATATTAGCATTGAGAACAGAATCCCGATTGCAAAAACAGAGCTGCTATATCTCACCAAATAGTACTCTCCGATGGGATAATGTCGATAGAAACGACGGGTGAATGCAATATTCTCTTCACGCTTACCGATTTGAATAACCAGTAATTCCTGGGAAAAAAGTGAAAGAAGGGTGATAATCAATATCATCGAGTTGAGATCGATGCCGATTTTAGGAGCTAAAAAAGGAGAGGCTGCTGCGGCTAAAGAGCCACATACCAACACAATGAAGTGACCCATAGAAACACCTATCATTACTGTATATTTATGCATTGCCACTTCGATCAAAAAATGTCTTTTATAGCATGTCAAAATGTGAACAATCAAAGAATCGGAGAAGCGATGAAATGAAACACCATGCCTTCTAGGAAGGGTCGAGGGCGAACATGGGTATCTCGGAACGGATGGGGGATGTGCTTGGCCATGC
>QXYA01000075.1 GCA_009887135.1 Candidatus Poseidoniales archaeon
ATGACTTTCTAACAAAATCAGGACATTTATTTTCAGCAACAGTATTCGTTGTTGCAGAGATTCATCTTCGTGTCATGAGCGAAGTTTTGATGACTAGGTGCCCAATGGTTGATGGGGAATTTGTCGAACTAAAATTCCCGTCATCATGAACCTTAAATGGGGTCGAGGTGGTGGATTACTATGGCCAAATCTGACGCGTCCGATAATGGCCAAAATCAGCGTATAGATTGGCTTGCCGAACAAATCGCATACCATTCAGACCTCTATTATAATCAAGCCATAACTGAAATTTCAGATTCAGAATTTGATGCCTTTTGGGATGAATTGAAACAACTCGAGCCAACACACTCTCAGTTGCAACGCGTCGGCGCAGAGATCGATCCAGGGACTGTCAAAGTAGACCATATGTTCCCTATGCGTTCACTAAACAAAGGGACTTCTGATGAAGATATTGAGCACTTCGTCCGTCAATCGTCTCTTGAGGCTACCCGCTTCATTTCTCAGCCCAAACTCGACGGTTCAGCACTCTCTCTTGAATACAGAAAGGGTCGACTTGTACGTGCAGCAACAAGAGGTAGCGGTAATCGAGGAGAAGACGTTACGAAAAACGCACGACGAGTAGAAAATGTCCCTCATACCCTTGGCGTTGAAGTGGATGTTCACATTCGGGGCGAGGTCGTTATGCGTAAATCAACCTTTGAAGAACGCTATGCGGATGTCTCCCCTAATCCAAGAAATTTAGCTGCCGGTGCTCTGCGACAAAAGAAAGCAGAAGGGAAGGCGAATGCAAGCGATTTGGTATTTCTAGCATATGATGCTAAATTTCCTGAAGAATCATTACGCCATCCTGACTCAACCTTCCCACCATCCGTCAACAATGATAGTGAAATTCTCTCCTGGCTTTCAGAAATCGCTGGGGTGAAGCCGGCGCCTTGGACCATCACTGAATCGAGTGAAGCAGACGGGTTAACATCAGGGCTTTGTAAAGAAACAGAGAAGTGGACCAACGAACGAACAAGATACGAGTTTGAAATAGATGGTTTGGTGTTCAAAGTGGATGACCTTTCAAAACGAGAATTACTGGGCATGACTGCGCACCATCCAAGATGGGCACTTGCATGGAAATTCCCTCCGGAAGAAGCTACATCTGTCTTGTTGCATGTCGATTGGCAAACAGGGCGAACAGGCACAATCACTCCAGTTGCACGCATCGCTCCACAACGCGTTGGAGGGGTGACGGTCGAGAACACAACACTCCACAATCTTGGTGAAGTCGAACGTTTGGAGATCCGTATAGGAGATAAAATCCGAATCGTTCGAAGAGGAGACGTTATTCCAAAAATCGAAGCAAGTCTAGGTCCTGCATCACAACAGGATTTAGAAGGGCGAATCCATGCTGATGGAGAGCCGTTCACAGGTTTGTTACCAGAAAGAAGGGCGGTCGATGCGCCTAGTGCATGCCCCGCATGCAATGGCTCAGTAGAGATTGAAGGCGCTTTTATTCGATGTATAGATGTACATTGTGTTGCCCGAATGGGGAGGAGCATTCTCTACTATTGCCGTGCATTGGAGATGGATGGCGTCGGCGAGAAGTTAGTTGATCAACTCCTTGCAGAGGGACTTATTGATGGCATATCAGGCCTCTATGACCTCGATGAAGCAAAACTTCTGTCTCTAGAACGAATGGGGCAGAAATCTGCGACAAATGTTCTCCAAGAAATTGGCAAGACGCGTTCCATGACCTTCTCCAAATTCCTCCAAGCACTAGGATTACCGGGGATTGGCCCAGAATTAGCATTTGCAATTGCAGTACATTTCCAACAACCGATGCTGATGATGAAATGGGTTGATGAGAGTTTCGAGGAGCCAGAGAGAATGCAAGAACTGACCTCTCTCGAAGGCGTTGGAGACATTGTTGCTCTTCAATTACGAGACGGAATTAAGGTACGCAGCCAAGCAATTGAGTCTCTCCTCTCTCATCTTACAATTCAATCAGAGCAACAAAAAACGGATCAGGGCCCCTTTGCCGGTTTGACGTTCTGCGTCACAGGAACGCTTTCCGAACCAAGGAAAAGTATCCAAGCAAGGATAAAAGCTGCCGGAGGGAAAGTCGTTGGAAGCGTTTCAAGTAATCTCTCAGTACTCGTTGCTGGAGAAAATGCTGGCTCGAAACTTGCCAAGGCTGAGAGTTTAGGCGTTACAGTTTGGCGCGAAGAATTTCTCAACCAACAAATTCGAGATCAACCAATTCCAAATGAGTCCGTTGACAAAACCTCTCCAGAGCAACCAACTTTGTTTGATTATTGAGAAATTTTCTGACCCCGAGAACGAACTCTTTTACGCAATAAGCGTGAGGTTGAACCATGAAAAAGCGTACGCTAGGTCTTTTTGCAATTCTTTGCTTAGCCATGTTTACGCCAATGACAAATGCTTACAGTGGTGGAATTTCAGGCCAAGGTACTGGTTGTGGTGGGGGTTATTGCCATGGTAGTGGTACGCAAACTGCAACAGTTTCAATGTCAGGACAACCAACAACATATACGGCAGGGAGCACGTACACACTGTCAGTATCAGTAACTGGAGGCCCCTCTTCTACGAACGGAGGATTTTCTCTCGACATCGACAAAGGATCGCTCTCCTCTCCAGGAACAGGAGCCACGATCAACACGGCTGCAAACAGTGCAACACATGCCAACAACAACTACAGAAGTTGGAGCGTCGATTGGACAGCTCCTTCAACAGGTTCGGGAGTTGTATCAATCGATGTTGCAGGGAATGCTGTTGATGGAAATGGATACAACACAAATGACGAGTGGGATACCACCACCTATCAAATTTCAGAAGGGAGCGCCCCTGCCAATACAGCTCCAACGCTGAGCAACCTTTTGCTTAGCCCAGCTACTGCAAGTACAACAGACACGCTTGTTTTATCGTACACCTTTGACGATGTAGACGGCGATACTGAGGCTGGCTCAACAATTCAATGGTTCAAAAATAGTGTTCTTGAAACATCCCTGAACGGAATGATGTCAGTGTCTTCCTCTCAGACTGAAAAAGGCGAGAACTGGAATGCTGAAGTTACGCCAAACGATGGGACCGATTTTGGAACAATGGTTGCTTCGAGTTCAATCACAATTGGCAACTCTGCTCCAATCCTTTCCTCAGTTTCAATAGGACTCTCAAATCCAGGGACGACCGATGATTTGTCTGTCGTGAATTCTTCTTCAGATGCAGATGCAATGGATACCCTAACCTATGAATATAGATGGTATCTTGATGGTAATATTCAATCGTCATTGGACGGTCTCTCTCCTCTTCCATCGTTTGCAACTCGAAATGGAGATTCATGGGAGATTGAAATGCGAGTTTCTGATGGAACGGATTCTTCGGCTTGGATGAAATCTTCTCCGGTTGTTATCGGCTCGACCACATCAAACACTCCTCCTTCAGTGGATAGCGTCACCATCACCCCAAGCAACCCGACTACGGAAACCGATCTCACTGCTCTTGCGACCTCATCAGATGCTGACATGGACTCAATTGTTAATACAGAATATCGCTGGATGAAGAATGGCATAGAGACAGACGTGGAATCACAAACGCTCTCTTCTTTGAACACAATGAAAGGAGATTCATGGAGTGTAAGTGTTCGTGTCAATGATGGAACAACATGGTCTACATGGCAATCTTCTCCATCTACAACAATCGAAAATACAGCCCCTGTTTTACAATCTGCTTCGCTTAGTGCCTCACAAATAACAGGTCAAACAAACGTTTCAGTTGATGCCCAAATGACTGATGTAGATGTCTTTGATAGTCTCACATTCAATATCCAGTGGTATCTTGATGATGTTGTTCAGCCTCAATTGGAAAATGTAAATCCACTTCCATCTTCTCAGACTTCAAAAGGGCAAAATTGGGCTGCAGTGATTCATGCTTTTGATGGTTCAGACACAAGTTCAGAAAGTGAAACATTGTATGTTGATATCATAAATTCCGAACCATCAGTAACAGCAACAGTCAGTGATTCAATCAATTCCCAAGAAGATATTACACTCATCATCGAATCCTCAGATATTGACTCCGATTCGGTTGAAATAACCTCCATTACTTGGTTTAGGAATGGATTTAGAGAAGGGTCTTTGGACAATGCTACAACCGTTCCGTCGTCATATCTCGGTCCTGGACAGATTTGGAGCGTAGAAGTTCTTGCCACAGATGGGGAGGAAGCAGGAGTTTCTTCAACATCAATCACAATTTCAAACGCTCCTCCAACTGCGATCATAACAGTTCTGACAGAATATGCATATGCCGGTGAACGCGTTCAATTAACAGCCAGTACTTCTTCTGATCCTGATAACAGAATCGTTGGTTATCAATGGGCTTGGTCGTCATCACAAGCAGGTCAATCATCCACTTCAGGAACAGATGTCTCGTTCCTCATGCCGCTTTCAGGAAGCGTATCTATCACCTTGGTCGTAACCGATGAATCTGGTGCAACAGACGAATCTACGTTCGTTATTCAAGCACTATCAGCATTGCCATGCCCAAGTTTAACTTCATCTCTTGACGATGGAACTGTCAATGTAGAATGGACCTGGAATGCACAAGAATCAGCAGATTTCAATGTATATCGAAATGGGGTTCTTTTGGGCCAAACAAATCAAACAAGCTTTACAGATACTCCGAGTATACTCGGTCTTACAACCTACAAATTGACTGTAACTATTGGAGATCGAACACTCGAATCTGATTGTCAATCGCCTTTGACACAAATTACCATCGATACGCAAGCTGCTAGTTTTGATGATGGGCCCTCAACAACTCTTGGGTTTGGCCTAGGATCTCTTTACACGATTATCGGTATTCTATTCCTTGTTGCAGTAATCCTTCGGAGAGGTGATTAATTTGAGATCACGTTTGACAGTGTTTCTTGTTCTAGCCTTCTTGGTTCCTCTTCACGTAAGTGGGAATCCCGGAGGTGTTGGAAATGGATTGGAGGATATGCAATGTGGTGGAGCATGTCATGGTGATGCAAATCAAAATGCGAGTTCTAATCTTGGTTTAGATCTTCAACCAGCAGAATCTGTTTGGGTCGGCCAACCAGCAGAAATCACAGTTCAGATTTCTGGTATTGGAATCGAACATAACCTCGATACACTTGGAATATTTTTACTATCAACAACAAATGCGAACGGAGATGTTCCAACTTCTCACGGATGGGAAATACTCTCTGACGGTATGGGTGATGCCAATAATTACATCGAGATTTCAATGGATAATCCCCCCACATCTGTCTATTCACACACATGGATTCTAAGGGCTGATGAAATCGGTTCAAAGACGCTCTACGTTGCTGTGCAGCATGGCGATAGTTCAGGCAGCCCATATTTTGGAATCTCGCAAGCCTTTGAGGTTGAAGTAATTCCAATCCCTGAGAATCTTCAACGACTCAATCCAGAGTATTCTCCGACAACATCTCGCGACATTGGTGATTCGACTGATCTATGTGTTGAGACAATTAATGCCTCGAGTGTTGAGATTGAATGGCGTGAACCATCAGGAGATTCTATTCAAGTTCCAACATCCTTAGACGGAGATTGCTGGAAAGCTTCACTACCCGCTTCTATTGACGGAAATACGATCCAATGGCGAGCAATTCTCGAGGGACAAGGCCCTACTCAAACTACGCCATGGTTCTCCTTAGCCAGTCTCGAACCGAAATGGGAAGCCAACGAAATGGCATTGAATCTTCAATCACTCGCCCATATCGTTCTTTTCTTTGGGATTGTCCTCTTGTTAAAGATTCCAAGGAAAAATACTTCAGAACTGAAGAAATATGATGCATCCTCAGAAGTGCTTGAACAAGAAAATATGGGTCCGCCATTACCTGCTGAGGGATTACCTGCAGGATGGAACATGGAACAATGGAATCAATATGGATCAGATTACTTGGAGGGACGTCTATGATTGAAAATGGAACTTTTCACGTCATTACGACGGAATTAGTCGTGGGGTCTTTCGCTCTTGCAGGGCTTTGTTTTGCTCTTCATACATTCTTTACATGGAGAGAAAGAGAGTCCTCTCAGTATTCTCAAATTGCAGATACGACCGCACATGCTGCCCTTCTCTTTGGGTTACTTGCACTCCCATTCGCAATATTATCTGGACTAGGGGCGTCTCCTGCAGGAGCCCATTCTTCCCCGCTCTTGGCAAACAAGATGTTGCTCTCAACTGCTGGGGGAGGACTTGCTATTGGTGTGCTCTACACACGTTGGAAATTGCATGAGCCAATGAAGAAGGCTGAGTCATATATTCACAATGCACTCGGGGCATCATCAACAGGGTGTATGCTCCTAACTGCTTCATTGGGAGGAACATATAGCCGCGGAGATTCCTTAACAGAATTTATTCCTTGGATCAAGACAACAACTCCACTTCTTCCTTCGTGGATGAGTACCCTTGTGATACTCATTGTGATTGTAGCGCTTGTACTTCGAAGAACTTCAACCGTAAAGCATGGATGAAGGAGAGGGACTCTCTGAAGGCGTGGCTGCATTAAGGAGTGCTTTCAACTGCTCTTCAAGCAATTTTGCTTCTTCAAGAAGAGGTTCATCATCGAGATGAATTGTAGGAAGGATAGAGTTGAGTTTCTTGACCAATGTAGCAGCAGCTCTTGCGTCAGGGAATCGTGGATCTGCTTCGACCATGATGCTCATAACATCGATTGAACGGCGTCTTGCCTCGCTGAGTAGGACTCCGTTAACACCACGAATGACTCCGTTTGTTAACATTGGAACGCCAAGGTCACCAAGCATGGACACTACATTATCGGTCGCCCCTATTCCTACGAGGTCAGTTTCAGGTGTGTCTTCGTATTCGATAGTTGGTTCTTCGATACCGTTGTTTCCAGTCAATCCTTCCTTTGAGAATGCATCAATAAGAATACCCATTCTAATTTTGGAACCCTTTGACCAATCATACAACGCCCACACAATGTCATGAACCAATGGGCTTGGAATTACCAACTCACTCATGATAAGAATAATTTTGTCGCAGCCATCAATACTGCACTCAGGTTTACCAGCATAAGCACGGATAATGGGCATTGGTTTTCCATCTGTTACGAGAGTTAGAGGGGGTAGGCGAGGATCGACGACGCCCCCAACAAATTCCAAATCCAAATTGTCGATAAGGAAATGTCCGACGACGCTTGAAACCATCCCTACGCTCGGAAAACAAGTAATGACCAATGCTTCTTCCGTAATCACATCAGATCGAATCTTGACCATTGTTCCTTCCATGTCCTAAGGTTGAGGCGGAGGCATTCAACACTTTCGGCTACAAGCGTAGGTTTGATGTCCCTCAATGCTTACCGAAGAACATGGTCGAAGAACGGCAGCACAGACTTTCACCTTCGGCATGGAATCGTTACGAGACATGTCCTCGTATGTATTGGCTCAGCCGGCAGGGTTTACCTCGTAAAGCTGGAATGGCTGCCTCACTTGGTACAGCAGTTCATGCTTCCATCGAAGACCTTCTCCAAATCAATCTCGATGGACGAGCATTGTCTGAATCCAGTTGGTTACCAAATACAGCAGATGAGATTCTTCAAAAGCGCTGGGAGGAAGAAAAGCAAATTTTCCATGAAACCCCACGTCATCCAAACTGGAAGGATGACAAGTACAAGGAAGCTAGAAAACAGCAGGCTGGAGCCGTAAATATGCTGTTAGATCATGTCGGAATTGCAGGGCTTTCATTCGAAAGAATCACTGTCGCATTATGGAAGAAAATACAATCACTCGTCATTGCAGTCGAAGGCGAATTGGTAACAAAAGATGGACATCTAATGGGCCGTTTAGATTTACTTCTCGCAGAGATCGATAAAGAAGGCAAACTTGCAGGGTGGCTCGTTGCAGATCTAAAAACTGGGAAAGCACCAATCGGTTCACTCAAGCCAGAAGTGAATCGACAACTCCGAATGTACAGGGATATTCTTCTTTCGAATAACCCGAACCCTCCTCCTGTTCGAGCAGAAGGATGGTACACGAGTACAACCTCAAAATGGGTTGCTAAAGGCGACAATGTACTCGAGGATGCACTGGCTGCTTGGAAGGCAACTCAGATTACAGAAGAACCACTTGCACCAACACCAGGCCAATCTTCCTGCGGTGGCTTTTGTGATTGGAAAGCATGGTGCCCTCATTGGTTGAAGTGGAGGCATGAAAGTGGAAGCCTTCACAAAGGCGATTTCGCAGATGGTGTGATCCTCATCCACGAATACAAACCTGCACAGGGAATTGCAATCGTAGAGTCATGCACGCCCAAAGGCGATCAAGGGGAAGTTGAACCCAATGGCGATAAGCGAAGCGTTCAATTCGACGGAAGAGGTAAAGAAGTCCTTGAAAAATTACTTGATGAGGGGCACGAAGGTCCAATTTTCATCGGTAGTGCCATGATGAATCGAGATGTTTGGAGAGTCGGTCCTTGGTGCGATGTTCTGCCATGGGCACCTATTCCAGATTCAGGAAGATGATCCGAGACCGAGATAGGTTTGGATTTCCTCTGAAGCCCCTTGGTCTTCGATACCATTTGGTGAAATAAGCCAGTGCAAATAGCTGATGTCTAATTCTAATAATTCCTTCAGGTGACGTCCTCGATGCCGGCCAACGGCTAGGACCATGTGTTCTCCATCACGCCGGACCATTCCATTTGGGTCTACAAGTTCGAGATCATCTAATTGCCGTCCCAAATCAGATTGTGGGGACGCAGTTGAACCGGTAGCACCCCATTGTTCCACTTCAAGTAATGATTTTCGGAAATGGGTGGGGTGGTCAAGTCCAAGTTTCCAAAGT